>NZ_JBSHAY010000024.1:0-143142 GCF_053611725.1 Streptomyces sp. NPDC054783 | reverse complement strand
GCTGCGGACTCGACACCCTCGTCCTTGGCCACGTTCTCACTGGTCATCGATGCATCTTCCATGATCGGGAGTTACACCGAACGATTTACAGTCCCGTCAAGGAGAGCGATGCGTCAGGGGTAAAGAGCACCCAGTTCCCGTGCTCGGCGGCGTGGTCCAGGAGGAACTGGTGGCCCTGCGCCGGATCGCTGCCTGCCAGCGGGAAGTTTGCCAGGAAGACCTGCGGACCGGCGACTGCATCCAGGGCGACGCATGCAAGCTTGCCCGTGTCGTAAAACGCCATCAGGCCGCCCGGGAAGTCTTCCTGCCCGTACGGGCCGCCAACCCGTGCCTCCGGCTCGGAGACCAGCAGTGCCTCGGCGACCTCTGCCGGAGACATCCCGTACCGCAGCGGCCCCACGCCGCTTCCGGCCCGCAGCTCCCAGCGCTCGCGCTCCACACTTACGCTCATCCACCCCGCCCCTACGTTTGACCGGCCGATACTCGTGTCCGTTGGTGTGCAGACGGACCGCACGGTGCCCGCGAATCCTGAGACCAGGTGCTGAGGCTATCCCTCGTACCCACCACTCACCCCGCTCCCATCCCGTACGCCGTCGACCCACACGGGACGGCGAGCACATGCCGTGGGCGTGGGCCCGATGTACGGTCGCACTAGGGCACAGGTGCGTGGATCTCGCGGCCGGCGGACGGGCCGGTGGTCGGCACGCACCCGAGGAGCATCCATGTCCCAGCAAACGAACGTCGCCGCACAGACCGCTTTCGGCGAGGCCGTCGTCACCGGCGATCTCGACGCTCTCGAGGAGATCGTCGCGCCCGGCTCGGTCGACCATGACCCAGCGCCGGGACAGGTGCCGGGGCCCGAGGGGTACAAGGCCATGTTCGGCGAGCTGCGCACGGCCTTTCCCGACCTGCGGATCGTGGTGGACCACCTGGTGGCCACCGACGAGGAGGTGGCCTTCGCCTACACCGTCAGCGGGACGCATCTGGGACCGCTGATGGGGCATCGGCCGACCGGCAGGAAGGTGAGCTACCGAGGCATGCAGATCAGCCGCTTCGACGGTGACGGCAAGCTCGTCGAGCGCTGGGGCAGCAGCGACGAACTCGGCATGCTGCGTCAACTCGGCCTCGCCGAAGCCGGACCCACCTCCGGGCGCCCTTCACACGTGTGGTGACGGGCGCCCGGTCATGCCGGCAGCCCGGCCGCGAACCGCCTCAGTGCCGTGAAGTCCGTCTCCCGCAGTCCGACGCGCGGATCGACGTGCCGGAGCAGGGCGGCGCTTGTGTGATGTGCCGTCACATACGCGGTGTCCGCCGCGCCCTGCTCGTCGTCCACCCAGGCGAAGGGACGGCCCGCGGCGTACGCCACGATCGCCTCCGTCTTCCAGTGCACGCCGTCGGGCCGCTCGGCGAACAGACCCGTACCGAAGTCGACGTACGGCAGCTGCGGCAGCCCGAGGACCGGGGCGATCCAGACGTTGGCCTCGGCCATCCAGCTCGTCGCCCAGCACAGGTCGTAGCCGAGCCGGAGCAGGGCCGGGCCGTGGTCCGGATTCAGCCAGACCCGCAGCGGGCGCCGGGCGAGCAGGGGCACCCGGATCGTCGTACAACCCTCGGGCCGGCGTTCCGGCTTGGCCGCGTACGGATTGAGAGGCCCGTCGACGTCAAGGAACAGCAGGGGGCGGCTCACTGGGACACCGTACGGCAGGACAACCGACCGGCCGCCGGAATTTTCTCCCGGTCGGAAGGCATGACGGGCGGCGGGGCCGCACAGGCAGTCCGCGCGCCGAGGACCGCCGTCCTGCCGACCGGCGGCGCCCGGCTCGCCGCCGGGGAGCTGCCGCAGAACGCGCTGGTCAAGGTGGCCGGACGGTGGCAGCGGATCGGCGACTCGAGGGCGTACGTCCGGCGATCCCGTACCGGCAGCAGATCAGTCGGCGGCCGCTGTAGTGGCCGCGGCGGGAGGTGACCGTCACCGAGCTGCGCGCCTGGGAGCGGGGCCCGGACGTGGAGCGGTGCCGGCCCCGGCTGGTGGTGGTCACGATCGGCAGGGCGGAGGCCGTTCCGCTCGGCGGCTTTCAGGAGCCGGAAGCCGGCTGCGGCGAGCAGGACCGGCAGCCGGTTCGCCGGCCGCTGGTCAGGCCGTCGTCAGCTGCTCGTGGTGCGCCAGCAGCGCGTCGGCCGCCTCCCGGTCGGCGGGCAGGAGTGGGGCGCGTACCGGGCCCGAGGGCAGGCCGAGGCGGGTGAGGAGGGCCTTGGCGGTGACCGTGCCGGGCAGGCCCGCGCCCATCATCGCCTCGATCAACGGCGTGGCGCGCAGCTGGAGTTCGGTCGCCCGGGCGGTGTCGCCCGCGTCGAAGGCGTCGAGGATCGCGGCGATCCGGCCGGGTACGGCGTTGGCGACCGTGCTCACACAGCCGGCCGCGCCGACCGCGTACAGCGCCAGCACATGCTCGTCGCAGCCCGCGTAGTACGCCAGGTCCGTGCGGGCCAGCACCTTCTGGGTGCCGAGGAAGTCGTAGGAGCAGTCCTTGACGGCCACGATCCGCGGGTGCGCGGCGAGGCGGATCACCGTCTCCGGCTCGATCCTGGTGCCGGTGCGGCCGGGGATGTCGTACAGCATCACGGGCAGCTCGCTCGCGTCGGCGACCGCGCGGAAGTGCGCCTCCACCGCCTCCTGCGGCGGCCTGCTGTAGTACGGCGTCACCACCAGCACGCCGTCGGCGCCCGCCTCCCCGGCCGCCAGGGCCAGCTCTACGGTGTGCCGGGTGTCGGCGCTGCCCACGCCCGCGACCAGGGACACCTCCTCGCCGACCGCCTCCCGCACGGCCGTGACCAGCTCCGCCTTCTCCGCGTCCGTGGTGGTGGGCGACTCGCCCGTGGTGCCGCTCAGCACCAGGCCGTCGCAGCCCTCGGCCACCAGCCACGCGGCCAGCTTCCGGGCACCGTCCAGGTCGAGGGCGCCTTCCTCGGTGAAGGGCGTGATCATCGCGCAGAGCGTGCGGCCGAAGGGGCGGGCGGTGGTGCTCGAGGTCGTCATAGGGGTAGTGTCGGCGGGCCCTTGGTGAAGCTCTACTTAATTCTGCTACACGGTATGGGTAAGCATTGCTGATGTGTGGGGGTGGCGGCCGAAGGTCCTGTGTCCAACTCGGCCCCTCATGGGTCACTATGGCCGGAGGGTCACCGACGTTCGTCATGGGAGGCACCATGAAGCTCGGCAAGGCACTGGCCACGGGAGTCGCCGAGGAGCGGCCGCTCGTCGACGAGGAGCAGACCCCGCTCGCCGAGGAGACCGCCCGCATCGAACCGGCCGAACCGGCCGAGCCGGCCCGCGAAGAGGCCCCGGCCGACCGATGAGGCTCCGGCTCCCCGCGGAACGCCCGACGGAGCCGCCGACCGGATACAAGATCGCCCACCCGGTGCTGTCCCAGGACGGCACCCGGGCCGGGTTCACCGGTGTCTCGCTCGGCGGCGCGCTGCCGTACGCCGCGCTCGACGACGCCTCCTGCGTCTACGGCCGCCGGCACCGCCCGCCGGCCCGGCTGTGCGACTGCGGCTTCCACTGCGTCCACGACCGCGGTGCCGCCGAGGCCATGCTGTGCACCGCCGAGCACCGGACCGCCCTGCTGCTGGAGGTCTCCGTGCTCGGCGCGTACATCCGCTTCGAGCGTGGCTTCCGCTACGCCCGGCAGCGGGTGCGCACGGCCACCGCCGGACCGTGCTCCTGCGGCGCCGCAGCCGTCGCGGTCGCCGACGCCGGCTGGGGCAGACCCGGCTGGCGGGCCCTCGCCCCCGTCTGCGGCGGCTGTGTGCACGGCCGTACGTCCGTCTCGCTCGCCGGCTTCGCCCGGCTGGCCGGGCAGGGGCTGCGGGTCGTGGCGCAGGGCGGCGGTACGGCACTCCCGTCCGCCGAGTTGGCGCACGGCGCAGAGCTGGGCGTGCCCGAACTCGTCGCGGAGGCCGCGCTGTTGCAGGCTCGACTGGACTGGTTCCAGAGCCAGCTCGCGCGGCTGGGCGGGCTCGGGAACGGGGGCGCCGAGCGGGGCTGAGGGGCCGCGGGCCGGGTACCCGGACCTGTGGGTGCGTACGTGCGGATGGCTGTGGCGGCCCGTGCGGGTGCGTCGTGGCCGGGGTCGCGCCTACGGTGGTCTGTGAGTCGGTGCCGCGCCGGTTGGTGTCCGTCCTCGGTCCGGAGCACTGTCCTTCGACGGGCGCTCCGCGTTTTCGCCGGCCGCTGTGGGCGGACACCACCTGCCACGTCCCCTCCCCGCCGTGCGCGGCGCCAGGACGGATCACGCGCCCGCCTCAGGCAAGACGCTCGGCAGCGTCCGGGCGGACGTCGACGAGATCAGGGAAAGGGCACACCGATGAGGCACAGGATCCCGCACCGCTCGGGCGCCAAGGGCCCCGACGAGCTGCGGCAGCAGATCGAGCACGCCAGGCACCAACTCGGTGACACCGTCGCCCAGTTGGTCGGCAAGGCCGATGTGAAGGATCGGGCCCGGGTGCGGGCCGCCGACCTGAGGGACAAGGCCGGCGCCATGACCGTGCAGCTGCGGGTGAGCGCCGCCCACGCCGGTCACGGCATGCAGGACAGGGCCGCCAAGGCCGGTCATGCCGTCCAGGGCCGGGCGGCCCAGGCCGGTCACGCCATGCAGGGCAAGGCCTCCGAGATGGGGCACGCGCTGCAGGGGCGGGCCGCGCAGGCCGGGCATACGGCGCAGGGGCGGGCGGCCCGGGCCGGGCATGCGGTGCAGGGGCGGGCCGGACGTGCGGGGCATGCCGTCGAGGGCGCCGTCCCGCAGCCGCTGCGCGGCTCGCTGCGCGCGGGCATGCGTCATCCGGGACCGGTCCTCGCCGTGGGGGTGCTGGGCGCCGCCGCGGTGGCGGCCGGCATCGCCTGGCGCAGGCAGCGCCACCACCACTGACCGAACCGGTCCGCACGGGAGGGCGTCGCGTCACCCTCGCGCCGAAAACTTGGGCCGCCTGGACAAAATAAGTTTTCGGTGCGAGGGTGGACGCATGCTGGACGTGACCGTGATCGAGGACCCCGAGGCGGCGGCCGTGTCGCTGGACCCCATCCGGGCCCGGCTGCTCGCCGAGCTGGCCGCCGAGCCGGCGTCGGCGGCGATGCTGGCCGGCAAGGTCGGACTGCCCCGGCAGAAGGTGAACTACCACCTCAAGACGCTGGAGCGGCACGGCCTGGTCGAGCTGGCCGGAGAGCGCCGCAAGGGCAATGTCACCGAGCGGCTGATGCGCGCCACCGCCGCGTCGTACGTCATCTCGCCGGCCGCCCTGCCCGCCGTGCAGCCGGACCCGGACCGCTTCCGCGACCAGCTCTCCGCGCACTGGCTGCTCGCACTCGGCGCCCGCCTGGTGCGCGACGTCGGCGCGCTGATCACCGGCGCCGCCATGGCCAGGAAGCGGCTGGCGACCTATGCCCTCGACGGCCAGGTCCGGTTCGCCTCCGCCGCCGACCGCGCGGCCTTCGTGCAGGAGCTGACGGCGGGCGTGAGCGCCTTGATCCGCAAGTACGACGCCCCGGATGCCGAGGGCGGCAGGGACCACCGGATCGTCGTCGCCCTGCATCCCTCGGTCAAGGAACAGCAGCCCGCCCCCGCACTGGACCAGTGAGAAAGAGCCCCGCCATGTCCGAGGAATTCGAGATCGTCCGCGAGTTCGAGGTCGACGCCCCGCCCGAGAAGGTCTGGGATGCCGTCACCACGGGTACCGGCGGCTATCTGTGGCCCATGGACCCGCCCGAGCCCAGGGAGGGCGGCAAGGGGCCCTTCGGGTCCACCGTCACCGCCTGGGACCCGCCCCACCGCTACACCAACCGCAGCGAGGACGTCGGCTTCCCGATCCAGACCGTCAACCAGCTCGACTACACCATCGAGCCGCGCGACGAGGGGCGCCGCGCGTGGGTGCGCTATGTCCACAGCGGGATCTTCACCGACGACTGGAACAACCAGTACGACGGCGCGAGCAAGCACACCAACTTCTATCTGCACACCCTGTGCGAGTACCTGACGCACTTCGCGCCCCGGCCGGTCACCTTCGCCCAACTGCAGGGCCCCGCCGCCTCGCAGACCCCGAGGGCGCTCGCCGCCGTCGGGCACGCCCTCGGTCTGACGGACGACACGGCGGCGGGCACGAAGGTCGGCGTGCGCGGACCCGGCGGGCGGACCCTCGACGCCGTACTCGACTACCGCAACCCGTACTTCATCGGGCTGCGCACCGACAACGCGCTCATTCGCTTCTTCGGGCGCGGCCACTGGGGCGCCCCCCTCGGCATCAGCATCCACGACTTCGCGCCCGACGCCGACGCCGAGGCGAACGAGGGCGCGTGGCAGGCCTGGCTGAACGAGGTGTTCAGCCAGGCGTGACCATCCCGGTCAGGGCCGGAAGCGCAGCACCTGCGGGTCGTGGTCGCTGATCTGGTCGTTGAACTCGGCGTTGATGTGCACGCTGTCGTACTCGAAGTCGCAACCGCGCCGGACCGCCGGGCTGATCAGGATCTGGTCCAGGACCTGCTCGTTGCCCTGGTAGTCGTAGGTGTAACGCTCGCTCCTCGGCAGCGACTTGATCGCCGACCACAGCTCGCCGTCACCCTCGAGGATCTTCGCGGTGTCGGAGAACTCGAAGTCGTTCATGTCGCCGAGCGCGATGACGTTCGCGTTCTTCTGGACCTTCAGGATGTCCTTGACGAACGCGTTCACCGCGGTGGCCTGCGCGTGGCGCTGGATCTCCGAGCTGCGGGTCGGCGGCTGGTACTGCGAGGTCAGGCCCTGGTCGCCGCCCTTGGAGATCAGGTGGTTGGCGATCACGAAGACCGTCTTGCCGTGGAAGACGAACTGGCCGGCCAGCGGCTTGCGGCTGTCCTTCCAGGCGGCGTTCGCCGGGTCGATGCGGCCGGGGGAGGCCGTCAGTTCGGCCTTGCCGTTCTCCTCGGTGACGCCGACCGGCGTGGTGGAGTCGCCGCCCGCGCGGTCCACGAAGGACACCCGCTCCGGGTTGAACAGGAACACCTGGCGGATGTTGCCGCCCGGCTGGCCGCCGTCCTGGTCGTTGACCGGGTTGATCGAGCGCCAGTCGTACTTCGGGCCGCCCGCCGCGACGATCGCGTCGATCAGTTTGTTCACGGTGACACTCGCGTCGACCGTGCCGTCGTCCGTGGCGCCGTCGTTGTCCTGGATCTCCTCCAGGGACACGATGTCCGGCGACTGCAGGTTGTTCACGATCGCGGCGGCGTGCTGGTCGAACGTGTTGTCCGACGGGTCGAGGTTCTCGACGTTGTAGGTGGCCACCGCCAGCTCGCGGCTCGACTGCTTCCGCGTGGTCTCGCGCTCCAGGCCGCCGCTCTGCAGGGTGCCGAGCTTGCTCGCCACCAGCGTGTAGCCGCCGAACTGGTTGAAGTCCAGCGGGCCGGTGGTGGCGCCCTCCAGGGTGTCGCCGACGTTCGCCTTCGGGAAGTCGGCGGTCGAGCCCAGCGACTGGATCTGCAGCCGGCCGGTGTTCTGCCCGTCGTAGGAGCCGTAGACCGTGCCGCCGCGACGGCTCGGGTGCTCCCACGGCTTCACCGTGACCCACAGCTCGCTGTAGGGGTCGGTGGCGGTGACCACGCGGGTGTCCTCGACCTGGACGTTCATGCCCTCCAGGGACTCGTAGTAGTCCAGGGCGTACGCCGACGGGTCCAGGGTGAGGCCGTTGATCGAGCCGCCGGCCGCGGTGTCGCCCTCCGGCGCGTACTCGTCCGGCACCGAGTCCTCGTCGATCACGACCGGCGCCGGGACCGTGTTGCCGGTGGAGACCGTCGTGATCGTCGGCTTGGTGATCTCCGTGACCGACTGGTTGCCGGAGGAGGTGCCGCCCGGGACGTACTCGGAGACCGTGCCGGTCACCGTCACCGAGTCGCCGGCCGCGACCTTCGGCGTGGAGCCGGTGAAGACGAAGACACCCTCGCTGGTGGCCGGATCGTCGTCCGGGTTCGGATCCTCGATCCAGAAACCTCTGGAGGAGCCGTATGCGCGCGTGGCCGTGACGATGCCGGGCACGTCCGTCACCTTCTGGCCCGCGAACGGCGATATTCGGGTGGTGCCCTGAATGTCGTGGATACGCACCGAGTCGGCGTGCGCGGGAGAGGTGAGGACGACGGCGGACGCCGCGCTGCAGACGGCGGCGACGGTGAGCGCGGCGAGGCGCGCGGAAGACCTGCTCGGCAAGGGATCCCTCCAGGGACATGACAAAGTGCCGGGACAAGGGTGGAACGGGAGCGTGTGGGGGTCGTAGCCCTCCGTGACACGCGTAGAGCCGAGTGAACAGTTGTCCCCCCAGCTTCTACGCGCGTCAATCTCCTGCCTGGCGACGGGAGTTGTCAAGGTTTCGGCCATGTACGACTGCTGACGCAGAGATGAACCGGGCGGCATGGGTGGAAATCCGTCTAGGCTGAGCGGCTGAGCCCGTTCACGGTCCGAGGAGAACCAGCCGATGTCAGACAGCTCCCCCCTGCCGCCCGTACGGCTGCGCCCCGAAGCGGAGCTGGCACACGCCGCGCTGTCCACTCCGCTGCTCTCCCGCGCCGCCCGCCTCGCCCGCTGGGCCGGGCCCGACACCCGCGTGGACGCCGGTGGCGGACTGGTCGAGGAGCAGCTTCCGGCCGCCGCCGAACTGCTCGGACTGAGCGACGACGACGCCGCCGCGTACGCAAGCGAGGCCTGGCGGGTCGCCGTGGACGCCGGACTGGTCGAGATCGTGGACGAGGAGGCCGGGACGGTCCGGGCCGGCGAGGAGCTGAACCTGCTCACCGGGGGCGCCCCGGCCGATGTGCTCGCCGTGTGGCTCAGCGCGCTGGAGACCGTCATCGCCGACGCGAGCGTCCCCGACCTGGACGACCTGGTCGACGCCCTGGACGAGGGCGGCGAGATCGATTTCTCGTCACTCGACTGGGATCCCGAGGCCGAGGCGGAGTTCCTGGACGGCGTCCTCGGCAACCTCTATCTGCTGACGGTGAGTGAGGACGGACCCGGCGGGGACGCGGTCCCGCTGCCCGCCCTCGCCGCCTCCGTGATCGTCCCCGACGGCATGGGCGAGCCCACCAACGACGTCCTGGAGCAGGTCTCCGACGCGATGATGCGGCTCGACGACCAGTTCCGGGTGCTGGAGCCCGTCGGGCTCGTGGAGTACCAGCCGGTGGACGAGGCGTTGATGGCCGACGCCGGGGAGGAGTCCGCGGCGTCGCTGGACGACACCGACGTCACCCGGTACGGCATGGTCCGGCTCACCCCGCTCGGTGCGTACGGGCTGCGGGCCCGGCTGCTGGAGGCCGGGTTCCGGGCGCCGGCCGTCGGGGACCTCGCCGACAAGGGTGCGGACGCGCTGCTCGACGCCACGGCCGTGTTCGGCCAGGCGGCCGCCCAGGCCGAGACCGAGCAGTGGCTCGCGCGCCGTGAACCACTCGCCGCGGCACGGGAGTTGCTGGCGGCGGCGCGGGGTGTGGACCCGGGCGCGCCGCTGCGCCGGCTGCGCTGCCAGCAGGCCCTGTCCCTGGTCGGCACCGAGGCCGAGCCGGCGCTGCGGGAGGTGCTGGACGATCCGGAACTGGGCGGCCTGGCCCGGGTGTGGCTCAGCGAACGCGGTGCGGCGGGGGTGCCGGCGCCGTCCGAGGAACTGGTGTTCTGGCTGACCATCGACACGGTGGCCGCGCAGCTGGCGGCCGAGGGCAACTCCGAGGAGCTGCAGGCGCTGGTGGAGGGGCTGGCCGCGCAGCACAGCGGGTTCTTCTCCGCGGCCTGGCGGGTGGAGCACCCGGCCACGGCCGACGTGCTGGAGGCGATGGGGCGGCTGCACCCGGACAAGAAGGTGGCGAAGGAGGCGCGGAAGGCGGCGTTCAAGGCGCGGTCGCAGCACGGGGCTTGAAAGGTGTCCTTGAGCCGGTCATGGGATGGCGCATACGGATTCTTGAACAAAGGCCTCTGAAGTAGTCCGTTGTTCAACCCCCGTTCAAGGTGTGGCGGGAGCGTGTGCGCCGAACCGAGGTCCGCCATCCTCCACGGCACTCCGACCGTCTCAGGAGACACACCATGTCGCTCACCCGCAGGGACTTCGCCAGAAAATCCGCGATCACCGGTGCCGGGGTCGCCCTGGCGGGCAGCGTCGGCGTGCTCTCCACCGCGCCGAACGCCCTCGCCGCGACCGACATCGACAGCACCGGGACGGAGTCCGCGCACGAGGGCCACCACGGCGTCGGCTACGGCCCGCTGATCTCCGACCCGAACGGCATCCTGGCCCTGCCCGCGGGCTTCACGTACAAGATCATCACCTACAGCGGCAGGACGAAGCTGGAGTCCGGCGAGTTCACCCCGTCCAACCACGACGGCACCGCCACCTTCGATGGCCCCCGCGGCACGACCCTCCTCGTCAACAACCACGAGCTCGCCGGCGCCCGCGCCCAGTGGCCGCACCCGGTGCCGCTGACCGAGGGGCTCGTCTACGACCCGGCGGCGGCCGGGGGCTGCACCGTCGTCGAGGTCCGCCGCGGCGGCGAGGTCGCCGAGTGGGTCGGCATCGCGGGCACCGCCACCAACTGCGCGGGCGGCAGCACTCCGTGGGGCACCTGGCTGACCTGCGAGGAGACCGAGGACAAGGCCGGGAGATACGGCTTCACCAAGGACCACGGCTATGTCTTCGAGGTCGACCCGGAGGACCGCCGGGCCAATCGCGACCCCAAGCCGGTCAAGGCCCTCGGCCGCTACGCCCACGAGGCCGTCGTCGTCGACCCCAGGCGCGGCCACCTCTTCCTGACCGAGGACGCGGCCGGCCCCAACGGCCTGTTCTACCGCTGGACCCCGCCGGAGGGCTTCAGCCACGGCCGCGGCAAGCTGCGCACCCTCGCCGACGACGCGGGCCGGCTCCAGGCCTTCAGGTGCTTCGACTCCGGCGGCAAGTTCGTGGACGACCTGTCCCGCGCCACGAGGATCGGCACCGTCTACGGCGTCGACTGGGTGGACGTCCCCGACCGCGACGCGAAGACCGTGTCGGTGCGCAAGCAGTTCACCGACGGCCAGGTCACCCGCGCCCGCAAGCTGGAGGGCATGTGGTGGGGCGACGGCGGCGCCTACATCGTCTCCTCCTACGCCCGCGCGGAGAGCCCGGTCCAGCACGACGGTCAGGTCTGGTTCTACGACCCGCGGCGCCGCACCCTGACGCTCAAGGTCCTGCTCGGCGTGAACCCGGACCCGGGCAGGGACGGCGCCTTCGACGGCCCCGACAACATCACCGTGTCCCCGTACGGCGGCCTGGTCATCGCCGAGGACGGCGAGGGCGTCCAGCACCTGTTCGGCGCCACCGAGAGCGGCCGCACCTACCCGATCGCGCGTAACGAGCTCAACATCGGCACCGAAGCGGAGCCGGAGTACAGCGAGTTCACCGGCGTCACCTTCTCGCCCGACGGCCGGACCCTGTTCGCCAACATCCAGACGCCCGGCATCATGCTCGCGATCACGGGGCCGTGGAAGCGGCAGAAGCGGTAACGGCGGAAGCGGAGATTAATTCGCTCGCACGTCCGGTGCTGCGCCTCCTACAGTGAGATCACAACGTCACGCACCTCCCGGTGCGAGGGCAGCGGCTACTTCCCTTCCCAGGAATGAAACAACAGCCGCAGCCGACCTGATCTCGGGAGGCGCAGCTCGTGGTGGATGTCCGGTGCGCAGGCAGCGGATACTTCGGGACCCGGTATGTTGCGGGTTCGAATCCCGTCATCGACTTGTGTCGGTGTGGCGGAAGTGGAAGACGCGCCGGGTTATGTGACCGTCGCCGACCTCTGAACTCGGACACCCTCCAGTTGCTGCGCCTCCCTCCGAAACCGCAATGAATTCGGGGGAATTCACCATGGCGCGATTCAACACGCGTGCCGCCAAGGCGCTGCCGACCTCGCCCGTCGTCACCACCGGCCGGAACGTGCACACGTATGAGGGCGGCCGGGGCCAGGAACGGGACGCGCGTTCGGAGCTCTTTCTGCTGGCGGTGTCCCACTTCCTCGGGAGCACATTCTACGAGAATGCCCGAGACCGCGACGACCGGTTCGCCCGGCTCGTGCGCGACCTCGCCGTCAGCGACCCGGACTGGACCGCCGGCCTGCTCGGCTGGCTGCGCGGTGAGGGCCACATGCGGACGGCGTCGCTGGTGGGCGCCGCCGAGTACGTGCACGCACGTCTGACGGCCGGCGCGACCGACGGCCCGTCGAACCGGCAGGTCGTGGACTCCGTACTCCAGCGCCCGGACGAGCCCGGCGAGTTGCTCGCGTACTGGACGTCGGCGTACGGCCGCGCCGTGCCCAAGCCCGTCAAGCGCGGCGTCGCCGACGCCGTACGACGGCTGTACCACGCCAAGTCGCTGCTGAAGTACGACACCGCGTCCAAGGGCTACCGCTTCGGCGACATCCTCAACCTGGTGCACGCGGCACCGGACCCGGACAAGCCGTGGCAGGGCGAGCTGTTCCAGTACGCGCTCGACCGCCGGCACCACCCGGACACCGCTGTGCCGCCCGCGTCCCTGCCGGTGCTCACCGCGCACCGCGAACTGATGGCACTGCCGGTGCGGGACCGGCGGGCGGTCGTCACCGCGCCCGGCGGCGCCGAACGGCTCGCGGCGGCCGGCATCACCTGGGAGGCGCTGGCCGGCTGGCTCCAGGGCCCCATGGACAAGGCGGCCTGGGAGGCCGTGATCCCGTCGATGGGTGCGATGGCGCTCGTGCGCAACCTGCGCAACTTCGACGAGGCCGGGGTGTCCGACGAGGTCGCGGCCCGCGTGGCGGCGAAGATCAGCGACCCGGAGCAGGTGGTGCGCTCGCGGCAGTTCCCGTTCCGCTACCTCGCCGCCCACCGGCACGCGCCGTCGCTGCGCTGGTCCTGGTCGCTGGAGCAGGCGCTCGGCCACTCGCTGGCCAACGTGCCCGCGCTGCCGGGCCGGACGCTGGTCCTGGTCGACCGGTCGGGCTCGATGTTCTGGGCCCAGTCGCGCGACCGCTCGGAGCTCACCCGGGCGGATGCGGCGGCGATCTTCGGCACTGCGCTCGCGCTGCGGGCGGCCGACGCCGACCTCGTCCAGTTCGGTACGACCAGCGACAAGGTGACGTTCCGCAAGGGCGAGTCGGTGCTGAAGATCCTGGAGCGCTTCGGCGACCTGGGCGGCACCGACACCACCGACGCGGTGCGCCGGCACTACAGGAAGCACGACCGGGTGCTGATCGTCACCGACGAGCAGTACGCGCCGAACCGGCACGGCGACCCGACCGCCCGGATCCCGGCCCATGTGCCCGTCTACACCTGGAACCTGGAGGGGTACCGGGCGGGCCACGGACCGTCGGGAAGCGGAAACCGGCATGTGTTCGGCGGCCTCTCGGATGCTGCCTTCCGCATGGTGTCACTGCTCGAGGCGGCCGACGACAGCCGCTGGCCGTGGCAGAACTGAGCGGCGTCCGGCCCTGAGCGTGGCCCGCACTTCTACGGGGGGTGCGGGCCACATCCTTGTCCGCGCGCCTGACTGACATCTAACATTTCAGTCCATGCAGGCCCTACGACCCGTTCCCCGCACCCTGCTGCGGGACCGTGCCTACGCCGCGATCCGGGACGCCATCGTGGCCGGGGAGATCGAACCCGGCGCGGTGGTGCGCGACGCCGACCTGGCCGAGCGGCTGGGGCTGTCCCGGGCGCCGGTGCGTGAGGCCTTCTCGCGGCTGGCGGACGAGGGGCTGCTGGAGAGCAAGCCGCAGAGCTACACCCGGGTCACCCCGCTGGTCGCCGCCGACGTACGGGACGCGGCGGCCGTGGTCGGTGCCATGCACGAGCTGGTCACCCGGGTCGCCGTACCCCGGCTGCGGCCGGCGGACGTCGCGGAGATGCGCGCGGCGAACGACCGGTTCGCCGCCGCCGTGCGCTCCGGCGACGTGGACGAGGCCCTGCGCGCCGACGACGACCTGCACGACGTGCTGGTCCGGGCGGCCGGCAACCGTGCGGCCGCCGCCACCGTCGCCCGCTACACCCCGCTCATCCGCCGCCTGGAGCGGCAGCGCTTCGGCGAGGGCGGCTCGTGCCGCTCCGCCGGACTGCACGAGCGGCTGATCGAGGCCTGCGCCGGCGGTGACGTGGACGGCGCGGTCCGGGTCACGGAGGAGATCTGGCGCACGCTCACCGACCTGGCCGACCCCGACTGACCCCGTCTTCCGCCACTGGAGGTCCCGTGTCCCTGTCGTCCTACGCCCGCTACCCCCTTCTCTTCGGCCCCTCCCCGGTGCACCCCCTGCAGCGCCTGACCGCCCATCTCGGCGGCGCCTCCCTCTGGGCCAAGCGGGAGGACTGCAACTCCGGGATCGCCTACGGCGGGAACAAGACCCGCAAGCTGGAGTACCTGGTCGCCGACGCGCTCGCCCAGGGCTGCGACACGCTGGTGTCGATCGGCGGCGTGCAGTCCAACCACACCCGTCAGGTCGCGGCCGTCGCCGCCCGCGCCGGGCTCAAGTGTGTGCTGATCCAGGAGAGTTGGGTCGAGTGGCCGGACTCCGTGTACGACAAGGTCGGCAACATCCTGATCAGCCGGCTCGCCGGGGCCGAGGTGCGGCTGGTGCGGGCCGGGTTCGGCATCGGGTTCAAGGAGAGCTGGGAGCAGGCGCTCAGGGACGTCGAGGCGGCGGGCGGTAAGCCGTACGCCATCCCGGCCGGCGCCTCCGACCACCCGCTCGGCGGCCTCGGCTTCGCAAGCTGGGCCCATGAAGTCGCCGCTCAGGAGCGAGAGTCGGGCGTGTTCTTCGACACCGTGGTCGTGTGCTCGGTGACCGGGTCCACGCAGGCGGGCATGGTCGCCGGGTTCCGGGCACTGGAGGAGGCGGGTGGACGGCGGCGCCGGGTGATCGGCGTCGACGCGTCGGCCGAACCGGCCGCCACCCGTGGGCAGATCACCCGCATCGCTCACGCCACCGGCCAACTCATCGGTGTGAAGGACGAGTTGACCGAAGCGGACATCGAGCTGGACGAGCGGTACCACGGGGGGACGTACGGCATCCCCGACGAGGCCACCCTTGAGGCGATGCGGCTGGCCGCGCGGACCGAGGGCATGGTCACCGACCCGGTGTACGAGGGCAAGTCCATGGCCGGGCTCATCGATCTCGTCCGCCGCGGTGAGATCGGCAGGGACTCCACCGTGCTCTACGCCCACCTCGGTGGCCAGCCGGCGCTGAACGCGTACAGCGCACTGTTCTAGTCGGCGTGCCCGGGCCTCAGATCTCACATTACTACGATCTGCATATCTATCCTCACGCTGAGTAGTAGCACCATCACACTCTGATGAGAAAGGGCACAAGCATGCGCACGTTTCAGCGCGCCGCACTCGTGGCGGCGGTGGTCGCGGGACTGTCCACCCTGGGCGCCGGCGTCGGCTTCGCCGACGGCAACGACGGTCCGCACCAGGTCTCCGCCGTGGCTTCCGCGCAGGCCACCGCGGTGGTCACGTGGGGCTCCCCGCACATCGAGACGCACTCGAAGCCGGGCCACAAGCACGAGGAGTCGAAGCCGGAGCACAAGCACCACAGCTCGAAGCCCTGTCACAAACACCACAAGTGCAAGCACCATCACAAGCGGTGCAAGCACCACCACAAGCGCGCGGCTGAACGCTTCTCCGACGCTTGGGTCGACGTGAGCGCTTCGGTGGCGTGAGGAGCCTGATCGTGCTGCGGGGATGGTGAGCCACCCGCCGGAGTTCACGTACGGCGGCCGGCGGCGGGCGGGGGTCATGATGGCGGTATGTCCCGCCCCCCGACGCCCCGCCCGGCCGCCGCTCCCGGCCGCCTGGAGTCGGCACCGACGCCCCGGACCGCCGTGGCCTGGCTGCCGCCGGCCGGACTGTGGCCCGTCATCCAGGACATCCGCGCCGAGCACGACCCGCAGATCCGCCGCTGGCCGCCCCATGTGAACCTGATCTTCGGCTTCGTGCCGGAGGAGGACTTCCCGGCGGCGTTCCCGCTGCTGGCCGCCGCGGCCTCGGAGTGCGAGCCCTTCGACATCCGGCTCGGCGGGGTCCGCTCCTTCCGCCACCGGTCCTACTCCACCGTGTGGCTCGATCCCGCGGCGGCCGGCGCCGCGCCCTGGACGGAGCTCCGGCGCGTGCTGGCGGAGCCCTTCCCGTCCTGCAGGGACCGCTTCCCGCGTTTCACCCCGCACCTCTCGCTCGGCCGTACCCACGCCCCGCGCGTCCTCGCCGACGAATGCGCCGCCCGGCTCGGCGTACTGCACGCGCGCGTGGCCGAGATCGCGGTGCTGTCCCGCCGTGACGACGGCCCCATGCGGACGCGTGCCGTGATCGGCCTGGGCACCGGTGCCGTACGCCGCGACCTCGGACCGGACCCGGCCGGCGGCGGGTACGAACCTCCGGAAGCGCGCTGACCGGGCGGACCGGGTCCCGATAGGATTCAGGGGACCCCGGTTCGCGAGGAGTTTGTGGATGCCGCAGGCCAGGCCCATGCGCGCGGACGCTCGGCGCAACTATGAGCGGCTGCTGAAGGTCGCGGCGGAGGCCTTCGCCGAGCACGGGGAGAACGCGTCGCTGGACGACATCGCCAGGCGGGCGGGCGTCGGCTCCGGCACGCTCTACCGGCACTTCCCGACCCGGCAGGCGCTGCTGGAGGCCGCGTACGTGGACCGGATCGAGGCCATGGCGGCCCGGGCCGACGAACTGGCCGCCGAACTCCCGCCGGGCGAGGCGCTGGTGGAGTGGCTGGGCGAGGTGTGTGCCGGGGCGATCCAGGTGCGCGGCCTGAAGGCCCTCCTGGGCTCGGCCGTCACCGACGGCAGCACCGTCGCGGCCACGGCCTGCGGCACCCATATGCAGGACGCGGCACGGCGGCTGGTGGAGGCGGCCCAGCGGGCGGGCAGCCTGCGGGGGGACGTCGAGCCGATCGAGGTCCTGCGCCTGGCGCACGGCGTTGCGTCCGCGTCGGAGCTGGCGGACGGGCAGGGGAGGCAGATCTGCCGCTACCTGTACCTGCTGACGGAGGGACTGCGACCGGGCGCCCCCTGACGGACGGGGGCGCCACCGGCTCTCGTACGACCGTCTACAGGGCCCGCGCCCCCGGTTCCACCATGTTTCTCACCGTCCGCGCCTTGACGAAGTCGCCCAGCGCCGTCATGTCCCACTCGCCCGAGAACTGGCGGATGAGCTTGGCCATCATCACACCCGTCTGGGGCTCGGCGTGGGTGAGGTCGAAGCGGACCAGTTCCTCGCCGGTGGTGGCGTCCAGCAGGCGGCAGTAGGCCTTGGCGACCTCGGTGAACTTCTGGCCGGAGAAGGAGTTGACCGTGAAGACCAGGCCGGTGACCTCCTGGGGGACGCGGCCGAGGTCGACCGTGATCACCTCGTCGTCGCCCGCCCCCTCACCGGTGAGGTTGTCGCCGGAGTGCTTGATCGCACCGTTCAGGATCGTCAGCTTGCCGAAGTAGCAGCTGTCGACGTGGTTGCGCTGCGGGCCGTAGGCGATGACCGAGGCGTCCAGGTCGATGTCCGCACCGCGGAACGCCGGCTCCCAGCCGAGCCCCATCTTGACCTGGGCGAGCAGCGGGCGGCCGCCCTTGACGAGGGAGACGGTCTGGTTCTTCTGGAGGCTGACCCGGCCCTTGTCGAGGTTGATCTTCCCGGCGCCCGGAGCCGGCGCGGGCGGGACCGGGGGAGGGGACACCGGCGGGGCGGGCGGGGTGACCGGGGTCTGCACGGTGGGCACCGGCGGGGCCACCGGCTGCGGAGGAGCCGCCGGGGCCGCCGTCGGCTCCTCCACCGTCACCCCGAAGTCCGTCGCGATGCCGGCCAGCCCGTTGGCGTACCCCTGGCCCACCGCGCGGGCCTTCCAGGTGCCGCCCCGGCGGTAGATCTCCACGACGACCAGCGCCGTCTCCGCGCCGAGCTGGGGCGGGGTGAACGTGGCCAGCACCGCGCCGCCGTCCGCGTCGCGGATCGTGGCCGTCGGCTCGATGCCCTGGAAGGTCTGGCCGGTCGCGTCCGGACTGGCCGTGACCACGATCTTCTCGATGTCCGGCGGGACGGCGGCGGTGTCGACCGTGATCGCGTCCGGTGCGGCACCGCCGCCGGAGGCGTACGTCACGCCCGGCCCCGCCGGCTGGTTGTAGAAGATGAAGTCGTCGTCCGAGCGCACCTTGCCGTCGGCGGTGAGCAGCAGGCCCGACACGTCGAGCCGCACCGGAGCGGCGACGTCCACCGTCACGCGCGCGGCCGGCAGAGGGATGTTCGAGCCAGGGGTCATAGCTGTCATGCCGGGTGAACGAACGACACCGCTTTACCGTTCCCTTACCCGCAGAAACCCGTCGTACGGCCTACGGCACCACCACGATCTTCCGCCCCACCCCCGCCGCGAACTGTTCCAGCGCCTGCGGGTACCGCGCCAGCGGGATCCGGTCGCTGATGAACACCTGCGGGTCCAGCACCCCGTTCGCGAACAGCTCGGCCGCCCGCTCGAAGCTGTGCAGCACCGCCATGGAGCCGGTGATGGTGATCTCCTGGTTGTAGATGCGGTACGGGTCGATCGTCACCCGGGTCGCGTAGTCGGCCACCCCGAACTGCAGGAACGTACCCGCCTTCGCCACCCGGCCCAGGCCGTCCTGGATCGCCGCCGCGTTGCCGGTCGCGTCCACGACGACGTCCCAGCCCTGCGGGCGGTCCAGTTCGTCGGCGTTCGCCGCCGACGCCGAGACGCCCAGCCGTACGGCCGTCTCCAGGCGCGCCGGGTTCACGTCCACCACGTCCACGCGGGCCGCGCCGGTCCGCTTGGCGAGCTCCAGCATCATCAGGCCCATCGTCCCCGAGCCGTAGATCAGGACGTGCGCGCCCAGGCGGGACTGCAGGACGTCGTAGCCGCGCACCGCGCAGGACAGCGGCTCGACCAGGGCCGCGTCCTCGGTGCGCACGTGGTCCGGCAGCTTCACGCAGTTCGCCACCGGTGCGACGGCGTACTGCGCCGCTCCGCCCGCCGTGGTCACGCCGATCGCGGCCCACCGCTCGCACAGGTTGTTGTGGCCGGTACGGCAGTAACGGCACTCGTAGCAGTACAGGGAGGGGTCCACGGCCACGCGGTCGCCGACCGCCACCTCGGTGACCTGGGTGCCGATGCCGACCACCTCGCCCGCGAACTCGTGGCCGGGGACGATCGGCAGCCTGGGCGCGAACTCGCCCTGGAGGATGTGCAGGTCGGTGCCGCACAGGCCGCAGGCGGCCACTTCCACGACGACCTCGCGCGGGCCGGGCGTCGGGTCCGGCACCTCGGTGACGACGGCGCGGCCCACGGACTCGATGACGGCGGCCTTCATTTCACGGCTCCCAACGACAGGCCCTGGACGAGCTTGTCCTGGGCGGCGAACCCCGCGGCGAGCACCGGCAGGGAGACGACGAGCGACGCGGCGCACACCTTGGCCAGGAACAGGCCCTGGCTGGTGATGAAGCCGGTCAGGAAGACGGGGGCGGTCTCGGCGACCACGCCCGTGAGGACTCGGGCGAAGAGAAGTTCGTTCCAGCTGAAGATGAAGCAGATCAGTGCGGTGGCTGCGATGCCGGGCAGGGCGATCGGGGCGACCACGCGCGCAAGGATGGTCGGCAGCCGGGCGCCGTCGATCTGCGCCGCCTCGATCACCGCCACCGGGACCTCGGCGAGGAACGACTGCATCATCCACACCGCGATCGGCAGGTTCATGGAGGTGTAGAGGATGACCAGGAGCCAGATGTTGTCGAGCATCCCGGTGTTCTTCGCGAACAGGTAGATCGGCAGCAGACCGGCCACCACCGGCAGCATCTTCGTGGACAGGAAGAAGAACAGGACGTCCGTCCACTTGCGTACCCGCCGGATGGACAGCGCGTACGCCGCGGGCAGGGCGAGGAGCAGCACGCAGACCGTCGACACCACGGACGCCACCGTGGAGTTGATCAGCGCCGGCCAGGGGCTCGCGCCGCCGCCCGATCCGAAGAACTCGCGGTAGCCGTCGAGGGTCAGCGAGGCGGCGAAGGACGGCGGGTTGGTCGCCGCGTCCGCCTCGGAGTGGAAGGACGTCAGCGCCATCCAGGCGATGGGCAGGAAGAACACGATCCCGACCAGCCAGGCGACGAGACCCAGGCCGTTGCGGCGGAGCACGGCGTTCATGCGCGGGACACCTCCTCGCGGAACAGGGACGACACCACGCGCAGGGCGAAGGTCGCGATGATGATCGAGCCGATGACCACCAGGACGCCGGCGGCCGAGGCGAGGCCGTTCTCGTGGGCCTGGTAGAAGCTCTGGTAGACGGTGTAGGGCAGGTTGGCGGTGCCGAGTCCGCCGGACGTGATCGTGAAGACCGCGTCGAAGTTCTGGACGATGTAGATCGAGCCCAGCAGGGCGCCGAGTTCGAGGTAGCGGCGCAGGTGCGGGAGCGTCAGATGACGGAAGACCTGCCAGTCGTTCGCGCCGTCGACCCGGGCGGCCTCGATCTGCTCGGGGTCACGGCTCTGCAGCCCGGCGAGCAGGATCAGCATCATGAACGGCGTCCACTGCCACACCAGAGAGGCCTCGACGGCGAGCAGCGGCGTGTTGGAGATCCAGTCGGGCTGTGGGCCGCCCACATAGTGCAACAACCCATTCAACAGGCCGTATTCAGGGTTGTAGAGCACATGCTTCCAGAGGAGGGCCGCGGCCACCGGCACCACCAGGAAGGGCGCGATGAGGAGGGTGCGCACGATGCCCCGGCCGCGGAACTTCCGGTTCAGCAGCAGCGCCAGCGCGAGCCCGAGGACCAGGCTGACCAGCACCACCGTCACCGTGAGCAGCACGGTCGTCCAGACCGAGTGGCGCAGGTCCGCGTCGGTCAGGACCTGACGGTAGTTGTCCAGGCCCGTGAAGTGCCGGGCCTTGGGATAGAGGGCGTTCCAGTCGAAGAGGGAGATCACCAGCGTGGCCACGAACGGCAGCTGGGTCACCACGATCACGAAGACGAGGGCGGGCATGAGCGGGGCCCGGGTGGCCCAGGCGCGCAGGCGGGCGGAGGGCTGCCGCGTGGCGCGTACCGGTGCGGTCGCAAGGGGTGCTGTCGTCGCGGTCATCGTCCCTGGTACTCCTTGGAGATCTTCTCGGCGAGCGCCTGCGAGTTCTTCAGGGCCGAGTCGACGGACTGGCGTCCGGCGACGGCCGCGCTGATCTCCTGGGAGACCTTGGTGCCGAGGTCGGTGAACTCGGGGATGTCGACGAACTGGATGCCGGGCGCCGGACGCGGCTGCACACCGGGATCACCGGGACGGGCGCTCTCGATGGCCTGCTTCGTCATGTCCTGGAAGGCGGCGGCCGACGCGCGGTAGTCGGCGTTGGTGTACGTCGACGCCCGTTTGCCCGCCGGGACGTTCGGCCAGCCGCTGGTCTGGCCGACCAGCTGCTCGTACCCCTTGCCGGACGCCCAGGACACGAACTTCCAGGCCTTGTCCGGATTGCGGGAGGCCTTCTGGATGCCCCAGGCCCAGGTGTAGAGCCAGCCGGAGGACGGGGTCTTCTCCACGGGGGCGGGGGCGTAGCCGAGTTTGCCCTGGACGGGGGAGCCCTTCGCCTCCAGCAGGCCGGCCGCGGATGTGGCGTCGTACCACATGGCGACCTTGCCCTGGGTCATGTCGTTGAGGCACTCGGCGAAGCCGGACTGGGCGGCGCCGGACTCGCCGTGCTTGCGGACCAGGTCGACATAGAACTTCGTCGCCTTCTCGAACTCGGGGGAGTCCAGGTGCGCCTTCCAGTTCTTGTCGAACCAGGTGCCGCCGAAGGTGTTCACCACCGTGGTCAGCGGCGCGATCATCTCGCCCCAGCCGGGCAGGCCGCGCAGACAGATGGCCTTCATGCCCGGCCTGGCGCCGTCCACCTGTGCGGCGAGGTCGGCGACCTGCTGCCAGGTGGGGTGGGCCGGCATGGTCAGGCCCTTCGCCGCGAACACGTCCTTGCGGTACATCAGGAAGGACGACTCGCCGTAGAAGGGCTGGCCGTAGAGCTTGCCGTCGGAGGCGGTCAGGGACTGGCGCATGGGGCCCAGGACGTCCTGTTCGTCGTACGACGGGTCCTTGGCGACGTACGAGTTCATCTCGTGCAGCCAGCCGTTGCGGGCGTAGATCGGTATCTCGTAGTTGCTCAGGGTCGCCACGTCGTACTGGCCGGCCTGGTTGGCGAAGTCCTGACTGATCTTGTCGCGGACGTCGTTCTCGGGCAGGACCGTGAAGTTGACCTTGATGCCGGTCTCTTTGGTGAAGCGGGGGGCGAGCTTCTGCAGCTCGGTCATCTGGGGGTTGTTGACCATCAACACGTTGATGGAGTCGCCGCCACCGGTCCCGCCCGCGCCGACCCAGCAGCCGGAGAGCAGCGGGGAGAGCAGCGTCCCTGCGGCGGCCATGGCGAGCGTGGCTCGCGGCCTCCGTCGGCTCTGGGTTCGCATGGATCGCTCCTGAAGATATCGGGATATAAGGGGCACTTGGCGATGTGGAACGCCGCTGGGGGGAGTGAGTTGGACTTTCAGACCCGGATGACCTGCGGGCCCAGCAGGGAGTAGCGGTGGGCCTCGGCGGCCGCGAGCTGGGTGCTCGTCACGATCGCCTCCAGCGCGCCGACCTCGGCGAACCGGCAGAAGCTGACCGCGCCGAACTTGGTGTGCACACCCGCGAAGACGGTGCGGCGCGCGGCCCGAATCGCCTGCGCCTTGACCTCGCTGACCGCCGGGTCGGGGGTGGTGAGGCCGTGCTCGCGGGAGATGCCGTTGGCGCCGATGTAGGCGAGGTCGATGACGAAGCCGGCGAGCATCTTCGTCGTCCAGTGGTCGACGGTGGCCAGAGTGCCGGCCCGGACCCGGCCGCCGAGGAGCAGGACCTGGATCTGCTCGGCCTCCGCCAGCGCGCCCGCGACCGGCAGGGATGCGGTGACCACGGTCAGTGCCCGGTCGGTGGGCAGGGCCTCGGCGATGAGCTGCGGGGTGAAGCCCTCGTCCACGAAGACCGTCTCCGCGTCCCCGAGCAGCTCGGCCGCGGCGGCCGCGATCCGGCGCTTCTCGGGCACGTGGCTGGTGGCGCGGAAGGCGAGCGTCGTCTCGAAGCCGGCGCTCTCCACCGGATAGGCGCCGCCGTGCGTACGGCGGACCAGCCCGTGGTCCTCCAGGGCGCGCAGATCGCGCCGGATGGTCTCCTTGGCCACGCCCAGCTCGGCGGCGAGCACGGTGACGTCGACCGATCCGGTGGCGCGCGCGGCCCGCACGATCGCGCGCTGGCGTTCTTCCGCCGTCCCGGTGCTCATGCCATCACCCGCCTTCCCGCGGAACTGCCCGTTCGGGCCCTTGGGGGAAGTTCTACAGCGGCCGTGGGGCAGTGGCCAGGCCTGTTGCGGGCCCGATACTGCCCGTTTGTACCCGTTTACCGAGGGCGGTGCCCGGCGCGGACCTGCGAGGCAGTGCCCGGCGGGGTGGGAGCGGGCGCCGTGGATGCCCGAACATGGTGGCGGGCGGGCCCGTTCGGTGCCCGCCCGCGCGCGTGGACGATCGTTTTGAGCCGCCGGAGCTCTTTCGGCCGGAGTTCTTCCGGGGCCTCCCGCGCCGGCCTCGGCTCCGTGCTGCGCGGTGGCCGGGTCGCAGTCGCCGCCGGGGGCCTGCCGGCTGTCGGGACTGCCCCCGGGTGCGGCCGGCGAGGCAGGGGTTCGTCGTGGGCCTGCGTGCACCGCCGGCTGTCTTTGGGGCAGTCGTGGCCGTCACCGTGGCACTTGGCCGGCCTCGTGGCACGGCGTCCGGCCGGGGCGCGACTCCCCGGTCCGGCAGGCTCAGTACGGCCAGATCGGCGGGTCGTTCACGAAGTGCCCGCCCAGGTGGCTGTGCGCCGGGTTCGCCGGGTCCAGCTCGCCCTGCTCGGCGATCAGCTTCTCGGCGTACGGCTCGGAGTCGTCCTGCGGCTCGTAGCCGAGCGCCCGCGCGGTGGCCAGGTCCCACCACAGCCGGGTGTTGGCGGAGGAGCCGTAGACGACGGTGTGGCCGACCTCCTCGGCGGTCAGGGCCGCGTGGAAGAGGCGGGCGCCGTCGGCGGGGCTCATCCACACCGAGAGCATGCGCACGCTGGTCGGCTCCGGGAAGCAGGAGCCGATGCGCACGGACACGGTCTCCAGGCCGTGCTTGTCCCAGTACAGCTGGGCGAGGTCCTCGCCGAAGGACTTGGACAGGCCGTAGAAGGTGTCCGGGCGGCGCGGGGTGTCGACCGGGATCGGCGGCTCGCCCGGGCGCGGGGCCGGGGTGAAGCCGACGGCGTGGTTGGAGGAGGCGAAGACGATCCGGGGCACGCCCTCCTGGCGGGCGGCCTCGTAGAGGTTGTAGGTGCCCTCGATGTTGGACCTGAGGATTTTCTCGAAGGGGGCCTCCAGGGAGATGCCCGCCAGGTGCAGGACCGCGTCCGCGCCCCGTACGGCCTCGCGCAGGGCCGCCGTGTCGGTGAGGTCGGCGGTGATCGCGTCCGGCGCGTCCTCGATGGGGCGCACGTCGAACAGGCGCAGCGTGTAGCCGTACTCCGGCAGCAGGGACCGCATCAGGGTGCCGAGCCCGCCGGCGGCGCCGGTGAGCAGAACGGTGTGGGGAGCGGGCATCCTCGGTTCTCCTTGTGGCCGGCATTCACATACATGGACACGCTAGAGAATTTCGACGCGCACCGTCAAGTGTTGCGTGAAGTCGGCGAATTCGCTCTCGGTGTCGCGAGTTTGCCTGCTTGACCTGCCACAAGAAGCCCCCTTAGCGTGGTCGCGTTCAGAAATATAGACGTGGATCAGAAACATGCACCCGGAAACGCTGCACCGGCGTGTCCCAAGGGAGAGCCCGTGACGCCAGCCCCTCTCACCGAACGGCTCGACGAACCGAGTGGGCCGCTCTTCTTCCCCGTCACGGCCTACGGCCCCGACGGCTCGCTCGACCTCGACGTCTACCGCACCCACGTCCGCCGCGGCGTCGCCGCCGGTGCCGCCGCCGTGTTCGCCTGCTGCGGCACCGGGGAGTTCCACGCGCTGCTGCCGGAGGAGTTCGAGGCCTGCGTCCGGGTGGCCGTGGAGGCGGCCGAGGGACGCGTCCCGGTCGTCGCGGGCGCCGGCTACGGCACCGCGCTCGCCGTCCGCTACGCCCGTCTCGCCGAGCAGGCCGGCGCCGACGGCCTCCTCGCCATGCCGCCGTACCTCGTGCTCGCCGGTCAGGAGGGCCTGCTGCGGCACTACCGGGAGGTCGCCGCGGCCACCGGGCTGCCGGTGATCGTCTACCAGCGGGACAACGCCGTCTTCACCCCGCGGACGGTGGCCGAACTCGCCCGCACCGACGGGATCATCGGCCTCAAGGACGGCCTCGGCGACCTCGACCTGATGCAGCGGATCATCAGCACCGTACGCACCGAAGTCCCCGGCGACTTCCTGTACTTCAACGGCCTGCCCACCGCCGAGCAGACCCAGCTCGCCTATCACGCCCTCGGCGTCACCCTGTACTCGTCGGCCGTCTTCTGCTTCGCCCCCGAGATCGCCCTCGCCTACCACCGGGCCCTGACCGCGGGCGACACGGCGACCCTGCGCCGCCTCCTGGACGGCTTCTACCGCCCGTTCGTGGAACTGCGCGCCCAGGGCCGCGGCTACGCCGTCTCGCTCGTCAAGGCGGGCGTACGGCTGCGCGGCCTGGACGTCGGCGAGGTCCGGCCCCCGCTGCACGAGCCGGCGGAGGACCATGTCAAACAGCTCGCCCAGCTGATCGAGCGGGGCTACGCGCTGCTGGAGGAGGACGCGTGAGCGAGCGTCGGTACGGCTCGAAGGGGGACGCGTGAGCGAGCGCCCGTGCGGCTCGAAGGAGGGCGTGTGAAGGCGTCTGCGTTCGTCTACCCATGGGACGTGGGCGGGGACCCGGAGGCCCCCGCGCGCATCGCCGGGCTCGGCGTGGAACAGGTGACCCTCGCCGCCGCCTACCACTCCACCCGCGCCCTGACCCCCCGCCACCCCCGCCACCGCATCGTCACCGCCGAGTACGCGGCCGTCCTCTATCCGCCGGGCGGGCGCTGGGCGGGCCGGGGCCTGAGGCCGTACCCCGCCGGCCGCTGGGCCCCCGGCGACTCCTATGGCGCGGCGGCGGCCGCCCTGACCGCGGCGGGCCTCAAGGTGCACACCTGGGTCGTCCTCGCGCACAACTCCCGCCTGGGCGCCGAGCATCCGGACATCTCGGTGGTCAACGCCTACGGCGACCACTACCCCTGGGCGCCCTGCATCGCCCAGCCCGCCACGCGCGCGTACCTGGTCGACCTGGCCGCCGAGGCCGCCGTACGCCCCGGCGCGCAGGGCACCGAGCTGGAGTCCCTCGGCTGGTACGGGCTCCAGCACCTGCACGCCCACGACAAGACCGGCGGTGTCGGTCTCGGTGAGGCCGGGCAGTACCTGATGTCCCTGTGCTTCTGCCCGTCCTGCCGCGCCGGATACGGCGAACAGGGCCTGGACCCCGAGGAGTCGGCCGCCTCCGTGCGGGCCGCGCTGGAGCCGCTGTGGCGGGGCGCGGCGGGCGACGAGGGCTGGCCGACGGTGGAGAAGCTGCTCGGCGAGGAGAGGGCGGCCCGCACGCGCGCGTGGCGCGACGAGGTCGCCGGCACGCTCCAGGAGGAGGCCGTCGCCGCCGTGCGCGCCGCCGCACCGGCCGGCTTCCAGGTCCTGCTGCACGCCGACCCGGTCTCCTACCACTGCGGCGCCAACGCCGGCGTCGACCCCGCCCGCGTCCTCGCCGTCGCCGACGGCGTGGTGGTGCCCTGCACCGGCGGTACGGCCCCGCTGGCGGCCTTCGCCGGAGCGGGCCGGGAGGGGACGGTGCTGGCCGCCAACCTCACCGTCGTCTCCGGCATGGGCGGCAGCCCCGGCACACTCGCGGCGGACGCGGCACGCGCGCGTGCGCAGGGCGCGACCGAACTGCGGCTCTATCACGCCGGGTTGGCGTCGGACTCGGACCTCGCCTCGGTGCGCGAGGCGCTGTCGGCGCGCTGAGCCAGGCAAGCCGCCGTCCCGAGCAGTGCGAGGCCGTACAGCGGCAACAGCAGTGTGGGGGAGGCCAGTTCGACCAGGGCCGCGCCGACGGCCAGTCCGACGGCGTTGGGGGTGAGGACCAGGGTGCCGGCGGTGGCCGTCGCCCGGCCGAGCAGCGGGCCGGGCGTCTGCTGCTGCACGGCGGTGAAGACCGCGACGAGCACGCAGGGCAGGCCGAGACCGGCCGCCGCGGACGACGCGAGGGCCACCGGGTCCGACGGCACGGCACGCGCGGCCACCGCGAGTGCCGTCAGCGCGATCCCCGCCGCCGCGAACCGGCGCGCACCGAGCCGCCGCAGCGCGGCGCCCGAGACGAGCCCGGCCGCCACCGAACCGGCGCCCTGGACGGCGTACAGCACGCCCGTGTACGCGGGGGAGTGGCCGAGCCGGTCGACGACGGCGTACAGCGTCGTGCCGCACAGCGAGGTGAAAAGCATCGTCGTACCGCCCGCCCGGACCAGCGGGCGCAGTTCCGGGTGGCCCCACAGGTGCCGGACGCCCTCCGCGGTCTCCTCGCGCCAACTGCCGCCGGACCGGACCGGCCGTTCCTCGCGCACCCGCAGCAGGGCGTACAACCCGGCGGCGGCCACCAAGGTGCCCGCGTCCAGGCAGGCGACGGCCGGACCGCCGAAGGCCGTGTACAGACCCGCGCCGGTCAGCGGGGCGACGAGCTTCATGCCCTCGGTGACGGCCATGCGCAGCCCGTTGAAGTCGCCCAGGCGCTCCGGGCCGATCGCCGAGGTCACCAGGGCCGTCTCGGCCGCGTCATGGACGACCTCGGCGGCGCCGTAGACCAGCAGCACGGTGAAGAGAAGCCACAGGCCGCCCGGGGAGTCCACGGTGCACAGAGTGAGCAGCAGGGCCGCCAGGCCCGCGTTCAGGGCCACCAGCAGGGGCTTGCGCCGCACCCGGTCGGCGATCGTGCCCAGCGGCGGGCCGGCCACGGTGGGGGCCCACATGGCGAGCATGCACAGCGCGGCCAGGCCGTCGGATCCGGTGAGGTCCTTCACCCACACACCCGATGCCAGAAACAGCGCGGAGTTGCCGAAGCCCGACACCACCACCGCCGCCAGATACAGCCCCGCGTTGCGCTCGCGCAGCACGCGGAGCAGGGTCCAGGAAGTCGTCATGCCTGTTCATCGTGGGTCTAAGGCGGGCGGGCGCGGATCGGTAAGGTGCCTTATCCGCCGGGTCGGACGCGGCGGCGGCAATCCGTCGGAACCTGTCGGTAATGCCCCTGGGGCGTGCGCCGGGCCGAACCTACTGTCGGCGTCATGCGCTACCTCGCCCCGATTCTGATCGGTCTCGTCTACGTCCTGCTGATGTCCCTCGTCCCGGAGCGACACCGGCGCCGCCTCAACGCGGTCATGGTGGCCGGCGCGGGCGCCGCCTATCTCAGTGGCGGTGGGCTCGGCGGCTGGGAGTTCGCGTTCACCGCGGTGGCCACCTACGTCGCCTACAAGGGCCTGGACTCCTGGGCCTGGATCGGCGCAGGCTGGCTGCTGCACACGGCCTGGGACGTCGTGCACCACCTCAAGGGGCACCCGATCGTCCCCTTCGCCCACGACTCCTCGTTCGGCTGCGCGCTGTGCGACCCGGTGATCGCGGTGTGGTGCCTCGGCGGCGGACGGTCGCCGTGGCGGCGGCCGCGCGGCACCGATGAGTTTTCGGGCGCCGGCCGGTCTGCCCTTCGTACGAGGAGTGCAACCGTGAAGGAGTAGTGGCATGACCATGATCGACCTGGGCCCGCAGACCCGGATCGTGGCGCGGCTCGCCGAGTCCGTGTCCGACGAGCAACTGTCGGCCCCCACACCGTGCCCCGGCCTACTGCTGCGGAATCTGCTGGGCCACATCCAGATGCTCTCGGTGGCCTTCCGTGACGCCGCCCGCAAGGATCTCGGTACGACGACCGACACCAACCCGACCGCCGCCGTGCCGGACATCGGCCCCGGCTGGCGCGCGGAGCTGCCCAAGACCCTGGACGAACTGGCCGACGCCTGGCGCGATCCGGACGCCTGGACCGGGATGACCCGCGCGGGCGGGGTGAACCTGCCGGGCGAGGTCGCCGGTGCCGTCGTCGCCGACGAACTGGTCATCCACGGCTGGGACCTGGCCCGCGCCATCGGCCGGCCCTACGCTCCCGACCCCGCGGCGCTGGACTCGGCCCACGGCTTCCTGCTCGCGGCCGCCGAGGACCCGAACCGCGGCGGCGGCCTCTTCGGTCCGGTCGTCCCGGTGCCGCCGGAGGCACCCCTGATGGACCGGGCGCTGGGGCTGAGCGGGCGGAATCCGGGATGGCGCCCGGAGTGAGAACCACACCGGCTGCCGACCGCGGTGTCGGACGAGCGTGCCGCGCAAGCTCAAGTCCCTCGCTCCCCGACACGCGCGAGGCCCGGTACGTCAAGGCTGGAGGGTTCGGAGCTGCCGCCGGGTGAGAGCGCGTGAGCGTGTTGTGGTGTGTATGAGTGGGTGCGGCGGCCGCCCGGGCTCCGGATGCAATCGGCAGAACCAAAGTTTCGGGCCGTCCGTACCCGGCTGAAGCACCTCTCGGCCGGTGACGAGGAGGTGCCCCGGCCGGCCGGCGCGCATCCGGGAACCTCCCGAACGGCCACTACCGCACCCGCTACGAGGCCCAGGCCGCCCAGTACGCCCCCGTACCGGGCGCCTGATGCCCCGGTTCCGCTTGCCCGAGTGGGCCGAAGCGGAACCCCGGCCGTCGTACTCTCCCCCCATGCCACTCACCCTCACCGTCCTCGGAGCCGCCTCTCCGCACCCCGGCCCCGACCGGCCCTGCTCCGGATACCTGCTGTCCGGCGGGGGTGCCGAGGTGTGGGTGGACGCGGGGTCCGGCACGTTCGCCGCGTTGCAGCGGCACACGGACCCCTCACGGCTCACCGCGATCTGGATCTCCCATCTGCACGCCGACCACAGCGCCGATCTGCTGCCCGCCGCCTACGCCTTCGCCTTCGGCGGGATGACCCCGGCCGTGCCGATCCCGGTGTACGCCCCACAGGACTGCGCCCGCAGGCTGGCCGGCTTCTTCGGGCGGGCGGACGTCGACTTCCTCAAGGGCGTCTTCGACTTCCGGGCCCTGTACGACGGCCATGACGTCCGGCACTGGAACCTCCGCCTCTCCGCACGCGCCGTCGCCCACGACACCGAGGCGTACGGGCTGCGCGCCGAATGCCAGGGGAGCGTGCTCGCCTATTCCGGGGACAGCGGGCCGTGTGCCGCGCTCGGCGAACTCGCCTCCCGCGCCGACCTGTTCCTGTGCGAGGCGGACATCGACGCACATCGCGGTGGCGAACACCAGGAGCAGGTCCATCTGACGCCCGAGGACGCGGGGCGGATCGCCCATGCGGCGCGTGTCCGCGAGCTGCTGGTCACCCATGTCGGACCCACGCTCACCCGCGAGGCGGCCACCGCCCGGGCCGCGGTGGTCTCCGGCCGGCCCACCCGAGCCGCCGTCGAGGGTGCCGTCCACACCGTCTGAGCCGCAGCTCGACCCTCTTTTGTCATAGGCATTGACGAAACACCCGCCCCCTCCTACCTTCAACCGCGTCGTACTTCGTACGTCATACATGAGACGCGATATGTGAGATCCGAGAGGGCCGCATGACCTCTGTGCCCACCCCGATCCCGTCCCGCACGCAGTACGTGCTGGACGCGATCAAACACCGCATCCTGACCGGGCAGCTGACGCCCGGTCAGGCCCTGGTCGAGACGGATCTGGCCGCGCAGTTCGGGGTGTCCAAGACCCCGGTACGGGAGGCGCTGAAGACGCTCGCCGGGACCGGACTCGTCGTGATGAGCCAGTACAAGGGCGTCACGGTGCGCATGGTGGACGCGGACATGGCACGCGAGGTCTACGACGTGCGGCTGCTGCTGGAACCCGAGGCACTGAGAAGAACCGTCGGGCGGGGCGCCTCACTCGACGCCGCGCGCGACGCGCTGAACCGGGCCGACGCCGCCCACGACACCGCCGAACGGTCGCTCGCCAACCGGGAGTTCCACCGCGCCCTCTATCTGCCGTGCGGCAACCCGCTGCTCGGCCGGATGCTGGACGAGGTCCGCGACCAGGCCGCGCTGGTCTCCGCCGTCGCCTGGGCCGCCGAGCCCTCCTGGGAGCGGGAGGCCGCCGAGCACCGGGAGATCCTCCGGCTCGCGCTCGACGGCGACGCCGACGGCGCGGCGAGCGCCCTGCACGCCCACATCGCCTCCTTCGTCCGGCGCGCATTCCCCCGAGCGGCGAACCAGGAAGGTCAGGAATGAGCAGCATGGCGTGCGAGATCCAACGGGCCGCCCTGGCCGACGTGGTGGCGATCCCGGTGACTCCGTTCGCCGAGGACGGAAGCGTCGACACCGGCGCCCACCGGGCCCTGCTGCGCCGGCTCCTCGACGGCGGGATCCGTATCCTCACCCCCAACGGGAACACCGGCGAGTTCTACGCCCTCACCCCCCAAGAACGGCAGCTCGTCACGGAGTTGACCATCGGGGAAGCCGACGGCCGTGCCGTGATCCTCGTCGGCGTGGGGCATGACGTACCCACCGCCATCGCCTCCGCCCGTCATGCCCGGGAACGCGGTGCCCAGATGGTGATGGTGCATCAGCCCGTGCACCCGTACGTGTCGCAGGCCGGCTGGGTCGACTACCACCGCGCCATCGCCGAGGCCGTCCCCGAGCTCGGCGTCGTGCCCTACGTCCGCAACGCCCAGCTCACCGGCGCCCGCCTCGCCGAACTCGCCGACGTCTGCCCGAACGTGATCGGAGTCAAGTACGCCGTCCCGGACGCCGCCAGGTTCGCCGCCTTCGCCCGCGACGCCGGCCTCGACCGCTTCGTCTGGGTCGCCGGTCTCGCCGAGCCGTACGCCCCCGCCTACTTCTCCGCGGGCGCCACCGGTTTCACCTCCGGGCTCGTGAACGTCGCCCCGGCCGTTTCGCTGAACATGATTGAAGCGCTTCGATCCGGCGACTATCCGGCCGCCATGAAGATCTGGGAGCAGATCCGCCGCTTCGAGGAACTCCGCGCCGCCCACGGCTCCGCGAACAACGTCACCGTCGTCAAGGAGGCCCTCGCCGCGCTCGGCCTGTGCCGCCGCGACGTCCGCGCGCCGAGCAAGCCGCTGCCCGAGGACGAGCGCGCCGAGGTCGCCGCCATCGTCGCCGGATGGTCCATTTGACCTCCTCCCCCTCCTGCAGAAGGGGGACTCCACGGGTCGCCCCCGTGGGTTTCCTGCTTCACCGCCGACTGCCCGCCCGGAGAACTCCGTTGAGGTCTTACACCGGCTCCACAGGCCGACACCGCCAGCCCGGCGGCCAACAGGTTGCGCGCCGCGTTCACGTCCCGGTCGTGGGTCGTGCCGCAGCGGTCGCACGTGCAGGTGCGGACGCCGAGCGGCATGCGCTCGGCGAGCGCGCCGCAGTGGGAGCACAGCTTCGAAGAGGGGAACCAGCGGTCCACCGCGATCACTTCGCGGCCGTACCACTGGGTCTCGTACTCCAGTGTCCTCCGGAACTCGGTCCACACGGCATCGGAGATGGCGCGGGCCGGTCGGCCGTTCTTCAGCAGGTTCCGAACGGTCAGGTCCTCGATCACGACCACTTGGTTGTCGCGGACGAGTCGAGTGGCGAGGCCAGGGTGCTCAGGGAGGTACACCGGTGATCGCGCCCCGCAGGAAGCCGGAGGAACTCCGCAGCCACCAGTGGTATGGCACCGACGGGTTGCGCTCCTTCAGCCACCGCGCCCGCACCCGCCAGCTCGGCTATCTCCCCGAGGAGCACCTCGGCAAGCCGGTCATCGCGATCCTCAACACCTGGTCCGACATCAACCCGTGCCATGTGCATCTGCGGGACCGCGCCCAGGCCGTGAAGCGGGGCGTGTGGCAGGCCGGGGGCTTCCCTCTCGAATTCCCGGTCTCCACCCTCAGCGAGACCTTCCAGAAGCCGACCCCCATGCTCTACCGCAACCTGCTCGCGCTGGAGACGGAGGAACTGCTGCGGTCGTACCCCGTCGACGGCGCGGTGCTCATGGGCGGCTGCGACAAGTCCACCCCGGCCCTGCTCATGGGTGCCGCGTCCGTCGACATCCCGGCCGTCTTCGTCCCCGCCGGGCCCATGCTCCCGGGCCACTGGCGCGGCGAGGTCCTCGGCTCCGGTACCGATATGTGGAAGTACTGGGACGACAAGCGGGCCGGTCTCATCGGCGACTGCGAGATGACCGAGCTGGAGAGCGGGCTCGCGCGTTCCCCGGGGCACTGCATGACCATGGGTACGGCGTCCACGCTGACCGCCGCCGCCGAGGCCCTCGGCGTGACCGTGCCGGGCGCGTCGAGCATTCCCGCCGTCGACTCCGGACACGAACGGATGGCCGCCAGGGCCGGGATGACGGCAGTGGAGCTGGTGCGGAACGACCGGAGGCTGTCGCGGATCCTCACGCGTGAGGCCTTCGAGGACGCGGTCACCACGGTCCTGGGCCTCGGTGGCTCCACCAACGCCGTGATCCACCTGATCGCCATGGCCGGCCGGGCCGGGGTGAAGCTCACCCTGGACGACTTCGACCGCATCGCCCGGACCGTGCCCGTCCTCGCCAACGTCCGCCCCGGCGGCCGGAAGTACCTCATGGAGGACTTCCACTTCGCGGGCGGACTGCCCGGCTTCCTGTCCCGGATCACCGACCTGCTCCATCTGGACCGGCCGACGGTGTCGTGCGACACCCTGCGCGAGCAACTGGAAGGCGCGCAGGTGCACCACGACGACGTCATCCGTCCCCGCGACAACCCGGTCGCCGGCGAGGGCGGGGTCGCCGTCCTGCGCGGCAACCTCTGCCCGGACGGCGCGGTCATCAAGCACATCGCGGCCGAACCCCGCCTGTTGAAGCACACCGGCCCGGCCGTCGTCTTCGACGACTACAGGACCATGCAGCGCACCATCAACGACCCCGCGCTCGGCATCACCGCCGACAGTGTGCTGGTGCTGCGGGGCGCCGGACCCAAGGGCGGCCCGGGCATGCCCGAGTACGGCATGCTTCCGATCCCCGACCACCTGCTCAGACAGGGCGTGCGGGACATGGTCCGGATCTCCGACGCCCGGATGAGCGGCACGAGTTACGGCGCCTGTGTGCTGCACGTCGCCCCGGAGTCGTACGTCGGCGGACCCCTGGCCCTCGTGCGCACCGGCGACCTCATCACCCTGGACGTCGAGGCCCGCAGCCTCCGTCTCCACGTGGACGACGCGGAGCTGCAGCGGCGGCGCGCCGCGTGGACCCCGCCGCCCGCCCGGTACGAGCGCGGCTACGGCGTGCTCTACAACGGACAGATCACGCAGGCCGACACCGGCTGCGACTTCGAGTTCCTGGCCCGGCCGGGCCACGTGCCGGACCCCTACGCCGGCTGAGCCACGCATCGAGAGAGGTGAAGCGCTTCACCCATGTGTATGTAGCAAGCGCTTCCTGCACCCGCTGTAACCGCCCCGCCCGTCACCCGACCACCGTCCGTCACCGACGCCCTTCGGGCGGCCCCTCCCTATGCGAACGGAGAACAGTCATGGCCCAAGCCGCAGCCGTGGCGAAACCGCCCGCGCCACCCCGGCGGCGCCGTGCCTCCGCGACCCCGCGCAGGCTGCCGTACCTGCTGATCGCCCCGGCGGCCCTGCTGATGCTGGGCTTCATCGCCTACCCGGTGCTCAGCGTCTTCTACTACAGCCTGCAGAACTACAACCCGACCAAGCCGTGGCGGAACGGCTTCGCGGGCCTCGGCAACTTCACGCAGATCTTCGCCCACGACCCCCAGTTCTGGGACACGCTGACCTTCAGCGCCAAGTGGGTCGTGGTCGAGGTCGGCCTGCAGCTGCTGTTCGGCCTGGCGCTGGCGCTCATCGTCAACCAGACCTTCGTCGGGCGGGCGCTGGGCCGCGCCCTGGTCTTCTCCCCGTGGGCCGTCTCCGGCGTGCTGACCTCCGCTATCTGGGTGCTGCTCTACAACTCCCAGACGGGCGTCACCCGTTACCTCGCCGACGCGGGGCTCGGGCCGTACGGCACCAGCTGGCTCTCGGACGCCTCGACCGTCTTCCCGGCGGCCGTCGTCGCCGATCTCTGGCGCGGGGTGCCCTTCTTCGCGATCCTCGTCCTCGCCGACCTGCAGTCCGTCTCCAAGGACCTGTACGAGGCCGCCGAGGTCGACGGGGCGAGCCGGCTCAAGCAGTTCTGGCACATCACCCTGCCCCATCTGAAGGACGCGATCGTCCTGTCCACGCTGCTGCGGGCGGTGTGGGAGTTCAACAACGTCGACCTGCTCTACACCCTGACGGGCGGCGGCCCGGCGGGGGAGACCACGACCCTTCCCCTGTACATCGCCAACACCAGCGTCGACGCCCACGACTTCGGCTACGCCTCCGCCCTGACCACGGTGGCGTTCGTGATCCTGCTCTTCTGCTCGATGGTCTATCTGCGGCTGAGCAAGTTCGGAGGTGAGACCAGGTGATCACCGAGGTCGCTCCCGCACCCGAGCGCGTGGCCGCCGGGCCCGCCCGGGCCCGCAGGAGGCGCCGCGCCTGGGACGAGGTCCCGCGCCGGCACATCTATGTCCCCTTGTCGATCTATCTTCTCTTCACCCTGATCCCCTTCTACTGGATCCTGCTGTTCGCCCTGCGCCCGGCCGGCTCCACCTCGCTCGTGCCGTGGCCGATGACCTTCGAGCACTTCCGGAAGGTGTGGACCGACCGGGACTTCGGCACCTACTTCACCAACAGCGTCTACGTCGGTCTGGCCACGCTGGTGCTGACCACGGTCGTCGCCCTGGCCGCCGGCTACGCGCTCGCCCGCTTCGACTTCCGGCTCAAGCGGGGCTTCATGCTGGCGCTGCTGTGCTCGCAGTTCGTGCCGGGCGCGCTGCTGCTGGTCCCGCTGTTCCGGATCTTCGCCAGCTTGCGGATGATCAACTCCCTGGCCGGCGTGATCATCGCCGAGACCGTCTTCCAGCTCCCGCTGTCGATGATCCTCATCAGCGGGTTCATCCGGAACGTGCCGTACTCCCTGGAGGAGGCCGCCTGGGTGGACGGCTGCAACCGGATGGCGGCCTTCCGGATCGTTGTCCTGCCGCTGCTGCGGCCCGGGCTGATCGCCGTCGGCTCCTTCGCCTTCGTGCACGCCTGGAACCACTTCCTGTTCGCCCTGATGTTCCTCTCCGACCAGAGCAAGCAGACCATCCCGGTCGGCCTCAACACCCTGATGAGCGCCGACAGCGTCGACCTGGGCGCGCTGGCGGCCGGCGGCATCATCGCGGCCGTACCGGTGGTGATCGTGTTCGCCTTCATCCAGAAGTGGCTGATCACCGGCTTCAGCGCGGGGGCGGTGAAGGGATGATGACCCTGCCGATCGTTCTCGCGGGCGCGCGCGGCCACGGCCGCCGGCACCTGGACAACATCCGCCGGCTCCAGCGGCAGGGCCTCGTCCGCCTCGCCGGCATCTGCGAACTGACCCCGCTGGCGGAGGAGGAGATCCCCGACGGGCTCGGCGCGCCCGAGCAGTCCGCCGACCTCGGCGCCCTCCTCCATGCCACCGGCGCCCGGATCGCGGTGATATGCACGCCGATCCCCACCCACACCGACCTCGCCCTGACCGCCGCCGAACGGGGCGTGCACGTGCTGCTGGAGAAGCCGCCCGCGCCGTCGTACGCCGAGTTCCGGCGGATGGCCGACGGGGTCGCGAAGGCCGGCGTGGTCTGCCAGATCGGGTTCCAGTCGCTGGGCTCGCACGCCGTGCCCGCGATCCGGCGGCTCATCGCCGAAGGCGCGATCGGCGCGGTCCTCGGGGTCGGTGGCGCCGGGGCGTGGGCGAGGGACGAGGCCTACTTCCGGCGGGCGCCCTGGGCGGGCCGACGGCGCCTGGACGGCGTCGACGTGGTCGACGGTGTCCTCACCAACCCGCTCGCCCACGCCGTCGCCACCGGGCTCGCCCTGCTCGGCACCACCCGTGCCGGGGACGTCACCGGCATCGAGACCGAGCTGCGGCGCGCGAACGACATCGAGTCCGACGACACCTCCTGCGTCCGCGTGAGCACCCCGCGCGGCCCGGTCACGGTCGCCGCGACCCTGTGCGCCGAGGAACCGGGCGAGCCCTATGTGCTGGTGCACGGCAGCAGCGGCCGGATCACGTTCTGGTACAAACGGGACCGGGTGCTGCTCCAGCGCGCCGGCCACGGCCCGGAGGAGACCGAGTACGGCCGCACCGACCTGCTGGACAACCTGGTCCGGCACGTGGAGGGCGGCGCGGAGCTGCTCGTCCCGCCCGACGACACGGGCGCCTTCATGCGGGTCGTCGAGGCCGTCCGCACCGCCCCCGACCCGCTCCCGCTCCCGGAGGACGCCTGGCGGCCGCTGCCCGCCGAGCACCGCCGGGTCGTGCCCGGCGTCGACGGCCTGGTCGCGGCCGCCGCCGACACCCTCGCCCTCTACTCCGAACTGGGCGCCGGCTGGGTCCTGCCGAAGGCGCCGAACGAGGTGAGCACCCGATGACCTCCCCCGACACCCTGGTCCTTCGGGTCGCGGGCCGCCCGGTCGCCCGGTACGTCACCCGGCCCGAACTGCCCGCCCGCCTCTCCCCGCGCCCGTATCTGCACCCCGTCACCACCCTGGCCGGCACGGCGGTCACCGAGCTGGGTCCCGCCGACCACACGCACCACCTCGGCGTCGGTGTCGCCGTTCCCGACGTCGAGGGGTACAACTTCTGGGGCGGACGCACCTTCGTGCGCGACCGGGGCCCGACCGAGCTCGACAACCACGGCACCCAGCGGCACACCGCCTTCCAGCTCCGCGACCCCGACGGGTTCGTGGCTCAGCTGCGCTGGGTCGCCGCCGGACGCGAGCTGCTGCGCGAACGCCGTACCGTCGCCGCCACCGAACTCACCGACCGGGCCTGGGCGCTGGACTTCACCTTCTCCCTCACCAACGTCACCCCGGGCGCGCTGTCGATCGGCAGCCCCGCCACCAACGGGCGGCCCGGCGCGGCCTACGGCGGCTTCTTCTGGCGGGCCCGCAAGGAAGACGCGGGGGCACAGACAGCGGACGTCTTCACCGCCGACCGCGCGGGCGAGGCCGAGGTGCACGGCGGCCCCGCCGGCTGGCTGGCCCTCGCCGGGGCCGGATGGACGCTGGTCTTCGCCGGGGCCACCGAGGAGACCCGCCGCGACCCGTGGTTCGTGCGCGCCGCCGAGTACCCCGGCGTCGGCTCGTCGCTGGCCCACACCGAGCGGCTGACCGTCGAGCCCGGCGACACCGTCGTACGGCGGATCGTCACCGTCGTCGCCGACGGCCGGCTGGACCGGGACGAGGCGGCCGCACTCGTGCGGAAGGCGGTGAGCCCGTGAACACCTACGCCGCCCCTGTCCTGAACGCGGACTGGTCCGACCCGGACGTGGTCCGTGTCGGCGACGACTTCTACCTCACCGCCTCCAGCTTCGGCCGCGCCCCCGGCCTGCCCCTGCTGCACTCGCGCGACCTGGTGAACTGGACCCTCGTGGGGCACGCCCTCGAACGCCTGCAACCCGAGGCGGAGTTCGCGTCCCCACGGCACGACCGAGGGGTCTGGGCACCCTCGATCCGGCACCACGACGACCGCTTCTGGAACGGCATCAAGAACCGCCTCACCGGCCACCGGATGCACCCCGACGGCACCTCCCTGCTGGACGAGGGCAAGGTGATCGTCGACGGCGACCGCATCCCCGGCTGGTTCACCCTGGAGGGCCCCAAGCTCTACCGGCACGACGGCTGGTTCTGGATCCTCGCGCCCGCCGGGGGAGTGGAGACCGGCTGGCAGGGCACCTCCCACGCCTTTCGGGCAGTGGGGGAGGGAGCGGGACGTCGCGGTGTCCTGTCCGGCGCCCGAGGGGCGGGCCCGGCTGCGGATCGAGGCCGGGACGGGCGCGCGCTGCCGGTTCTCGTACGAGGCCGGGGACGGCTTCCGCCCGTCCGGACCGGTGTTCGCGGCCGCCCCCTGGCGCTGGGTGGGCGCCCTGCTCGGCCTGTTCGCCGTCGCCCCCGAGGGACCGGGGCACGCGGGGGCAGCCACCTTCACCCGGTTCCGGATCACGTCGTCGTAGTCCTTGCGCAGTCCTTCGAGAAGACTTCGAGAAGAAGAGAGCCGACGCATGAAGAGCAGCAGCATCCGCAGAAGCAGGCGCGCCGCCATGGCCGTCGCCCTCGGTTCCGTCCTCGCGCTGACCGCCACCGCCTGCGGCGACGACGGCAGCGGCGGCGCGGGGGACAAGGGCGGCGAGGGTTCCGGCAAGGGCACGATCACCTTCTGGGACAACAACGGCGGTGTCCGCACCGACATCTGGAAGCAGATCATCGCCGACTTCGAGAAGAAGTACCCGGACATCAAGGTGGACTACGTCGGCATCCCGGCGGCGAGCGCCCAGTCCAAGTACGACACCGCGATCCAGGGCGGCGGGCTGCCCGACGTCGGCGGCGTGGGCACCGCGATGCTCGCCGAGGTCGTGGCCCAGAACGCGCTGGAACCGCTGGACACCCGCCTGCAGAAGAGTTCCCTGAACGGCAGGCTGAGCCGGAACCTGATCGACGTCAGCAAGGCGGCAGGCGGCGGGGACACGCTGTACCAGGTGCCGACCTCCGCCAACAACGGCACGCTGTGGTACCGGACGGACCTGTTCAAAAAGGCGGGCCTGGACGCCCCGACCACCTGGTCGAAGTTCTACACGGCCGCCGGCAGGCTGACGGACAGGGGCAAGAACGAGTTCGGCTTCACGATCCGGGGCGGCGAGGGCTCCATCGCGCCCGCTCTGGACGCGGTGTACGGGCAGACCGGCATCACCTCGTTCTGGAACGGGGACAAGACCACCGTCAACGACCCCAGGAACGTCGCCGCGCTGGAGAAGTACGTCGCGCTCTACAAGAAGGACACCCCGTCCGCCGACGTCAACAACGACTTCACGAAGATGGTCGCCCAGTGGGACAGCGGCACGATCGGCATGCTGAGCCACAACCTGGGGTCCTACCAGGACCACCTGAAGGCACTGGGCGAGGACAGGTTCCGGGGCATTCCGAACCCCACGCTGGACGACGGCACCCGAGTGCAGGTGTCCAATCCGGTGGACGGGCTCAGCCTGTTCAGGTCGAGCAGGAACAAGGCGGCCGCCTGGAAGTTCATCGAGTTCGCCGTCTCGCACGAGGAGAACTCCAAGTTCAACGAGTCGGCGGGGCAGGTGCCGGCTAACACGGACGCTGCGAAGGACGCGTGGATCCAGTCCGCCGAGCCGACGAAGCTGGCCGCTGACGCGCTGAACGGGGCCGACACGAAGATCGTCCAGTTGCCGTACTACCTGCCCGACTGGAACACCATTTCCAAGGCCGGCAACGAGCCGAACTTCCAGAAGCTGCTGCTGGGCAGGATGAGCGCGAAGCAGTTCCTGGACACGCTGGCCGACCAGATCGACAAGGCTCAGGCGGACTGGAAGAAGAACCACTGATGTCCCTACAGCAGTACCTGCGGCTCTACGTCGACGGCGCCCGCTCTCATGGCGCCCGCCCCGTCCTCGCCACCCCCGTGGAGCGGCGCAGGTTCGACGCCGACGGGAACGCCGTGCCCACCCACGGCGACTATCCGGCGGCCATGCGCGCGCTCGCGAAGGAGGAGGACGTCCCGCTGCTCGACATCGAGGCGCTGTCGCTCGCGCTGTGGCAACGGCTCGGGGTCGAGGAGACGAAGAACTACTTCAACTGGACCGCCACCGAGCAGGACGACACGCATTTCAATCCGCCCGGCGCCATCGCCGTGGCCCGGCTCGTGGCGCAGGAGTCGCTGCGCACGCGGGTGCTGGACCGGCCGGACGTCGTACGGCTGCACGAGGACATCCCGGCGTCCTGGATCACCTGGCCGCCGGCTCCGGAATCCTGACCTTTCCGACGAGGAGAGCCGCACGGTGCGTACACAGAAATGTCATGGACGTGTCATAGCGACGCTCGTGGGCTGCACGGCGCTCGTACTGGCGGTCACCGGCACCGCCTCGGCCCGGACCGGCCCGCGCGCCGGTCTCGACCGCGAGGTGCTGCCCGCCAAGGACGGCTGGGCCGCGTACGGCACCGGGACCACCGGCGGTGCCGCCGCCGACCCCGCGCACGTCTACACCGTCACCACCTGGGACCAGTTCAAGGCGGCCCTGACCGACGGCGGCACCGCGCCCAGGATCATCAGAGTGCGGGGCACCATCGACGCCGACGGGCCCAGTTGCGACACCTTCGCCGTGCCCGGCTACGACTTCGCCACCTACCTGAAGACCTACGACCCGGCGGTGTGGGGCCGCGGCAAGAACCTGGACGGCGAGCCCGACGACAGCCCCGAGGGACTGCGCCGCGCCTCCGAGGCCGAACAGGACGCCTACATCAAGGCCTACGTCCCCGCGAACACCACGATCGTCGGCATCGGCAAGGACGCCGGCTTCAAGGGCGCCAGCCTGCAGATCAAGGGCGTCGACAACGTCATCGTCCGCAACCTGAGCTTCGAGAGCCCCCTCGACTGCTTCCCGCAGTGGGACCCGACCGACACCGCCGACGGCAACTGGAACTCCGAGTACGACAGCATGGACATCTACGGCGGCACGCACGTGTGGGCGGACCACAACACCTTCACGGACGGCGCCCATCCGGACAGCGCGCTGCCGTACTACTACGGCCGCATCTACGAACAGCACGACGGCGAGATGGACATCGTCAAGGGCGCCGACCACGTCACCGCCTCCTGGAACGTCTTCGAGAACCACGACAAGACGATCCTCATCGGCAACAGCGACAGCGCGTCCACCGCCGCCGTGGACCGGGGGCACCTGAAGGTCACCTTCCACCACAACCTGTTCGCGAACCTCGTCGAGCGGGCCCCGCGCGTGCGGTTCGGGCAGGTGGACTCGTACGACAACCACTTCGTCGCCGGGGACGGCTACGGCTACAGCTACGGCATCGGCATGGAGTCCCAGCTCGTCGCCGAGCACAACGCCTTCACGCTGCCGGACGGGGCGCAGGCGGGCCGCATCCTGAAGAAGTGGAAGGAGGCGCCGCTCACCGCCGACGACAACTACGTCAACGGCGCCCCGACCGACCTGATCGCCGTGCACAACGCCCAGGTGCCGGGCGAGATCCTGCAGTCCGCCGCCGGCTGGACCCCGACCCTGCGCACCAGGGTCGACCCGCCGCAGGCGGTCCCCGGCCTCGTCGACCACTGCGCCGGCGCCGGACACCTGCGCTGACCCCACCGGCCGGGGCGCGCCGCCCCGGCCGTCCCCTTCCAGAGCCGCACAGCGAAGGAGCACAGCCATGCCCTCCCCCCGACTCCCGCTGTCCAGACGGGGTTTCGTCGCCGCGAGCGCCGGGGCCGGCGCCGCGCTCGCCCTCACCTCCGTGCCTGCCCAAGCCCTTCAGGCCCTGCGCCCGTTCGGCCGATACGGCTCCCCGGCCCGCCGCCTCACCCCGCAGACCCTGTACGCCGACCCCCAGGGCCGGGGCGACTTCACCACCGTCCAGGCCGCCGTCACCGCCGCCTCCGGCAGCGGCCCCACCCTCGTCCTCGCCCCCGGCACCTACCGGGAGACGGTTGCCGTCGATGCGAGCCGTACGGAGATGACCTGGATCGGCGCCACCGATAACCCCCGGGACGTCGTCATCGTCTACGACAACGCGGCCGGCACCCCCAAGCCCGGCGGCGGCACCTACGGCACCACCGGCTCCGCGACGACGACCCTGCAGGCCGACGGCTTCACCGCGCGCTGGATCACCTTCGCCAACGACTGGCTGCGCGCCGACCACCCCGGCATCAGCGGCACCCAGGCGGTCGCCGTCAAGGTGCAGGGCGACCGCAGCGCCTTCCTGCACTGCCGCTTCCTCGGCCACCAGGACACCCTGTACGCCGACTCCATGGCCCTGTCCGCCTTCGCCCGCCAGTACTACGCGCACTGCTACGTCGAGGGAGACGTCGACTTCGTCTTCGGCCGGGCGACGGCGGTGTACGAGCACTGCCACTTCCACACACTGAACCGCACGGACCTGGCCACGGCCCCCTACGGATTCGTCTTCGCCCCCTCCACCGCCGTCGCCAACCCGCGCGGCCACCTCGTCGTCCGCGGCCGGATCAGCAGTGCCGCCCCGGACGCGTACTACAAGCTGGCCCGCCCCTGGGTGCCCGGCTCCGACCCCACCGCCCGCCCGATGCTCACCGTCCGCGACACCTGGCTCGGCCCCGGCGTCGACGCGGCCGCCCCCTACACGAACATGTCGGACGCCTACCCCTGGCAGCGGCAGCGGTTCGCCGAGTACCGCGACACCGGCCCCGGAGCGGTCGTCACCGTCCCGGAAAACCGTCCCCAACTCACCGACGGGCAGGCCGAGTCGGCGACCTGGGAGGGCCATCTGGGGGACTGGACGCCGTGGGAGCGGTGCTGATGCTCCGCAGGCGCACACTCCTCGGGGGACTCGCCGGTGGCGCGACGGCACTCGGCACCCCGGACGGCCTTCGCCCGCGACCGCCGCCGGATCCTGCACGTCCGTCCCGGCGACTCGGTGCAGGCCGCAGTGGACGCGACAAGTGGCCCCGGGGACACGGTCCTCGTGCACCCGGGGACGTACCGCGAAGTGGTCGGCGTACCCGCGGACGAGGCGGAGCTGACCCTGCGCGGGATCACCGGCGACCCCGTGACGTCGTCGTGGCGCGGTGGTCACCCTCCCCGCCAACCGGCCGCAGCTCACCGATGCCGAGGCCGCGCTGCACACCCCGGCGGCCCACCTCGGCGACCGGAACCTCCGTCGACCGACCCGCTCGCTCTGAGCCGACGAAAAGGACCCGTACGTCATGCGTCGCATCAAGAGCACGCTCCTCGCCCTGTCCATGGCCGGTGCCGGCCTCGGCCTGCTCAGCACGCCCGCCCACGCGGCCACCCTGGTCGGCAACTCCACCGACCTGGCGAACGCCATCAAGAACGCCACCGCCGATGAGGTCATCCAGGTCCGCGGCGGCACCTACTACCCGACGGCCACCCTGCAGTCCACGGCCGACGGCACTGTCTCGTCCCCGATCACGCTCACCGCGTACGGCTCGGAGACGGTCAGGATCGACGGCTCCTCGCTCCCGTCCGGCGCGTGGATCTTCAAACCGACGGCCGACCACTGGAACGTCTCCGACATCACCTTCCAGAACTCCCCGGACAGCGCGGTCGTCTGCCAGTCCTGTACCGGGACGTACTGGAACAGCATCAAGACGATCGACGGCGGAGACTCCGGCTTCACGCTCACCGGAGACGGCACGGTGAACAACACCGTGAAGAACCTGGACAGTTACGGCAACTGCGACCGTACGCGAACGCCAAGCGGGGTCACTACTTCGCGACGAGCTCCGCGAGGCTCGGCAAGAACCTGGCGGTCGGCAACGGCAGCGGCCTGGTCGGCAAGGGCTCGAACGTCGTCTCGGCCGGCAACAACTGGGACTCCGGCATCTCCACGCCGTCCTTCGTCTCCACGGACGCGACGACGGTGTACAACGCCGGGAGCCGTCCGGCTTGCGGCTGCCGGGCACGACGTTCCAGACGCAGACGTCGCGCAGAGCGCCGTCCGCGACGAAGTCCTCCGGCCGGTAACCCGGGTTCGTTCTCCCGGTTCCCCTGCCCGTGCACGCCGATCACGCAGAACACTGTATCGATCGGATAACAGGCCTCCCAGCGCCGGTTGTTATGCGCGTAGATAGTCCCTGACCTGGTACATCACTCTCATCCACCAGATCCGGAGAATCCATGCGGAAGTCCCACAGAGTCGTTGCCGCCGGTGCGGCCTGTGCTCTCGCCGGTGTCGCGCTGTACGGCGCGGGCGTGGCCACCGCCGGGCAGTCGACGGCGAACTCCACCCACGAGCCCTACAACATAGGGCAGTTGGTTAAGGACATCGACACCTACTACGGCACCCACGCCGACAGCAACGGCGTCTATCAGGCGTCCCCGGACAGCCCGTACGCCCAGGACCTGGCCGGCATCGACGCCGCCGCCAAGCGCTATATCGACAAGGCGGCCCGCAAGGCGCACCGTCATGGTGAGAAGCCGGCCGTCGTCTTCGACATCGACGACACGCTGCTGCTCAGCCTCGACTACGAGAAGCGCTACAACTACACGTACAACCCCACCACGTGGAACGACTACGTGAACCGCGCCGACCGCCCGGCCGTCTTCGGCAGCCCCGAGCTGGTCCAGTACGCCGAGTCCAAGGGCGTGGAGGTCTTCTACAACTCCGGTCTGAGCGAGGCCCAGCGCGTCGCCGCGGTCGCGAACCTGAAGAAGGTCGGCGCCGACGTGAACCTCGACACCGACCACATGTTCCTCAAGGACAAGGCCAACCCGCCGGCCTACCTGAGCGACTGCGCCACCCCGACCGCCTGGAACTGCACGACCGTGCAGTACAAGTCCGGGACGCGCAAGCACATCGAGGACGACCTGGGGTACGAGATCATCGCCAACTTCGGCGACCAGTACTCGGACCTCGACGGCGGCTACGCCGACCGCACGTACAAGCTGCCGAACCCGACGTACTTCGTCAGCTGAGCGCCGGCCGTACGTCCTGAGCAGCCGCTCGTACCCGGCCCCCGTCACCGGCAGCACCATGCCGTGGCGGGGGCCGGCGGGGCGGCGACCGTGGATTGAGCCCTGCGGCTCTCCTTGAGTCAACCGTGGGTGGTGAAGTCGCCCTTCACCACGTACTGGTTGTCATCTGCGGTGCCGGTGATGGTGTAGCTGTCGTCCTTCGCGTCCCGTCCGCCCCGCGCATGGTCGTACTGCCCCGCGAACACCCACTGCCCGGCGGGAACTGCACGGCCGTCCTTGAGGGTCCAGGTGCAGACGACGAACCCGTCCCTTTCCACGACGCTCTGCGTGAAGTCCTCCTCCGGCAGGGATCGCCAGGCCCCCGCCGAAGACACCCCGCCGGTCTGTGCGACCTTCAACTGGACAGTGAGGGCGGTCAGTTGCTTGGAGGCCTTCAGGGTCACGTCGCTCTGCGCCCAGAAGTCGTTGCTGTGCGGGTCCACCGAGCCGTCCGACCACAGGGGCCCGTCCTGCGCGCCATGGGCCACGTGCGGTCGCCGGGAGGCCGTCGGTGTCCGGGAGGTCGTCGGTGTCCGGGAGGGCGTGGCAGCACTCGGGGTGCGGGACGGGCCCGGGGTGCCCGGGCCGGGCACCGGATCGGCGGAATGCGCCGCAGGACGCCCGGTCCTCTCCGGCGAGGAGACCGGCGTCGGGGAGACCGCGACCGTCTGCCGGGCCGGCCGGTCGCCGCGGACCGCGGAGGCCACCGCGTAACCGCCGACGGCGAGTACTCCGGCCGCCGCCGTGGCGCCGGCCACCCGCAGCCAGCCGGACACCGGCCGACGCGTGGTCCGGTGGCCGGAGGGGCCGGTCCGCGCGGCCATGCCGCGCTCCACGCGGGCCAGGATGCGCGCGCGGTCGGGTTCGTGGGCCTCGGCCGCCTCGTGCAGCCGGGCGCGCAGCTCGTCGTGCACGTCCTGCCGCCTCATCGGTTCCGTCCTCCGCTCTCGCCGCCGCGGGCCGCCATCGCCGCGTGCAGCCGCCGCGGATCGCCCTGGGGGCCGAGCAGGCGCTGGAGTTCGGCCATCCCCCTGGACGTCTGGCTCTTCACCGTACCCACCGAGACGCCGAGCGCGAGCGCAGTGTCCTTCTCCGACAGGTCGAACGCATGCCGGAGCACCACACACGCCCGTTTGCGGAACGGCAGTCTGCGCAGCGCCTCCTGTACGTCCACGACCCCGGCCACGTCCGGGTTCTCGGTCCTCTCCTCGTGGTGCGGCCAGAACAGCGCGATCCTGCGGCGTTCGCGCACCGCGCTGCGGATCCGGGTGCGGGCCAGGTTGGCGACCACGCCCCGCGCGTACGCCACCGGGTGGTCGGCCGCGCGCACCCGGTCCCAGCGGTGCCACAGCGCCAGCAGCGCGTCCGCCGCCAGGTCGTCGGCGGCGTCCTTGTCCCCGGTCAACAGGGCAGCCAGACGGGAGAGTTCGGTGTAGTGCCGTTCGAAGAAGGCATGGAACTCCACGGAGGCGGCGTCGTCGACGACTGTGCCCACGGGGGACCTCCTCTCGGTGCGGCTCTGGAGGTGACTGTACGGGGGGCCGGACAACGTGTGGTCCACCGAACCGGATTCCGTAACACAGGGAAAACCTGAAACAGGTTGAACAGGGGAACAATCCAGCCAGCATCCGCAAGCCGATCACCAGGTCACGAGGAGTGGCACCATGTCAGTGGACCGGTACTTCAGAGTCTCCGAGCGGGGATCCACGTTCGGCCGGGAGATACGCGGCGGCTTCGCCACGTTCTTCACCATGGCCTACATCCTTGTCCTGAACCCGATCATCCTGGGCAGCGCCAAGGACAAGTTCGGGCACACGCTGGACACCGGCCAACTCGTCACCGCCACCGCGCTGGTGGCGTGCGTGATGACGATCGTCATGGGCGTCGGCGGCAACCTCCCGCTCGCCATCGCCGCCGGCCTCGGCCTCAACGCCGTCGTCGCCCTCCAGCTGGCCCCGCTGATGAGCTGGCCCGACGCGATGGGCCTGGTGGTCCTGGAGGGCCTGCTCATCTGCCTGCTGGTCCTCACCGGACTGCGGGAGGCCATCATGAACGCGATCCCGCAGCAGCTGAAGCAGGCCATCGGTGTCGGCATCGGCCTGTTCATCGCCTTCATCGGCTTCGTCGACGCCGGGTTCGTCAGCCGCATCCCGGACGCCGCGCACACCACCGTGCCCGTGCAACTGGGCGCCGTCGGACGCCTGACCGGCTGGCCCGTGCTCGTCTTCTGCCTCGGCGTGCTGCTGACCATCGCGCTCATCGCCCGGAAGGTGAAGGGCGCGATCCTCATCAGCATCGTGACGATGACCGTCGTCGCGATCATCGTCAACGCCGTCGCCGACATCAAGAGCTGGGGCCTGACCACGCCCAAGGTCCCCGACAAGATCGTCGCCGCACCGGACTTCGGGCTCATCGGTCACTTCAGCCTGTTCGGCGGCTTCGCCAAGGCCGGCGTCCTCACCGCCGTCCTGCTGGTCTTCACCCTCGTCCTGTCCGACTTCTTCGACGCCATGGGCACGATCGTCGGCATCAGCGCCGAGGCCGGGCTGCTGGACGAGAAGGGGCAGGTGCCCGGCATCGGCCGGGTGCTGTTCATCGACGGCGCCGCGGCCGCCGTCGGCGGTCTCGGCTCCGCCTCCTCCAACACCGCCTACATCGAGTCCGCGGCCGGCGTCGGCGAGGGCGCCCGCACCGGCCTCGCCAACCTCGTCACCGGCGGCCTGTTCGGCCTCGCCCTCTTTCTCACCCCGCTGCTCACCATCGTCCCGCTCCAGGCGGCGGCGCCCGCGCTGATCGCCGTGGGCTTCCTGATGATGACCCACGTCAAGCACATCGACTGGGACCGGTACGACATCGCCGTCCCGGCGTTCCTCACCATCGCGGCGATGCCGTTCACCTACTCCATCACCGACGGGATCGGGGCCGGCTTCCTGTCCTACGTCGTCATCAAGGCGGTGCTGGGCAAGGCGCGGGAGGTCAACTGGCTGTTGTGGGCCGTGTCGGCGCTGTTCCTCGTGTACTTCGCGATCGACCCGGTCGAGCAGATTCTCGGGGTGAAGTGAGGGCTGCTCACTTCAGCGCCGCCTGCATCATCGCCTTCGCCACCGGCGCCGCCAGACCGTTGCCGCTGACCTCCGACCTCGCCGCGTCCGACTGCTCCACCATCACGGCGACAGCCACTTCCCTGCCGCTGCTGTCGGACTTGGCGAAGGACGTGAACCAGGCGTACGGCGTCTTGCTGTTGTTCTCGCCGTGCTGGGCGGTGCCGGTCTTGCCGCCGACGGTGGCGCCGTCGACCAGGGCGTTCGTGCCGGTGCCGTCCTTGACCACCGTCTCCATGGCCGACTGCAGCTGCTCGGCCGTGGAGGAACTGACGATCTCCTTGGTGTCCGCGTTGTCGTCGTAGTTCTGCAGCACAGCACCGCCACTGTCGGTGATCTGCGACACCAGATGCGGCGAGACCAGCTTGCCGCCGTTGGCTATGGCCGCGGACACCATGGCCATCTGCAGCGGGGTCGCGGTGACGTCGAACTGGCCGATGCCGGACAGTCCGGTCTGCGCCTTGTCCATGTTCGAGGGGTACACGCTGGGGTAGGCCCGCACCGGAACGTCCTGCGCGTCGTCGTTGAAGCCGAACTTCTCGGCCATGGACCGCACCTTGTCCTGGCCGAGCTGGACGGCCATGTGGCCGAAGACGTTGTTGCAGGAGTACTGCAGGGCGACGCGGATCGGGGCGTTCCTGCACGGTGCGGACCTGTTCTCGTTGGTCAGCTCGCGGACCGTGCCCGGCAGGGTGTACGGGTCGGGGCTGTCGGTCCGTTCGTCCACGTTCTTGTACAGCCCGTCCTCCAGCGCGGCCGCCGCCACGACCAGCTTGAAGGTCGAGCCCGGCGGCAGCGGCTGGCGCAGCGCGCGGTTGGTGAGCGGCTTGTCCTCGTCCGCGTTGAGCTGCTTCCAGGCCGAGCCGGCCGTGTTGGCGTCGGTCAGCGCGGAGGGGTCGTACGACGGTGTGGACACCGCCGCGAGGATCTTGCCGGTCTTCGGGTCGATCGCGACGGCGCCGCCCTTCTTGTCGCCGAGCGCGCGGTAGGCCGCCTTCTGCACGTCCGGGTCGATCGTGCTGAGCACGTTGCCCGGGTCGGCGCGCTTGCCGGTGAGCGTGTCCAGCACGGTCTTCAGCCGGTTGTCCGTGCCGTTGAGCAGGTCCTTGTAGATGCCCTCCAGCTGCGTGGGGGCATAGGCCTGCGAGGCGTAGCCCGTCACCGCCGCGTAGAGCCTGCCGTCCGTGTACGTCCGCTTGTATGCGAGGTCGCTCCCCTTGGTCCGGGTGGAGCCGGTGATCGCGTTCCCGGCCACGATGATGTTCCCGAGCGGCCGCGAGTACGTCTGGATCGCGTTGCGCCGGTTGTCGTTGTCGTCCGCGAGGGCCTTGCCGTCGTAGAACTGCACCCAGGTCGCCCTGACCAGCAGAGCGAGCACGAGCAGCAGCGCGAAGACGGACGCCCGCCTGATCGTCTTGTTCATCCCGCTCCGAAGACGATCGGGACGGGGTCGATCGTTCCCGTACGCCCCGTTTTCTCATCCCACGCTCAGGAAACCGGCCTCGTACGCGGCGATCACCGCCTGCGTGCGGTCCCGGGTGCCCGTCTTGGCCAGCACCGCCGCGACGTGCGACTTCACGGTGGCGGGGCCCACCTCCAGCCGCCGGGCGATCTCGGCGTTGGTCAGTCCGTCGGCCATGTGCCGCAGCACGTCGCGCTCGCGTCCGGTGAGCTTGCTCACCCAGGGCGCGGACGGGGCTGCCCTGCGCCCGTGTTCGGCCGCGAGTGCCCGGACGGCCGAGGGGAACAGCAGGCTGTCGGTGCGCGCGACCAGCCGTACCGCCTGCACCAGGGCGTCGGCGTCGGACCGCTTGAGCAGGAAGCCGGCGGCTCCGGCGCGCAGGGCGTCGTACACGTAGGAGTCGTTCTCGAAGGTGGTCACGACCACGATCCGCGGCGGTTCCGCCATGGTGGCGACGAGCTGCTCGGTGGCCCGGATGCCGTCGACCTCCGGCATGCGGACGTCCATGAGCACGACGTCGGGCCGCAGTTCCCGGACCACGGACACGGCCTCGGCGCCCGTCGTGGCCTCGCCGACCACCTCCAGGTCCGGCTCGGCGGAGAGGATGGCGCGCAGGGCGGTGCGGACCATGCGCTCGTCGTCGGCGAGGACGAGCCGGATGGCGGGCCGGGTCATGCGGATCCCTTCGGGAGCGGTCGGGTGAGCGGGCCGGGTGGTGTCGTGGGCGTGGTCAGGGGCAGTCGTACGGACAGGCGCCAGATGTCCGCCGACGGTCCCGCCTCAGCCGTGCCGCCGAGCAGCCGCACCCGGTCGGCGATGCCCCGCAGGCCGTGGCCGCCCCCGGGGCGGGGAGCCGGGCCGGCGCCCAGGGGGTTCTCGACGGTGATCTCCAGGTGTCCGGCGGCGGTGGCGATGCGGACGGCGACGGGCGATCCGGCGTGTTTCAGCGCGTTGCTCAGGCCCTCCTGCACGATCCGGTACGCCTCCCGGGAGACCAGCGGCGGCAGGGCGGCCGGGTCGATGCCGACGGTGGCCGTCACGCGCTGCCCGGCGGCCCGGGTCCGGCGCAGCAGCCCCTCCAGGTCGCTCTCCAGGGTCGGCGCGGGCGCGGTGCCCGGCGCGTCCCCGTCCCGCAACACGCCGAGTACGGCGTCGAGTTCGCCGACCGTGCGCCGGGTGGTCTCCTCGATGGCGGCGAGTGCCTCGCGGACGAACTCCGGGTCGGTGCCGAGGAGCCGGCGGGCCGCGCTCGCCTGGAGGGTGACGGCGCTCAGGGCGTGGCCGACGCTGTCGTGCAGCTCGCGGGCGAGCCGGTTGCGCACGGCGAGGTCGGCGGCGCGGGCCTCGGCGGCGGCCAGCCGGTCCTGCGGGGTGGGCCCGAGCAGCGCGGTCGCCCAGCGGGCCAGCAGGGCCCCGCAGCCGGCCGCGCACGCGGCGAGCGCCAGCAGCATGGCCAGGCCCGCGACCGGGGACAGCGCCAACGCCCAGTCGTGGGCGAGGACATGGGGCAGGCCGAGCGGGGAGCGGCGCAGCCCGGCGAACACCGGCAGGACGATCAGGACCACCGCGAACGGCGGCACGGCCAGCGACATCCCGGCGATGATCCCGCCGAGGCCGAGGTGCAGCGTGAACCAGGCCGCCGTACGGGCCCGTTCGGTACGCGTCCGGGCCGGGCCGTGGGCCAGCGAGTAGGCGTCGATCCCGCACAGGGCCCTCACCGCCGCCGACTCCAGCGGCCTGGTCAGCGGGAACAGCGACGTGACGGCGGCGATCGGCAACCCGACGGCGAACGAGCCGAGTTGGAGCGGCAGGGACCGGAAGACGTCGTCCACGCCGGTGAGCGGCCCGACGATCACCGAGCCGACGAGGACGTACGGCATGGCGAGCGCGCCACCGAGGATCAGATGGATCCAGCGGCGCCGCGCCCGCCCGCCGAGGAGCAGCCCCAACGCCCCTGTCACTGCGGCGCCTTGACGGGCCGGTCCGTCAGGAAGCGGGCGATGACGCCCGCCACGAGGATGCCGGTGATCATCTGTCCAGCGTAGGCGAGGCCGGTCAGCGGCGCCGGCCGGTCGCCCGTCACCACCGCCGCCAGCGACATCCATCCGCCCCAGCAGGCCACCGCCCCGGAGCCGATCCAGGCCGACGCGAGCGGTACGGCGACCGGCAGCACACCGCCTCGGCGGAAGGCGAGCTGCCAGGCACCGGTGACGGCCGCGGCGAGGAAGAGGACGTACACGCACTGCATGGACCGGTCGCCGCTGCCGTCCGGTGCGGCCGCCCCGCAGGCCCGCAGCAGCCGCACCGCGCCCGGGACCAGCGCGAGCAGGGCCGCCGCGAGGGCCGTCCGCCGCTGCGCCCCTCCCGCGCCCCCGGCCGGGAGCTCCCGCATCCGCCCCCGCCACAGGTGCCCCCAGCGGTCGCGGGCGTACCCGGTGAACAGCGCCCCCAGCGCCAGCCCCTGCACGATGAACCCGCTGTACACCACCCCGAAGACCCAGTCGTCGAGGAACGGCCTGTCGCCCGAGCCGCCGCCCCCGCCGCCGGTGCCGTGGAGGACGAGTTGCAGCGGGAAGCCCACCATGATGGGCGCGAGGAGTCCCACGGCGAACCACATCGGCACCGCGAGCAGCCAGGCCGGCACCCGCCGCCCCCACGGGCGGGTCAGCAGCAGCGCCAGCACCACGACGGCCGCGTCCATCACGACGGTGAGACCGTTGGCGAGGATCATGGTCAGCCGGTGCTCGAGCAACGGGCTGCCGTCCGGGATGCCGAGGTGACTACCGGCGATCCAGGCGAACTTGAGGGACAGATAGGGCAGACAGGCGGCGACGGCGACGAGCCGGAGCGAGCGCCGTCCGGCGGAGACACCGGCGGGGGCAGGGGCGGTTGAGATCGTCATGGCTCAACGCTCCCGCGTGAGCGGGGGCGTTCACCTCCTGCGGACCGACGATCCGTCTCCGCCGCACGGGGGAGGGGGTTCAGTCGTCCAGGACGAGCACGACCTCCTCGATCTCCCGGCCCCGCCCGTTCGCAAATCCGCGGGCCCGGGCCGTCTCGCGGAAGCCGCACTTGTGCAGCACCCGCAGCGACGCGGCGTTGTCGGCCGCCGCCCGCGCGTACAGCGGCCGTTCGGGTACCTCGGCGAGCAGGGCCCGCAGCGCCGCCGTGGCGACACCGCGGCCCCAGTAGGCGCGGTCGATCCAGTACGTCACCTCGCGCTCGCCGGCCATCCCGTAGACCGCCGCGTTACCGGCCACCTCGCCGTCGGCCAGGACCGCGCGCAGCACGTGGGCGGAGTCGCGCACGCGCCGCCAGTAGGCCGCGAAGGCGTCCTGGTCGTACGGGTTCTCCGGGCCGAACGCGGCCATCCGGACGGCCTCCGGGTCGGTCATCTGCCGGTGGAACACCGGCAGGTCACTGTCCTCGACGGCACGCAGCGCGATCTCCATGGGACCCGAGCCTACGACGGCACGGGCGCCTGGCCCCACGACAGTCCCCGCTCAGAGCCTGCGGGTCGCCAGCGTCAGCCGGTCGCGCGCGTCGAACAGCGCGTCCTTGATCATCTGTTCGTGGGCGGGGGTCAGCCGGGCCACCGGCACCGAGCAGCTGATCGCGTCCCGGGCCGGGGTGCGATAGGGGATCGCCACGCCGAAGCAGCGCAGGCCCAGCGTGTTCTCCTCGCGGTCGACCGCGAAGCCCTGCTCCCGCACCTGGCGCAGCTCCTCGATGAGCTTCTCCCGGTCGGTGATGGTGTTCTCGGTGAGCGCGGGCAGGGTCTCCGGCAGCAGCTTGCGCACCTGTTCGTCGGTGTACGTGGCGAGGATCGCCTTGCCGAGGGAGGTGGAGTGGGCCGGCAGCCGGCGCCCGACCCGGGTGAAGGGGCGCAGGTAGTGCTGGGACTGGCGGGTGGCCAGGTAGACGACGTTGGTGCCGTCGAGGCGGGCCAGGTGGATGGTCTCCGTGGTGTCGTCGGAGAGCCGGTCCAGGGTCGGCCGGGCGGCGGCCACCACCTCGTCGCCGTCGATGTACGAGGTGCCCACCAGCAGTGCCCGCACCCCGATGCCGTACCGCGTGCCCGTCGCGTCGGTCTCCACCCAGCCCAGGTCCACGAGCGTGCGCAGCAGCATGTACAGGCTGGACTTGGGGTACCCCACGGCCTCCTGGACGGCCGCGAGGGAGTGCATACCGGGCTTGCCGGCGAAGTACTCGAGCAATTCAACGGTCCGCACCGCGGACTTGACCTGCGCCCCGCCTGTCTCGCCAGCCGACATCGCCCTTGACCCCTTCAATCGCCGGGAAATAGTCTCCGAGCAGCATATTCATCATCAGAGACAGCGTTCAGTATATCGAACGCGGCTGATCGGTGACCCTAGTTCTTGCGGCCTTACTGGAGGGACCCGCGGTGGCAGCAGCACCAGTCTGGAGCGTCGACCCGCGTACCGGGAAGCAGCGTGAACAGGTTGCGGTGGAGGCTACAGCCCAGGAGGTGGACGCGGCGGTCCGGGCGGCCCACGCCGCACGCGGCGCCCTCGCCGACCGCGCGGTGCGCTCCGCCTTCCTGCGCTCGGCCGCCGCGGGCCTGGCGGCGGCCGGCGACGGTCTGGTCGAGACCGCCGACGCCGAGACCGCCCTCGGCCCGGTCCGGCTGACCGGCGAACTCGCCCGCACCTGCTACCAGCTGCGGGCCTTCGCCGGCATCGTCGACGAGGGCGCCTTCCTCGACGTCGTCATCGACCACCCCGACGACACGGCGACCCCGCCCGTCCCGGACCTGCGCCGCTACAAGGTGCCGCTCGGCGTCGTCGCCGTCTACTCCGCCTCCAACTTCCCCTTCGCCTTCTCCGTCGCCGGCGGCGACACCGCGAGCGCGCTCGCGGCGGGCTGCCCGGTCGTCGTCAAGGCCCACCCCGACCACCCGGCCCTGTCCGAGCTGGTCGCCAAGGTGCTGCGCCGGGCCGCCGCCGAACACGGCATCCCCGAGGGTGTCGTCGGCCTCGTGCACGGCTTCGAGGCGGGCGTCGAACTGATCAGGCACCCGCTGGTCGCCGCGGCGGGCTTCACCGGTTCGGTACGGGGCGGACGTGCCCTCTTCGACGCGGCCGCCGCCCGTCCCGTGCCGATCCCGTTCCACGGCGAGCTGGGCTCGCTGAACCCGGTCCTGGTGACCGAGGCCGCCGCCGCCGAGCGCGCCGAGGAGATCGGCACCGGGCTCGCCGGATCGATGACGCTGGGGGTCGGGCAGTTCTGCGTGAAGCCCGGTCTGGTGCTGGTGCCGTCCGGCGCGGCAGGCGACGGCCTGGTCAAGGCCCTGACGGCCGCGGTGAGCAACACCGAGGCGGGCGTGCTGCTCGACCACCGGATGCGGGACAACTTCGTTGCCGGGGTGGCCGAGCGCGCGCAGCTGGCCGGGGTCGACTCCCCGGTCACCCCGGGCGCGGGCGGCGAGCACACGGTCAGCGCCGGGTTCCTGACGGTGCCGGCGGGCAGGCTGGCCGAGGAGGGGGCGTACGACCTGCTCCTGGAGGAGTGCTTCGGCCCGGTCACCGTGGTGGTGCGGTACGAGGACGAGGGCGAGGCCGCGGCCGTGCTGTCCCGCCTTCCGGGCAACCTTACGGCCACGGTCCAGCTGTCCTCGGAGGAAGCCGCAGGCAACGGCCGGGGCGCGGAGCTCCTGGCCGAGCTGACCCCGCTGGCCGGCCGCGTCCTGGTGAACGGCTGGCCGACGGGCGTGGCGGTGGCCCCGGCCCAGCACCACGGGGGGCCGTACCCCGCGACCACCTCCACGTCCACCTCGGTGGGCGGGACGGCCATCGAGCGGTGGCTGCGGCCGGTGGTGTACCAGAACGCGCCCGCGGCCCTGCTGCCGGACGAGCTGCGGGACGACAACCCCCTCGGCCTTCCCCGGCGGTTCGACGGGCGCCTCGAACGCTGAAGACCGGCGCGAGCGGAACGGGAAGCTGAGAGACTCGCCCCATGGACCTGAAAATCCCCGAACTGCCCTTCCCCCTCCGGACGTACGGGCCCGACGGACACTGGGTTCATGAGGACGGCGTGCTCACCGGATGGGCGGGCCCCCGGCAGGACCGGTTCGTCACGCCCACCGGGGAAGCCCTGGACCCCGCCTCCGACGCGCCCCGGCTGCTGGGGGCGCCGGAAGGGGACTTCCAGCTGATCGCCCGGGTCACCGTCGGGTTCAACGCCTCCTTCGACGCCGGCGTGCTGTACGTCCACGTCGGCGACCGGGCCTGGGCCAAGCTCTGTCTGGAGTACTCCCCGGACGTGCCCACCGTCTGCACAGTGGTCACCCGGGGACACTCCGACGACGCCAACTCCTTCATGGTGGAGGGCAGTTCGGTGTGGCTGCGGGTCAGCCGGACCGGGCGGGCCTTCGCCTTCCACGCCTCCCGGGACGGCGAGCGCTGGACCTTCGTCCGGCTGTTCACCCTCGGCGACGAGGAGAGGACCGGTGACGCGCTGGTCGGCTTCATGACCCAGTCGCCGCTGGGGGAGGGGTGCGTGGTCACGTACGACCACATCGAGTTCAGGACGTCCTGGCCGAGCGACCTGCGAGACGGAAGCTGAGCGCGAACGTCGCCGTGAGCAGGGCCGCGCTGACGGCCAGGCTGCAGCGCATGCCGGCCTGGAAGCCGTGGCCGAGCAGCGCCCCGAACACCGCGATGCCCAGGCCGCCGGCCACCTGCCGGGCCGAGTTGAGCACCCCGGCCGCCAGGCCCGCCCGTTCGGCGGGTACGGCGTCCATCATCGCGGCGGTCAGCGGCGGCACCGTCAGCGCGCAGCCCAGCGCCAGCGGCACCAGCAGCACCGACACCAGGGCCGGGGGTGTGCCCGCGTCGACGTACAGCAGCAGGAGCAGGCCGGCGACGGCGAGGGGCTGGCCCACGAGCATCGGCAGCCGGGGGCCGTAGCGGCCCGCGAGCTTGCCCGCCACCACGTTCGTCACCGCGATCAGGCCCGTCATCGGCAGGAACATCAGCCCGGCGAACAGCGCGGAGTGCCCCTGGACCTGCTGGAAGAAGAGCGAGAAGACGAACACCATGCTGTAGAACGCCACACTGACCGCGGAGCCCGCCGCGACCGCCGTCGCCACGGTCCGGTCGCGGAACAGGCCGAGGGGCACCACCGGGTGGGGCCGGTGCGCCTCGATGCGCAGGAACGCCGCGGCCGCGAGGACGGCCACCGCCAGTGCCGCCCAGCCCGCCGTCCCGCCCTCGATCACCGCGAAGGCCAGGGACACCAGGGCCGCCACCGCCGTCAGCTGCCCGGGCAGATCCAGCGGTGCCGGGCGGGGCCGCGAGCGCGGGGCACGGACGAGCAGGGCCAGGACCGCGGTGCCCACCGGGAGGTTGACGAAGAAGATGCCACGCCAGTCCCAGGCGGTGGTCAGCGCACCGCCCGCGACCGGACCGAGGGCCACGGCGAGCGAACCGCCCGCCGCCCAGGCCGCCACCGCGCGGGCCCGCCGCGCCGGTTCCCGGTACGCCTGCCGCACCAGCGCCAGCGACGCCGGGAGCACCACGGCCGCCGCGACACCCTGGACCACCCGCGCGCCGATCAGGGCCGGCAGGTTCGGCGCGAGTCCGCAGGCCGCCGAGGCGAGCGTGAACACCGTGGTACCGAGGGCGAAGGCCCGGCTCGCCCCGGCCCGGTCGGAGAAGGCCCCGGTGGACAGCATCAGTGCCGCGAAGGCCAGCGTGTAGGCGTCCACCACCCACTGCAGACCGGACATCCCGCCGCCCAGGGAGGAGCCGATCGCGGGCAGGGCCACATTGACCACGGACGCGTCGAGACAGATCAGCGCGAAGCCGAGCAGGGCGGCGGTGAGGGTGAGCGCGGCGGAGGGGCCGGTGGGCTCCAAGTCACCTTCCTCAGGGGCGAGTTGTCCGACCCTGGGCATCTGGTTCGTTGACATGTCCCCATGCTGCGGATCCCCGTCGTCGTACAGTAGTGGCCTGAACGCCATGCATCCGGAGGTTCTGGCCATGCCGCACCGCGTCGCCGTCATCGCTCCCTCGCCGGTCTCGATGTTCAACCTCGCCATCCCCGAGCTGCTGTTCGGCAAGGTGGAGGTGGACGGCCGGCCGGGCTACGAGGTGTTCGTCTGCGCCGCGGACCCGGGCCCGGTCCCCACCACCGCCGGACTCGACCTGTCCGTACGCCACGGGCTCGACGCCGTGCGGGAGGCGGACACGGTGGTCGTCGCCGGCACCGGCGCCCCGTTCGAGCCGGAGCCCCGGATCGTGGCGGCCGTCCGTGCGGCCGCCGCCGACGGCAAGCGGATCGCCTCCATCTGCACCGGCGCCTTCCAGCTCGCCGAGGCGGGCCTGCTGCACGGCCGCAAGGCCACCACGTACTGGGCGCACGCCGACGAACTGCGCAGACGGTACCCGCAGGTGCTACTCCAGGGCGACGTCCTGTACGTCCAGGACGGGCCGTACCTCACCTCCTCCGGCTACGCAGCCGGCATCGACCTGTGCCTGCACATCATCCGCACCGACTACGGCGCCGCCGTCGCCAACGCGGTCGCCCGGCTCGCCCTGGTCGCCCCGGTCCGCCCCGGCGGCCAGACCCAGTTCACGCACACCCCGCTGCCGCCCGAGCGGGGCAGCGCCTGCGCCGACACCCGCGGCTGGGCCATGCGCAACCTCGACAGGCCGCTCACCCTCACCGATCTGGCCCGGCACGCCGGAGTCTCCGTACGCACCCTCACCCGGCGCTTCCACGCCGAGAGCGGTGTCAGCCCCCTGCAGTGGCTCCTCCACCAGCGCATCGAGCGCGCCAAGGAGCTCCTGGAGACCACCACGCTTCCGATGGACCAGGTGGCCGGCGCCTGCGGCCTCGGCACCGCCGACTCCCTGCGCGCCCACATGGTCCGCCGCACCGGGCTCACACCGAGCGCGTACCGGGCCCAGTTCAACCGCCTCGGAACCGGGTCCGGCGCGGTCACGTCCTTCGTTGCATGATCAGTCAACGTGTGACGGCCGGCCCGGTGATCCGCACCGCCCTGCCGGCCGAAGCCGAGGTCATCACCGAGCTGCACTTCCGGGCCCGTTCGACGTACTACCCGGACGGCGTCCCGCAGGCCGACGTCGACTGGACCGAGGCCTGGCGCCGTTCCATCGAGCGCACCGACGGTCATGTGCTGTGCGCCGTCGAGCAGGGCCGGATCGTCGGCATCGCCTCCTTCCGCACCCCGGAGGGCGCCCCCGCGGAAACGGTCAAGCTCTTCCAGTTCCACGTCGACCCCGACCACTGGCGCTCCGGTATCGGTACGGCCCTGCACGCGGCCTGTGCGGAGGAGTGGCGGGCCGACGGCAAGCGGACGGCGGTCCTCGACGTCCACGTGGACAACCGGCGGGCCCAGGCGTTCTACGACCGCCAGGGCTGGGTCCCGGACCCGGAGAACCCACCGGCGGAGGGCGACCACCACCTCTTCCTGCGCTTCACCGTGCCCCGGGAATGAACCAGGCTGTTTGAACGTTCACGTACTGGGTGGAGAGAGCCTCCGCGCCCGTACGACCTGGAGAGAGCCGAAGACATGCGCGTCGAGATCTGGAGCGACATCGCCTGCCCCTGGTGCTACGTGGGCAAGGCCCGCTTCGAGAAGGCGCTCGCAGCCTTCCCGCACCGCGACGACGTCGAGGTCGTGCACCGCTCCTTCGAGCTGGACCCGGGCCGCGCCAAGGGCGACGTCCAGCCGGTGATCACCATGCTGACCAGGAAGTACGGCATGAGCGAGGCGCAGGCCCAGGCCGGCGAGGACAACCTCGGCGCCCAGGCCGCCGGCGAGGGCCTGGACTACCGCACCCGGGGCCGCGACCACGGCAACACCTTCGACATGCACCGCCTGCTGCACTTCGCCAAGGAGCAGGGCAGGCAGGACGAGCTGATCCAGGTCCTGTACCGGGCCAACTTCGCCGAGGAGCGGTCCGTCTTCACCGAGGGCGACGAGCGGCTCGTCGAGCTGGCCGTGGCGGCCGGTCTCGACGCCGAGGCAGCCCGTGCGGTGCTCGCCGACCCGGACGCGTACGCCGACGAGGTCCGCGCCGACGAGCGCGAGGCCGCCGAGCTCGGCGCGACCGGCGTGCCCTTCTTCGTCCTCGACCGCAAGTACGGCGTCTCCGGCGCCCAGCCCGGCGAGGTCTTCACCCGGGCGCTGACCCAGGCCTGGGGCGAGCACTCGCCGCTGAAGCTGGTCGAGCAGGCGGACCAGGGGGACGGGGCGGCCTGCGGGCCCGACGGGTGCGCGGTGCCGCAGCAGGGCTGAAACCGCAGGCCGGGGCGGACGTATAAGCAGTCCTGAGCGGATCCACGGAAGAATTCGCAATGGACGGGGACTTCACCGGGCCGCAGAGTGGACCCATGAAGAACACGGAGACCACGGAGACGTTCGACAACCTCGTCCGCGCCGAGTTCGCCCCGAGGAACACCTACCTGAACACCGCGAGCAGCGGCCTGCTCCCGGCCCGTACGGTCGCCGCGCTGCACGAGGCGGTGGCCATCCGGGCCGAGGGCCGGCCACTGGACCCGCTGTTCGACGACGTGGAGGTCGCCCGGGCCGCGTTCGCCCGGCTGGCCGCAGTGCCGGTCACCCGCGTCGCGGCGGGCCCGTCGGTCTCCGCCCAGACCGGGCTGATCGCCGCCTCGCTGCCCGCGGGCGCCGAAGTCCTCACCGCCGAGGACGACTTCACCTCCGTACTCAACCCGTTCCACGCGCGCGGCGACCTCAAGGTGCGCGCGGTGCCGCTGGAACGGCTCGCCGAGTCGGTCCGGCCCGGCACCGCCCTGGTCGCGGTCAGCGCCGCGCAGTCCGCCGACGGGCGGATCGCCGACCTGCCCGCCCTGCGCGGGGCGGCCCGCGCGCACGGTGCGCGCACCTACGTCGACTTCTCCCAGGCCGCCGGCTGGCTGCCGATGGAGGCCGGCGCCCACGACTTCACCGTCTCCACCACCTTCAAGTGGCTGCTCGGTCCGCACGGGGCGGCCTTCCTCGTCGTCCCCGAGGACTTCGGCGGGCTGTCCCCGCTGCTGGCGGGCTGGGTGGCGGCCGAGGAACCGTGGAACAGCTGCTACGGCCCGGTGACCGAACTCGCCCACTCCGCACGGCGGTTCGACGTCAGCCCGGCCCTGTTCACCTACACCGGGGTGGCGCGGTCGCTCGCCCTGATCGAGGAGCTGGGCGTGACCGCCGTACAGGCGCACGACCTCGCGCTGGCCGACCGGTTCCGCACCGGACTCGCCTCACTCGGTCACGAACCGCTGCCCGCCCCCGGCTCGGCCATCGTCTCCGTACCCGGACTGGGCGCGCGCCAGCCGGAGTTGAGCCGCGCGGGCATCGAGGTCTCCGACCGGGCCGGCAACCTGCGCGCGTCCTTCCACCTCTACAACACGGAAGCGGACGTGGACCGGCTGCTGGACGTGCTGTCCGGCTGACGGCATGACCGGGCCGGAGCCCCCCGTCCCACACGAGGAGGCCCCGGCCCGGAGCCGTACGTCTGGCGGCTACCTCACCGGAGTGAAGTCCTGCGCCCCGATGAACTCCGGCCGCCGCACCGGAGCCGCGAACGGTTCGACGGCCGTGTTCTCCACGCTGTTGAACACGATGAAGACGTTGCTGCGCGGGAAGGGCGTGATGTTGTCGCCCGAGCCGTGCATGCAGTTGCAGTCGAACCAGGTCGCCGAGCCGGCCTTGCCGGTGAACAGCCGGATGCCGTGCTCGCCCGCCAGCGAGGTCAGCGCCTCGTCCGAGGGCGTGCCCGCGTCCTGCATCTGCAGTGACTTCTTGTAGTTGTCCTTGGGCGTGGCGCCGGCGCAGCCCAGGAACGTCCGGTGCGAACCCGGCATGATCATCAGACCGCCGTTGGTGTCGTGGTTCTCGGTCAGTGCGATCGAGACCGACACCGTGCGCATGTTCGGCAGACCGTCCTCGGCGTGCCAGGTCTCGAAGTCCGAGTGCCAGTAGAAGCCGCTCGCGCCGAAACCGGGCTTGACGTTGATCCGGGACTGGTGGACGTACACGTCCGAACCGAGGATCTGCCGGGCGCGCCCGACCACCCGCGGATCGCGCACCAGGTTCGCGAACACCTCGCTGGTCCGGTGCACCTCGAAGACCGAGCGGATCTCCTTCGACTTCGGCTCCACGATGGAGCGCTCGTCGGCGCGGATCGCCGGGTCGGCGACCAGCCGGTCCAGCTCGCGCTTGTAGACCTCGACCTCGTCCGGGGTGATCAGCTGGTCGACGGCGAGGAAGCCGTCACGCTCGTACGCCTGCAGGTCGGCCGCGGGGACCGGGCCCGGGGTGTCCGGGGAGCCCCAGACGACCGGGTCCTGACGCGGGACGGTCACCTCGGTGGTGCCGCGGGTCGGGTAGAGATCGGTGACGCTGGCAGTGGTCATGGGTTCTCACACCTCCTCGGGCTCGGTGAGCAGCGGGTAGACGCCGTTCTCGTCGTGGTCCTCCCGTCCGGTCACCGGCGGGTTGAACACGCAGATGCAGTGGAAGTCCTCCTTGACGCGCAGCGTGTGCCGCTCGTGCCCGTCGAGGAGGTACATGGTGCCGGGCGTGATGGTGTACGTCGTCCCGGCCTCGTGGTCGGTGAGTTCGGCCTCGCCCTTGGTGCAGACGACGGCCTCGACGTGGTTGGCGTACCACATCGACGTCTCGGTGCCGGCGTACAGGATGGTCTCGTGCAGGGAGAAGCCGACCCGCTCCTTGGCGAGGACGATCCGCTTGCTCTCCCAGGTACCGGACTTCGCCTTGATGTGCCGGTCGGTGCCTTCGATGTCCTTGAACGATCGGACGATCACGGTGGTGTTCTCTCTCCGGGTTGATCAGAGGGTTGATCAGGGGGTTGATCAGGGGGGTGACCAGACGGTCGGTCAGACCGTTTCGCGGACGGCGCGGGCGACGATGCTCAGGCCCTCGTCCAGCTCGTCGGGGGTGATGGTGAGGGCGGGCAGCAGCTTGACGACCTCACCCTCCGGGCCGGACGTCTCGATGAGCAGCCCGAGTTCGAAGGCCCGCCGCGCGATCCGCGAGGCACGATCCTTGTCGTGGAACTCCATGCCCCACACGAGCCCGCGGCCGCGGTACTCCTTGACGTCGGCGAGGTTCTCCTCGGTGATGGCGATCAGCGCCTGCTCGACCTGCTCGCCGCGGGCGCGGGTCTGCTTCTCCATGGCCGAGCCGTCGGTCCAGTACGCCTCCAGCGCCGCGGTGGCGGTGACGAACGCGGGGTTGTTGCCCCGGAAGGTGCCGTTGTGCTCGCCCGGCTCCCAGACGTCCAGCTCCGGCTTGAACAGGCACAGCGACATCGGCAGCCCGTAGCCGCTGATCGACTTGGAGACGGTGACGATGTCGGGCGTGATCCCGGCCTCCTCGAACGAGAAGAAGGCACCCGTCCGCCCGCACCCCATCTGGATGTCGTCGACGATCAGCAGCATGTCCTGCCGCTCGCACAGCTCCTTCAGCGCCCGCAGCCACTCGGGCCGGGCCACGTTGATGCCGCCCTCGCCCTGCACGGTCTCCACGATCACCGCGGCGGGCTTGTTCAGGCCGGAGCCCTGGTCCTCCAGCAGCCGCTCGAACCACAGGAAGTCCTCGACCGTGCCGTCGAAGTAGTTGTCGAACGGCATCGGCGTGCCGTGCACCAGCGGGATCCCGGCGCCGGCCCGCTTGAAGGCGTTGCCGGTGACGGCGAGGGAGCCCAGGGACATCCCGTGGAAGGCGTTGGTGAACGACACGATCGCCTCGCGCGACTTCACCTTGCGGGCCAGCTTCAGCGCCGACTCCACGGCGTTGGTGCCGGTCGGCCCCGGGAACATGACCTTGTACGGCAGATCGCGCGGGCGCAGCACCAGGTCCTGGAAGGTCTGCAGGAAGGACCGCTTGGCCGTGGTCGACATGTCCAGGCCGTGGGTCACCCCGTCCCGGGACAGATAGTCGATCAACGCCCGTTTGAGTACCGGGTTGTTGTGGCCGTAGTTGAGTGAGCCGGCACCTGCGAAGAAGTCGAGGTAGGCATGGCCGTCCTCGTCGAACATCCGGCTGCCCTGCGCGCGGTCGAAGACCGTGGGCCAGCCGCGGCAGTAGCTGCGCACCTCGGACTCGAGGGTCTCGAAGACGCTGAGGTCGGGCTGGGTGATGGTCACGGTGAATCGCTCCTCAGTGGGCGGTGGGGTCGGTCAACGGGCCGATGCGGTAGAGGACTTCGGGATCGTGCGGGCCGTCCGGGAACAGCTCGGCGGGGAACAGCACCTCGCGCTCCAGCCGCGCGCCGTGCCGGGCGGCGAACGAGGTGAACAGCCGCTCGGAGGCGGTGTTGCCCGGGGTGATGGTGGTCTCCACGTCGGTGATGCCGCGCTCGGTGGCGAGCCGGGCCGTCAGCCCGTCCAGCAGCGCGGCGGCGATGCCGAGACCCCGGTGGGCGGAGTCGACGGCCACCTGCCAGACGAGCAGCGTGCCGGGGCGCTCCGGTCGCACATAGCCGGTGACGAAACCGACCGGCTCCCCGTCCGCACCGCGCGCCACCGCCGAGGTGCCGGCGAAGTCCCGGCACCACAGCAGATAGCTGTACGAAGAGTTCAGATCGAGGGTTTTCGAGTCCTTGGCGAGACGCCAGAGCGTGGCTCCGTCCGTCACCGCCGGCTGGTCGACGATCAGGTCTGCGGGTGCGGCAGTCATGCGGCACGAATTTAGCGAGGCGAATTAGGAAATGCACGGCCGCTGTCGCTGCGCTGTACAGAGGGTGCGGCGAAATGCCCTGATTGACCCGCATCAAATCGGGTCAAAACGGTCGCGCTGTGGAGTGTGTCACACCGCGGAAACCGTCAAAAAACCGCCAGGAAACTTCCCCGTTTAGGCTTGCAAAAAGCGGGCAGGAGAAGATGGGAAGCTACCACCGGGAGAATTGGCAGAAATTGTGAAACTGAACTGAATAATGAATTCAGGCTCCGGTGGTCCCGTCGATTCGTTCACGCAGAATGTCGGCATGCCCGTTGTGCCGGGCGTACTCCTCGATGAGGTGGATCAGCACCCAGCGCACACTGACCTCGACGCCGGTCATCGGTTCGTCCACGATCCGCCCGGTGTCCTCCAGGGACCGCCCGGCCAGCAGCTCCCGGCCACGCGCGACCTCCCGCCGCCACGCGCCCAGCGCCTCTTCGAGCCCCCGCCGCGGATCGAGGACGTACCCCGTCTCCTCCTCGAACACCGGCGGCACGTCCAGCCCGGCCAACACCCGCTGGAACCATGTGCGTTCGACCTCGGCGAGGTGCTGCACGAGCCCGAGCAGCGTCAGGGACGAAGGCTCGGCGGAGGCCTGTCGCACCTGCGCGTCGTCCAGCCCCCGGCACTTCAGCTCCAGCGTGGCCCGGTGAAAGTCCAGCCAGCTCTCCAGCATGGGGTGCTCGGGGCCCGTCAGGAGGGGCACGGGGCGGCCGTCGGGGAGGGTGTGGGGCGTCTGTGGTGTGGTCATGCGAGCAGGGTGACACGGACCACTGACACCGGTACCCGGCAGACCTCAGACGCCGAGCGCCGCAGCGATCGCCGCCAGACACCTCCGCACGGTGTCCGGCGAAGCGTCCGGCCCGTAATGGTTGACCCGGATCATCTCCTCGGCCAGCGCCCCGCCGCCGGCGGCGATCGGCAGCGTCGCGTCGCTCTCCAGCGCCCGAGCCACCACCTCCGACGCCACCACCCCCGACGGCACCCGAAGCGTCGTAGCCACCGGCGCCGCGTCCGCGGCCTCGTGCACATAGGGCTCAAGGCCCCCGCCCAGGGCGACCGCACCCGCCCGCGCGGCCAGCGCCGCGCTGCGATGCCGGTCCATCACCGCATCCAGCCCCACCGACTCGATCCGTTCCAGACAGGCCTCCAGCGCCAGCATCTCCAGCTGCGCCGGAGCGTGCGGCAGCGCCGTGCGGCCGGCGTCGAGCCAGCGCTCCTTCCAGTCCAGCAGGGACAGGTAGGAGCGGCGCGGCGCGTGGGGGTTGGCCGCCATCCGGGCCCACGCCCGCTCGCTCACCGAGATCGCCGACACCCCCGCCGGGCCGCCCATCGCCTTCTGCGCGCCGATCACGCACAGGTCCACACCCCACGCGTCCGGCAGTACCGGCTCCGCGCCCACGGAGGCGACCGCGTCCAGGTAGAACAGCGCGCCCTGCTCCCGTACCGCCTCACCGATCTCCGCGACCGGGTTGGTGTTGCCGGTCGCCGCCTCGGCGTGCACCAGCGACACGAAGTCGATCTCCGGGTGCTCGGCGAACGCCTCCCGGATCCGGTCGGCGGTCACCGCCGTGTGGAAGGGCACGGAGAGGTCGTACACGGTCGCACCCGCGTCCCGGAGCCAGTTGCCGAAGGTCTGCCCGTAGGGGCCCGTGATCACGTTCAGGGCCACCGTGCCCGGACCGGCCGCCGCGCGGATCGCGCCCTCCAGCGGCAGCAGCGCCTCGCCCTGCGTGATCAGCACGTCCTGCCGGGTGTCCAGCAGCCGGGCCACCCCGTCCTCGATGGCGGCGAAGCGTTCGGCGCTCAGCGGGGGCAGGTCCAGGAACGGGTGGGTCACGGCGGCGCTCTCTTCGTTCTCGGGGGTCGATGTCCGGGGGCAACTCCACCGATCTTAGGTCCAACGCCGTCGTAACCATCGGTTTAATTTGAGAGACTCAAACTCTTCCTTATAATCAGAACCCACAGTTTCCCCACAGAGAAGATCCCCCCATGAAAACGCTCCTCGGACGCCGGACCCGACTCCTGGCCGCCACCACCGCGACCGCCGGGCTGGTCCTCATCGTGGCCGGCTGCTCCTCGAACGGGGGGAGCGGCGGTGCCACCGTCAAGGGGGTCCACCTCGTCAAGGCCGGTCAGCTGACCACCTGCACCCACCTGCCCTACCCGCCGTTCCAGTCGGAGATCAACGGCAAGGTGCAGGGCTTCGACGTCTCCCTCATCGACCTCGTAGCCAAGAACCTCGGCGTCAAGCAGCAGATCGTCGACACGCCGTTCGAGAACTTCAAGACCGGCGCCTTCCTGAACTCCGGCCAGTGCGACCTGGCCGCCGCCGGCATGACGATCACGCCCGAGCGCAAGAAGAACGTCGACTTCTCCGACCCGTACTTCGAGGCCACCCAGGCCGTCCTGGTCGACAAGAGCAGCGGCATCAACTCCCTCGCCGACGTCAAGGCCAAGGGCAAGAAACTCGGCGCCCAGGCGCAGACCACCGGCGAGGACTACGTCAAGGGCAAGGGCTACGACCCGATCTCCTTCGAGTCCTCCGACGCGGTCCTCAACGGCCTGCGCACCGGCCAGGTCCAGGCCGTCGTCATCGACTACCCGGTCGTCCAGGGCTGGCTGAAGGACAAGGCCAACGCGGCCAAGTTCAAGGTCGTCGACAACCTCAAGACCGGTGAGCAGTACGGCTTCACGGTCAAGAAGGGCAACACGGCGCTGCGCGAGGCCATCGACAAGGCCCTGAAGGACGCCAAGGCCGACGGCACCTACAAGAAGATCTACGAGCAGTGGATCGGCCCGTACAACGCCTCCGCGGCCTCTCCCGCCGCCTCATGACCGATACGGACGTACGACTCCAGCCGAGGAAGAAGGGGCTGACGCGGCGCCAGCGGCGTCGGCTGTCGCGCGGCATCCAGTACGTCGTCTTCGTCGCCGCCGTGATCGCCATTGCGGTCTCGGCGGACTGGGGGCGGCTGCAGAACCAGTTCGCGCAGGGCGGCATCGCCAAGCAGATGTGGCCGGACGTCATCACGCTGGCGCTGAAGAACACCGTCCTGTTCACGGTGTCCGGCTTCGTCCTCGGACTGGTGCTCGGCCTGGTCATCGCGTTGATGCGGCTGTCCTCCGTGGGGCCGTACCGCTGGGTGGCGGGCATCTACATCGAGATCTTCCGCGGCCTGCCCGCCCTGCTGATCTTCGTCTTCATCGCGGTCGCCGTCCCGCTGGCCTTCCCGGGCACGGAGATCCCCGGCGGCACCTACGGCAAGGGCGCCCTCGGCCTCGGACTCATCGGGGCCGCCTACATGGCGGAGACGTTCCGTGCCGGCATCCAGGCGGTGCCCAAGGGGCAGATGGAGGCGGCGCGTTCGCTGGGCTTCTCGCCGGCCAGGGCGATGATCTCCATCATCATCCCGCAGGCGTTCCGGATCATCCTCCCGCCGCTCACCAACGAGCTGATCATGCTCTTCAAGGACTCCTCCCTGGTGCTGCTGCTCGGCGTGACCCTGGAGGAGCGCGAACTGTCCAAGTTCGGCCGGGACCTGGCCAGTACGACCGCCAACTCCACGCCGATCCTGGTCGCGGGCCTGTGCTACCTGCTGGTCACCATCCCGCTCGGCTTCGTCGCCCGCCGTCTGGAGGCCAAGGCCCAGAAGGAGATCAAGTGACCCGCCCCGAGATCCGCGTCCGGGACCTGCACAAGTCCTTCGGCGACAACCACGTCCTGCGCGGCATCGACCTGGAGATCAACCAGGGCGAGGTCGTCTGCGTCATCGGCCCCTCCGGCTCCGGCAAGTCCACGCTGCTGCGCTGTGCGAACCTGCTGGAGGAGCCCACCGAGGGCCAGGTCTTCGTCGGCGGCACCGAACTGACCGACCCGGACGTCGACATCGACGCCGTACGCCGCCGGATCGGCATGGTCTTCCAGCAGTTCAACCTCTTCCCGCACCTCAGCGTCACCGAGAACCTCACGCTGCCGCAGCGCAGGGTGCTCGGGCGGGACAAGGCGAAGGCCGCGAAGATCGCCGCCGAGAACCTGGCCCGCGTCGGCCTGGCCGAGAAGGCGGAGGCCTACCCCTCCTCCCTCTCCGGCGGCCAGCAGCAGCGTGTGGCGATCGCCCGGGCGCTGGCGATGGGCCCGGAGGTCATGCTCTTCGACGAGCCGACGTCCGCCCTCGACCCGGAACTCGTCGGCGACGTCCTCGCCGTCATGCGCATGCTCGCCCGCGAGGGCATGACGATGATGGTCGTCACCCACGAGATGACCTTCGCCCGCGAGGTCGCCGACCGGGTCGTCTTCATGGACGGCGGCGTGATCGTCGAGGACGGCAGCCCCGAGCAGGTCATCGGCGACCCGCGGCACGAGCGCACCCGCCACTTCCTCTCCCGCCTGCTCGACCCGGCGATGGCCGAGGTCGAGGAGGAGATCCCGGACCAGGTGGGCGGGCCCGAGCAGTAGCTCATTAAGGTGCAGTACATGAGCGATGGCGCCGTGCTGCACGTGAAGGGGAGGGTCCTCGTCGGACCCGAGGACGTCCGCGACGAGCTGTGGGTGGTCGGGGGCCGGGTGACCTACGACCGCCCCGCCGGAGCCCGGGACGTCCGTACCGTCGAGGGCTGGGCGCTGCCCGGCCTGGTCGACGCGCACTGCCATGTGGGCCTCGGCGCGGAGGGCCCGGTCGACGCCGCCACCGCCGAGAAGCAGGCGCTCACCGACCGGGAGGCGGGCACCCTGCTGATCCGGGACGCCGGCTCGCCCTCCGACACGCGCTGGGTCGACGACCGCGAGGACCTGCCGAAGATCGTCCGGGCCGGCCGGCACATCGCGCGCACCCGCCGCTACATCCGCAACTTCGCCTGGGAGATCGAACCGGACGACCTGGTCGCCTACGTCGCCCAGGAGGCCCGGCGCGGCGACGGCTGGGTCAAGCTGGTCGGCGACTGGATCGACCGCGACCTCGGCGACCTCGCCCCCTGCTGGCCCCGCGGGGCGGTGGAGGCGGCCATCGCCGAGGCCCACCGGCTCGGCGCCCGCGTCACCGCGCACTGCTTCGCCGGGAGCTCCCTGCGCGACCTGGTCGAGTCGGGCATCGACTGCATCGAGCACGCGACCGGCCTGACCGACGACCTGATCCCCCTCTTCGCCGAGCGCGGGGTCGCGATCGTCCCCACCCTCGTCAACATCGCCACCTTCCCACGGCTCGCAGCCGGCGGCGACACCAGGTTCCCGCGCTGGTCCGCGCACATGCGCAGGCTGCACGAGCGCCGCTACGACACCGTGCGCGGCGCCTACGACGCCGGGATCCCGGTGTTCGTCGGCACGGACGCCGGCGGCTCGCTGGCCCACGGCCTGGTCGCGGAGGAGGTCGCCGAGCTGGTCACCGCGGGCATCCCGCCGGTCCAGGCCCTGTCCGCGACCAGCTGGGGCGCCCGCGCCTGGCTCGGCCGCCCCGGCCTGGAGGAGGGCGCCCCGGCCGACCTGGTGGTGTACGAGAGCGACCCGCGCGCCGACGTCCGGGTGCTGGCGGCGCCGCGCCGGGTGGTGCTGAACGGGATCGTGGTCGAGTAGCGGCCGGGGGCTACGGGAACGTCTGTGCCCGGTGATTCGAATCGGCATGCGGGGAATCCACGTTTGAGTGAAGTAACCCAGGATCGCTGACCGTTCACCCACAGTGCGTACAAGGTTGACGGGTCCCAAGCATGTTCCCACTGGGGGTCCCACCGCCTTGAACAGCAACAACTTCCGTATGCCCGCACGCCGTCTCGCCACCGTGGCGACGGTCACCGCCCTGGCCACGGCTCCCGCGGCCCTGGGCGCGGGCGCCGCGCACGCGACCACCGACCACGGTCGCGCCTCCGCCGTCGTCCTGCGCACCGGGCTCGACGTGTCCCTGCTCAACAAGACCGTCGACGTCCCGCTCGCGGTCTCCCTCAACGAGGTCCAGGCACCGCGGAGCGCCGACAGGACAGCTCTGACCGCCCGGCTCGACGGCGTGGCCGGCGGCAAGCCGTTCACGGTCCTCGGCGCGGAGGCCGCCTCGGCGAAGGCCACCGTGACCGCCCGGCGCGCCGAGGGCTCGGTCCGGCTCGTCCACGCCAGGCTGCACGTCCCCGGCTTGCCCCTGCTGTCCCTGATCGAGGTCGGCACGGTCACCGCCGACGCGACCTGCGAGGCCGGCAGGGCACCGGCCGCCTCCGCGAACGTCCTCGGCGCCGTCACCGTCCTCGGCAAGCGCGTCACCCTCACCGCCGGTGGCCCGACCGAGGTCAAGGTGCCCGGCGTCGGCGAGGTCCGCCTCGACCTCGCCCAGCGCAGCACCACGACCCGCACGGCCGCCGCCACCGCCCTCGAACTCAAGGTCTCCGTCAACCCTCCCGCAGACTCCGTCCGGGGGTACCCCCAGCTCAACGTCGCCGACGTCGAGGGCACGGTCACCCTGGCCAGGGCGACCTGCGAGTCCCCGACGGCCCCGCCCACCGGACACCCGGTGCCGAGCCACGACCCGGCCGCCGACGTGAAGCCCCAGGGAGCCAGACAGGACCTCGCGGAGACCGGCGGCAGCTCCGCGACCCCGTACATCGCGGGCGGCGCGCTGGCGCTGGTGCTGCTCGGCGCCGGAGCGGTGACGGTGGCCCGACGCCGCAAGAGCTGACGCCACTTCCCCGTGCCGCTCCCCGCTCGGCCGTCACGCCGGGCAGGGAGCGGAACCCGCTGGCCGGGTCCGGCTACGGAAGCACGGCCGACAGTGCCTTCAGGAAGCCGTTCACGGTCACCCGGTCCCGCACGGCCACCCGCACCCATTCCTCCCCGAGCCCCGGAAACGTGTCCCCCCGCCGCACCGCATAACCAAGCTCGCGCAACCGGTGTCGTACCACGGCGGCGCCCGGCATACGGACCAGCACGAACGGCCCTTCCGCAGGCTGCACCACCCGCACACCCCGGTCGGCGAAAGCCGCCAACCCGGCCACCAGATGCGCCCGGTCCGCCGCGACGCGGTGTGCCGCATGCCCCGCCTCGGCCAGCGCCCGCGGTGCGACACACGCCTCGGCCGCGGCCAGCGCCGGCGTCGACACCGGCCACAACGGCTGAGCCCGCTCCAGCTCGGCGACGATCTCCGCGGGAGCCAGCACATACCCGATGCGCAGCCCGGCCAGTCCCCACGTCTTGGTGAGGCTGCGCAGCACGACCAGCCCCGGCACATCGGTCCGCCCGACCAGCGCCGCCCGCTCACCCGGCACCGCGTCCATGAACGCCTCGTCGACCACCAGCACCCGCCCCGGCCGGGCGAGCCGGGCGATCGCTTCCGCCGGATGCAGCACGGACGTCGGATTGGTGGGATTTCCGATCACCACCAGATCGGCGTCCTCCGGCACCGCCGCCGGATCCAGCCGGAACCCGTCCTCCTCCCGCAGCAGCACCCGCTCCACGGTGTGCCCCGCGTCCCTGAGCGCCGCCTCGGGCTCGGTGAACTGCGGGTGCACGACGACCGGTTGCCGTACCTTCAGCGCGCGGGCGAGCAGGACGAACGCCTCCGCCGCGCCCGCCGTCAGCAGCACCCGCTCCACCGGCAGCCCGTGCCGCGCCGCCACCGCCGCCCGTGCGGCCCGCCCGTCCGGGTAGGCCGCGAGGGACGACAGCGAGCCGGCGATCTCCTCCCGCAGCCACGAAGGGGGCGTGTCCGCACGGACGTTGACGGCGAGGTCGACCAGCGCGGCCCCGTCGTCCCGCACCTCGGCGTCCCCGTGATGACGCAGATCCGGTCCCCTGCCCTCAGTGCGCATGGCTGTGCGAGTGCCCCCCGTGATGGTGATGCCCGTGGCCGTGGTGGCCGTCGTCGTCCGGGTGGTAGTGCGGCTGCTGCGGCAACCCCACCTTGTCCTCGAAGCCCGGCAGCGCGATCCGGTACACGCACGAGTCGCAGTTCATGCGCAGATCGCCCTTGACGGCCTCCTCGTACCGCTCCAGCACCAGGTCCAGCAGCTCCGGCTCGGGCCCGATGACATCGGCCGACCGCACCTCGATCTCCGGGTGCGCGGCCGCCCACCCCTCGGTCTGCTGCCGCACCCGGTCCGGCAGGATCCCGGTGAACAGGAAGTAGGGGAGTACGACGATCCGCCGTGCCCCGAGCGCCGCGCACCGGTCCAGTCCACTCGGCACGTCCGGCGCCGCCAGTGACACGAACGCCGTCTCCACCCCGGCGTACCCACGGCCCTCCCACAGCAGCCGTGCCGCCTTGAACACCTCGGCGTTGGCGTCGGGGTCCGTCGAACCGCGGCCCACCAGCAGCACCGTCACATCGGCCCGGTCCTCGGGGCTGCGCCCGGAGGAACCCAGCGCGTCGTCCAGCCGCCGCTCCAGCACGCTCAGCAGCGCCGGGTGCGGGCCCAGCGGACGGCCGTAGGTGTACGAGATGCCCGGGTGCCGCTCCTTCTCGCGGGCCAGCGCGGCCGGGATGTCACCCTTGGCGTGCCCGGCGGACACCAGCATCAGCGGCACGGTGGCGAACCGCCGTACCCCCCGCGCCACCAGTCCGGCGACGGCCTCGCCCAGCGGCGGCGCGGACAGCTCGATGAAGCCGCCCGCGACCGGCATGTCGGAGCGGAGCTGCAACTGCCGTACGAAGTCGCGGAACGCCTCGGCGCCGGCGTCGTCACGGGTGCCGTGGCCGGCGATGAGCAGGGCGGGCGGGGTGGTCACGAGGTCTCCTCAGACGAAACGGGGTGGTACAGCAGGGCGTTGAGCGCGGCGGCGGCGACCGCCGAGCCGCCCTTCTCGGACACGTTGCTCACGGCGGGCAGCCCGCTCATCCGCAACGCGGCCTTGGACTCGGCGGCGCCGACGAAACCGACGGGCAGGCCGATGACGAGCGCGGGGGAGGCGTCCAGGGCGAGCAGCTCCTCCAGGGCGGTCGGCGCACAGCCGATCACCCACAGCGCGCCGGGCCCGACCTGCTCATAGGCGAGCCGGACGGCATGGGCCGAACGGGTCAGCCCCGGGCCGGCCCCGGCGTCCTTCAGCCGGCAGACGGTCTCCCGGCGGGTGATGCCGGCCGCGACCATCTCCACGTCCACGACGACCGGCGCCCCGGCGTGCAGCGCGGCGTGCGCCGTCACCAGGTCGCCTTCGTCCATGACGAGATCGGTCGCGTACTCCAGGTCGGCGGCGGAGTGGATGACCCGCTCCACCACCGCCCGGGTCAGCGGCGGGAAGTGCGAGGTGTCCAGGCGGGCGCGCAGCCGCCGGAAGGACTCCTGCTCGATCGGATGGACCACACGGGCCACGGGGTTCACCGGGCGCCCTCCTGGGTGCGTTCCTGCCAGCGGTAGCCGCGCGGGGTCACCATGCGTCCCGCGATGATCCGGGTGGCCGTATTGCCCACGGTGACGACCGTCATCATGTCGACCGTCGCCGGGTCCAGCCCGGCGAGGGTCGTGACCCGGCTGGACTCGTCCGGCCGGGACGCGTTGCGGACGACCCCCACCGGCGTCGCAGGCTCGCGGTGCCCGGCGAGGATCGCGAGCGCCTTCGGCAGCTGCCAGTCGCGGCCCCGGGAGCGCGGGTTGTAGAAGGTCACCACGATGTCCGCCTCGGCCGCCGCCCGCACCCGCCGCTCGATGACCTCCCACGGCGTGTGCAGGTCGGACAGGCTGATGGACACGTGGTCGTGGCCCAGCGGCGCGCCCAGGACCGCCCCGGCGGCCAGCGCGGCCGTCACCCCGGGCACCCCGACCACGTCGATGTCGTCGGAGGCCTCGGCGAGCGCCGGGGACGCCATGGCGTACACGCCCGCGTCCCCGCTGCCGATCAGCGCGACCGCATGCCCCTCGCGGGCCTCGGCGACCGCCGTACGCGCCCGCTCCTCCTCGGCGCCCAGCCCCGACTCCAGCACCCGGGTGCCGGGCCGCAGCAGATCGCGGATCTGGTCCACGTACTGGTCCAGCCCGACCAGCACCGAGGCCCGGCGCAGCTCCGCCGCCGCGCGCGGGGTCAGCAGGTCCCGGGCGCCGGGTCCGAGCCCGACCACCGCGAGCCGCCCGCGCCCCGGACGCCGTACGACGGCACAGGTCGCCATCGCGGGCTGCCCGTCCTCCCGCACCGACTTCCGCTTGGGCACGAGGAGTTCACCACCGCGCACCAGAGCCGCCGCCTCGGCGACCGACGGGGTGCCGACGGCCGCGAGCGGTGCGTGGGACGGATGGGGCACCTCGACGGCGGCCAGCTCCTCGGCGGAGTACGTCACCAGCGGCACCCCCAGCCGCCCGGCGGCGGCCACGATGCCCGGCTCCTCCGACTTGGCGTCCACCGTGGCGAGTTCGGCCACGGACCTCGGTGACAGCCCCGCCTCGCGCAGCGCCCCCTCGACCAGCCCGAGGACCTCCTCCACCGGAGCGCCCCGGGACGCGCCGACCCCGACCACCAGCGACGGCGGCCTCAGCAGCACCTCGCGCTCGCCGGGTGCGACGTCCCGGTCGGTGAGCCGGATCGTGTACGCGCCCTGCGGCGAGGTCGGCAGCGGCGGCAGCGGCCAGGCCGACTCGGCCTCCAGCGCGACCGGTTCACCGTCCAGCAGGGCGCGCGACACGGTCGCGACCGAGCCCTCGTACGGCAGCCCCAGCGTGTCCAGGCCGGCCAGCCCGACCGCGTCCGTCGCGGTCGTCACCACCGGCTGGGCGCCCAGCAACTCGCCGACCTCCCGGGCAAGTTCGTTGGCGCCGCCGCCGTGGCCGCCGAGCAGCGACACCGCGAACCGGCCGCCCTCGTCCACGCACACCACACCGGGGTCGGCCGCCTTGTCGTCGAGCAGCGGCGCGAGCAGCCGTACCACCGCGCCCGTCGCCAGGAAGCACACCAGCTGCTCGCACTCGGCGAACGCGGTCCGCACCGCCTCCCCGACGGGCCCCTCGTACACCCGCGTCCGGTCCGGCCAGGCCGCGGCCAGCCGGTCCCGTGCCGCCGCCCCCGCCGCGGTGGCGGAAATCAGGCCGATCACTCGAGAACTCCTTCACTAGGCACCGGGGTTCCGACATTTCTGACACCCCAGAGCAGAAAGACAGGATTGGTCGCCGCGAGCCGGGTAACATCCCCCGGCAGCGGCGCCAGGCGCGAGGACTGCAACAGCACCCCGTCGCAGGTGAACCCGGCGGCCGTGAGCGCCTCGCGCGCCGCCGGCACCCGGTCGAGGGCGGCCATGGCGACGACGACCGTACGCCGGGCCCGCCGGGCGCACGCGGTGACGACGGCGGGCAGTTCGCGCCCCCCGCCGCCGACGAACACGGCGTCGGGATCGTCGGCGAGTCCGGCCAGCACGTCCGGCGCCGAGCCGTGCACCACGTCCACGTCGACGCCGTGGGCGTGCGCGTTGGCGCGGATCCGCTCCACCCCGTCGGCCGCCTTCTCCACGGCGACGACGGCCGCGCCGAGCCGCGCGCACTCCACCGCCACCGAGCCCGAGCCGGCGCCCACGTCCCACACCAGGTCGCCCAGCCCCGGCCCCAGCCGGGCCAGGGCCAGCGCGCGCACCTCGAACTTGGTGATCATCGAGTCGCGGTGGGCGAACCCGCCCTCGGCCAGGGCCCACTGCGCAGGCCGCGCGGGCACCCCGGCGACCGTGCGCACCGGCCCGAGCGCCCGCGCCTCGTCCAGACACAGCACCACGCTCACCGCCGTACCCCAGTCCCGGGCGGCGGCCTCGGCGGGCGTGACCCGCTCGACACGCTCGTCCGCGGAGCCGAGGGCGGAGGCGACGACGAGGACACGCCCCGGCTTCCGCGGCTCGTGCAGCAGCGCCGCCCCCAGTTCCGACGGCCCCGCGCCCGGCCCCGTCAGCACCGCCACCTTCGGCCGCGCCCGGCACACGTTGACCGCCGTACGCAGCTCCCGGCCGTGCGCGCTGACGACCACGGCGTCGTCCCACGGCAGCCCCGCCCGCGCGAACGCGGCGGCGACGGACGAGACCCCGGGCCGCACATCCAGCAGCCGCGACCCGAACCGCTCGGCCAGCACCCGCACGATCCCGAAGAACCCCGGGTCGCCGGAGGCCAGCACCACCACCGGAAGCTCTTTGTCGACATACCCGGCGATCGTGTCCATGGCGGGCGCCAGCGGCCCGAGTGCGACCCGCTCGGCCCCCTCGGGCAGCCGTACCGCGTCCAGGTGCCGGCGCCCGCCGACCACCAGCGCGGCCCCCGCGAGGACGTCCTCGGCGACCGGCGCGCCCGTCCCCGTGCCGACGACCGTGATCAACTCTTCGCCCTCTGCTCGCGCAGGGCCCGCCGGGCCTCCGGGTCGGCCTTGCGGTAGCCGTGGAAGTGCCCCGGGTGGTACAGGTGCGAGCGGGTGCCGTGCGCGTCCAGCGCCGGGCCGACCAGGAAGAGCGTGTGCTTCCAGAGCCTGTGCTCCTTGACCGTCTCCTCCAGTGTGCCGACCGTGCACCGCACGACCAGTTCCTCCGGCCAGGTCACCTGATGGGCGACGACGACCGGGGTGTCCGTCGGGTAGCCGCCCTCCAGCAGCTCGCGCACCAGCTGCCCGCTGCGGGCGGCGGAGAGGAAGATCGCCATCGTCGTACCGTGCCGGGCGAACTCCCGTACCTCTTCCCCGGGCGGCATCGGCGTCTTGCCGCCGCCAAGCCGCGTGAGGACGACGGACTGCGCGACCTCGGGAATGGTCAGCTCGCGCTGCGCGAGGGCGGCGACGGCGGAGAAGGACGAGACCCCGGGTACGACCTCTGTGCCGATCCCGATCTGCGCGCAGCGGTCCAGCTGCTCCTGCGTGCCGCCCCACAGCGCCGGGTCGCCGGAGTGGATGCGTGCGACCCTCAGCCCCTCGGCGTGGGCGCGCCGGTAGACGGCGACGACCTCCTCCAGGGGCATGGTCGCCGAGTCCAGGATCTCCGCGTCCTCGCGCGCGTGCTCGAGGACCTCCGCCTGCACCAGGCTCGCCGCCCAGATCACCACGTCCGCCTCCGCGATGGCGCGCGCGGCGCGGAACGTCAGCAGATCGGCGGCGCCGGGGCCGGCACCGACGAACGTCACCTTGCCGGTGGGGGCATCGGCCATGGGAAGGGTCCTCTCGTACGGGAAACACACATCAAAAGTGGGTGAAATGTCAGGGTCTGGCAGGGTGTGATCGGTGCCGGATGTGCGCGAAGGCGCCTCCATCGGATAGCAAGGGCCTATGGCGGTCTTCGTCGCGCTCGGCGCGTTCCTGATGACGCTGGCCGGCGGCTGGACGGCACAGCGCGTGACCGACCGGCGCCATCTCGTCCTGGGACTCGCCGGCGGCCTGATGCTGGGTGTGGTCGGCCTGGACCTGCTGCCGGAGGCGCTGCACACGGCCGGCCGCGAGATCTTCGGCGTACCCGCCGCCCTGCTGCTGTTCGTGGCCGGCTTTCTCCTGGCCCACCTGGTGGAGCGCACCCTGGCCGCCCGCCAGGCCGCGCACGGCGGCGCCGAGGGGCACAACCACCGGGCGCCCGAGGTGGGCCTCGTGGCGGCCGCCGCGATGGTGGGCCACAGCGCGATGGACGGCGTGGCCATCGGCGCGGCCTTCCAGGTGGGCGGCGGCATGGGCGCGGCCGTGGCGCTCGCCGTGATCGCGCACGACTTCGCCGACGGCTTCAACACCTTCACCATCACGAGCCTGTACGGCAACGCCCGCCGCCGGGCGATCGCCATGCTGGTGGCCGACGCCTGCGCACCCGTGCTGGGCGCGCTGTCGACCGCTTTCCTCCACATCCCCGAGGCGGCGCTCGGCGGCTACCTGGGCCTCTTCGGCGGCGTCCTGCTCTATCTCGCCGCCGCCGAGATCCTGCCCGAGGCCCACCACGAGCACCCCGCGCGCTCCACCCTGCTGTGCACGGTGGCGGGCGCGGCGTTCATCTGGCTGGTGGTCGGCCTCTCCGGCGGCTGAACGGACCGGTGACGGGTGGCCGGTGTCTTCGGTGGCCGCCGTCCCGGCCGGCCGGCCCGGTCGCTTCACAGCTTTCCGCCCCGTCCGCCGTCCCGCCGTGGGGGCGCGATCAGCGTCGACAGGTACGGCAACGGCGTCCCGTCCAGCTCGGCGGCCGGCCGTACCGACTCCTCCGGCAGCCCCAGCGCCGATCCCCACACGGCGTCCGCCAGCCGCCCGTTCTCCTTCAGCGCCTCGGCGACCTCGGCGGCCTGCCGCCCGAACTTGTACGCGACGACGGTCCCGGGCCCGGCCAGTGCCTCCTTGAGCACGGCGGACCCCGCGGTCACCGGCACCAGCGTCAGCGGCTCGGTGCCCTCGGTCAGCACGGCACCGGACCGGGCCGCCAGATCCTGCATGGCGGTGATCCCGGGCACGGTCTCCACGACGACACCGGGCACCAGCCCGGCGATCGTCTGCGCGAGATACGTGAACGTCGAGTACACGTTGGGATCGCCGATGGTGGCGAAGGCGACCGACCCGTGCCGCTCCAGCAGCCCGGCGACCGCGGCACCCGCCGCGTCCCAGGCGGCCTCCCGGCGCGCCCGGTCCGTCCGCTCGTTCAGCGCGAACACCACCCGGACGACCTTGTCCTCGGGCACGTAGTGCAACACGGTCGCCTCGGCCCGGCCCCGCTCCCCCGTGTCCATCACGGGTACGACGACGACATCGGCGGCCCGCAGGGCGTTGACCCCCTTGACGGTCACCAGCTCCGGATCACCGGGACCGACCCCGACTCCGACCAGCCTGCTGCTCATGACGTCAGGCACCTCTCCACGAACCGACGGGCGACACCGGGCTCGGACGCCCAGTGCGTGTGCAGATAACTCGCGTGCACGCCGTGCTGTACGAAACCTTCGACCCGCCGCACGGGCGCCCGCACACCCCACGCCGGAGCAGCCCCGGCGCCGGGCTCGACGACGGTCCGATGGAACTCGTGCCCCCGCATCCGCGTCCCCGTGGCGGCCAGCACACTGTCCCCGACCGCCACGGCGTCCCGGTAGCCGAGCGTCAGCCGTTCCGTCATCCGCGCGGTGGCGTCCAGCACGCCGCACATCGGCTGCCCGTCCAGCTCCCGGCAGAGGTAGAGCAGCCCGGCGCATTCGGCTGCCACCGGGGCACCGCTCAGCGCCAGCTCGGCAATCGCTTTCCGCAGCGGCTCGTTGGCCGACAGCTCGGCGGCGTAGACCTCGGGGAAACCACCGCCGATGACCAACCCGGCGGCATCGTCCGGGAGTTGCTCATCACGGAGCGGATCGAAGGTGACGACCTCGGCACCGGCGGCGGTGAGCAGCTCGGTGTGCTCGGCATAGGAGAAGGTGAACGCGGACCCACCGGCTACGGCGACCACGGGCGCTCGCCTTTCAGCCGACGGTTTCGGGTGGTGGGTGGCCGAGGCGGGGGTCCAGGGGGCGGGGCCCCCTGGGAGGGCGCCTGCAGTACGGGCAAGCGTTTCGAGGGCGTCCAGGTCACACCCCTGACCCACCTGCACCGCCATCGAGGCCACAGCCTCCACCGCCGCAGCGCCCCGCTCCGCAACCGGCACCAACCCCAGGTGCCGAGAAGGCGTCGACACCTGCTCGGCCCGCCGCAGGGCACCCAGCACCGGTACCCCCGCCGAGTCCAGCGCCTCCCGCAGCAGCTCCTCATGCCGGTCGGACGCGACCTTGTTCAGGATCACGCCCCCGACCTGCACCTGGGGATCCCAGGAGGCGAACCCGTGCACCAGCGCCGCCACCGACCGCGACTGCGACGAAGCGTCGACGACCAGCACCACCGGTGCCCTGAGCAGCTTGGCGACATGCGCGGTGGACGCGAGTTCACCCTCGCCCGCCGCCCCGTCGTACAGCCCCATCACACCCTCGACCACGGCGATGTCACACCCCCGCGCCCCGTGCAGGAACAGCGGAGCGACCAGCTCCGGCCCGCACAGGTACGCGTCCAGGTTGCGCCCCACCCGCCCGGTCGCGAGCGCGTGGTACCCGGGGTCGATGTAGTCCGGCCCGACCTTGTGCGGGGACACGGCGAGCCCCCGCGCGGCGAACGCGGCCATCAGCCCCGTGGCGACGGTGGTCTTGCCGCTGCCCGAGGAGGGCGCGGCGATGATCAGCCGAGGCACCGACGACGTCACCACTCGATGCCCTTCTGGCCCTTCTGGCCCACGTCCATGGGGTGCTTGACCTTGGACATGTCGGTGACGAGGTCGGCGAAGTCGACCAGCTTCTCCGGCGCGTTCCGCCCGGTGATCACCACATGCTGCGTACCGGGCCGGTTCCGCAGCACGTCCACCACCTCATCGGTGTCCACCCACCCCCAGTGCAGGGGGTAGGCGAACTCGTCCAGCACGTACAGCCGATAGGTCTCGGCGGCCAGGTCGCGCTTGACCTGCTCCCAGCCCTCCCGGGCCTTCTCCTCGTTGTCCATCTGGGCGTCCCGCTGGACCCACGACCAGCCCTCGCCCATCTTGTGCCAGTCGACGCTGCCGCCCTCGCCGGAGGCGCCGAGCACCCGCAGGGCGTTCTCCTCGCCGACCTTCCACTTCGCGGACTTGACGAACTGGAACACCCCGATCGGCCAGCCCTGGTTCCAGGCGCGCAGCGCGAGCCCGAACGCGGCGGTGGACTTGCCCTTGCCGACGCCCGTGTGCACGACGACCAGCGGCCGGTTGCGACGCTGACGAGTCGTCAGGCCGTCGTCCGGTACCACACTCGGCTGTCCCTGCGGCATTACGCGGCCCTCCTCTGTACGTCCTTCACCAGCCCGGCGATCGAATCCGCCCGCAACTCGTCGAGCGTCACCGCCGTACCGCCCAGCTCACCCGCGAGCTGTCCGGCGAGCCCGAGCCGCACCGGACCCGACTCGCAGTCCACGACCACCGACGCGACCCCCCCGGCCGCGAACAGCCGTGCCGCCCGACCGGCCAGCGCGACCGGCTCCGGGCCACCGGTGGCCCGCCCGTCGGTCACGACGACCACAAGGGCCCGCCGTGCCGGATCCCGCAGCCGCTCCACGCGCAGCACCTCGTGCGCCTTGAGCAGTCCGGCCGCGAGCGGCGTACGGCCACCGGTCGGCAGCGACTCCAGCCGGGCCGCCGCCGCATCCACGGAGGAGGTCGGCGGCAGCGCGACCTCCGCGGCCGACCCCCGGAAGGTCACCAGGCCCACCTTGTCCCGCCGCTGGTAGGCGTCCAGCAGCAGCGACAGCACGGCACCCTTCACGGCACCCATGCGCTGCCGTGCCGCCATCGACCCGGAGGCGTCCACGACGAACAGCACGAGGTTGCCCTCGCGCCCCTCCCGGGTCGCCTGCCGCAGATCGTCCCGGCGGATCACCAGCCCCGGCCCCGACCGGCCGCGCGCCCGCTGGTGCGGGGCCGCCGCCTGCACGGTGGCGGCCAGGTGCAGCTTGGACAGCGCACCCCGGGGCCGCCGTGCCCCGGTCGTCCGCCCGTGCTCGGTGCGCGCCCGCGACCGACGGCCCGCGGCACCCTCCCCGATCCCGGGCACGCTCAGCACCTTGGTCCGGAACGGCTCGGCGGCCCGTACGGCCGACTGCTCCCGGGCGCCGGAGGCCTGCGGTTCCCCGCCCTCACCGGCCTCGGGCCGCGCGGCGGTGTCCCCGTCGCCCTGGGGGCCGCTGTCGGGCGCAGGCCGGCCACCGCCGCCACCGGGACCGTCGGGATCGGGGTCGTCCTCGCCCTCGTCCTCGCCGGAGAACTGCTCCATCGTCTCGTCCAGCTTGTCCTCGTCCAGGCCCGGCGCGTCGAACGGGTTACGGCGCCTGCGGTGCGGCAGCGCCAGCAGCGCCGCCTGCCGCACGTCCTCGGCGAGCACGTCGGTCCGCCCGGCCCACGCGGCCAGCGCGGTCGCCGTACGCGCCATCACGATGTCGGCGCGCATGCCGTCCACCTCGAAGGCCGCGCAGGTCGCCGCGATCTGCCGCAGCGCCCCGTCGCCCAGCCGCACCTGCGGCAGCAACTCCCTTGCCGTGATGATCCGGTGACGTACGGCGGCCTCCTCCTCGGCCCACCGGGCGGCAAAGCCGGCCGGATCGTCGTCGTACGCCAGCCGGCGCCGCACCACCTCGACCCGCTGTTCGGGCTCCCGCGAGGCCGCGACCTCCACGGTCAGCCCGAACCGGTCCAGCAACTGCGGCCGCAGCTCGCCCTCTTCGGGGTTCATCGTGCCGACGAGCAGGAAACGGGCCGCGTGCCGCACGGAGACGCCCTCGCGCTCCACGTACGAGGCACCCATCGCCGCCGCGTCCAGCAGCAGGTCGACCAGGTGGTCGTGGAGCAGGTTGACCTCGTCGACGTACAGGATCCCGCGGTGCGCGTCGGCCAGCAGGCCCGGCTCGAACGCCTTCACGCCCTCGGCGAGCGCACGCTCGATGTCCAGGGCACCGACCAGCCGGTCCTCGGAGGCGCCGACGGGGAGTTCGACCATCCGGGCCGGGCGCGCCGTACCGCGCCCCGGCTCGTGCGGCCCGTCCGGGCAGGACGCGTCCGGGGCTGCTGCCGGGTCACAGGAGAACCGGCAGCCCGGCACCACGGGGACCTCCGGCAGCAGCGCCGACAGGGCACGCACCGCCGTCGACTTGGCCGTGCCCTTCTCGCCGCGCACCAGCACACCGCCGACCGCCGGGGACACGGCGTTCAGCAGCAGCGCGAGCCGCAGGTCGTCCTGACCGACAACGGCCGTAAAAGGGAAGGGGGTCGTCACTGGTCGTCGCCCTCCAAGTCGCCTTCCAGCTCCAGGTAGGTGGCGCGCAGCCGCTCCAGCGTCTCCGCGTCCGGCTCCGCCCACAGGCCACGGTCCGCCGCCTCCAGCAGCCGCTCGGTGATGCCGCGCAGCGCCCACGGGTTGGACTTCTTCATGAAGTCCCGGTTCTCCGGGTCGAAGACGTACTCCGCGCTGAGCTTCTCGTACATCCAGTCGTCGACCACGCCCGCGGTGGCGTCGTAGCCGAACAGGTAGTCCACGGTCGCCGCCATCTCGAAGGCGCCCTTGTAGCCGTGCCGGCGCATGGCCGCCATCCAGCGCGGGTTGACCACGCGGGCCCGGAAGACACGGTGGGTCTCCTCGCCGAGCGTGCGGGTCTTCACCTGGTCGGGTACGGCAGAGTCGCCGACGTACGCCTCGGGGTTGGCGCCGGTCAGGTGCCGGACCATGGCGACCATGCCGCCGTGGTACTGGAAGTAGTCGTCGGCGTCGACCAGGTCGTGCTCGCGGGTGTCGACGTTCTTCGCGGCGACCGCGATCCGCTTGAACGCGGTCTCCATGTCCCCGCGCGCCGCCCGCCCGTCCAGCCCGCGCCCGTAGGCGTAACCGCCCCAGACGGCGTACACCTCGGCCAGGTCGGCGTCGCTGCGCCAGTTCCGGGCGTCGATCAGCGGCAGCAGACCGGCGCCGTACGCTCCCGGCTTGGAGCCGAAGATACGGGCCGTCGCGCGCCGCCGGTCACCGTGACCGGCGGTGTCCTCGTCGGCGTGCGCCTTCACGAAGTTGCTCCCGGCGGGCTCGTCCAGCTCGGCCACGGCGCGTACCGCGTCGTCGAGCAGGCCGACGACGTGCGGGAACGCGTCCCGGAAGAACCCGGAGATACGGATCGTCACGTCGATGCGCGGCCGCCCCAGCTCCTGCAGCGGAACCACCTCGAAGCCCGTGACCCGGCGCGAGGCGTCGTCCCACACGGGGCGGCAGCCCAGCAGCGCCAGGATCTCGGCGATGTCGTCGCCCTGGGTGCGCATCGCGGACGTACCCCAGACCGTCAGGCCGACGGACTTCGGGTACTCCCCGGTGTCCTGCAGATACCGCTGCACGAGAGAGTCGGCGAGCAACTGCCCGACCTCCCAACTCAGCCTGGAAGGAATGGCCTTGGGGTCGACCGAGTAGAAGTTGCGGCCGGTCGGCAGGACATTGACGAGACCACGGGTCGGGGAGCCGGAGGGACCGGCCGGGACGTAACCGCCGTCAAGTGCCTTGAGGATGTGGTCGATCTCGTCGGTGGTCCTCGCCAGCCGGGGCACCACCTCGTTGCAGGCGAACTCCAACACCGCTACAGCGTCCGGCAGTTCGCTGCCGAGGACGTCGGAGACAAGGGCGCGGCTCTCGGCGGTGGCCCACCCGCGCTCCTCCATGCCCTCCGCGATGCGCCGGCACAGCTGCTCCAGCAGGTCGATGGCGTCGGCGGCCGTACGGGACGGGCCCTCGACCAGATCCGTCAGCTCGACCGGGACCTTCACCGGAGCACCGGGCTCGGCCAGCAACTCCTTCTCGACGAGCCCGAAATGGGCCGCGAGCGAGGCCCTGAGCCCCGGCAGCGCGTTGGCCTGACCGCCCCACACCTGCGAGGCGCGCAGCACGGCGAGCACCAAGTTCACGCGCGGCTCGCCGACCGGGCCGCCGCCCAGGATGTGCAGGCCGTCGCGGATCTGCACGTCCTTGATCTCGCACAGATAGCCGTCGATGTGCATGACGAACCCGTCGAACGCTTCGTCGTCCGGCTGCTCGTCCACATGCAGGTCGTGGTGCAGCTCGGCCGCCTTGACCAGCGTCCAGATCTGGGCGCGGACGGCCGGGGCCTTCGCCGGGTCCAGGTCCGAGACGAGCGCGTACTCGTCCAGCAGCTGCTCCAGCTTGGCCAGGTCGCCGTAGGTGTCGGCGCGGGCCATCGGCGGCACCAGGTGGTCGACCACCGTGGCGTGCCCGCGCCGCTTGGCCTGGGTGCCCTCGCCGGGGTCGTTGACGATGAACGGGTAGATCAGCGGCAGGTCGCCGAGGACCGCGTCCGGCGCGCACCCGGCGCTCAGCCCCAGCCCCTTGCCCGGCAGCCACTCCATCGTGCCGTGCTTGCCCATGTGCACGATCGCGTCCGCGCCGAAGCTGTTGTCCAGCCACCTGTAGGCCGCCATGTAGTGGTGCGAGGGCGGCATGTCGGGGTCGTGGTAGATCGCGATCGGGTTCTCGCCGAAGCCGCGCGGCGGCTGGATCATCACCACGACGTTGCCGAACCGGAGGGACGCCAGCACGATGTCGTCGCCGTCGACGTACAGGCTGCCCGGCGGCTCGCCCCACGCCTCCAGCATGGCTTGCCTGAGGTCCGGGTCCAGCTTCTCGAACCAGGCCCGGTAGTCGGCCAGCGGCACCCGCGCGGGCGCCGCCGCCAGCTGCTCCTCCGTCAGCCACTCCACGTCGTGGCCGCCGGCCTGGATCAGCCGGTGGATCAACTCGTCGCCGCCGGCAGGGTATGCGGTGAGGGAGTACCCCGCGTCCCTGAGCGCGTCCAGCACCCGCACCGCCGAAGCGGGGGTGTCCAGACCGACCGCGTTGCCGACCCGGGAGTGCTTCGTCGGGTAGGCGGTGAAGACCAGCGCGATGCGCTTCTCCGCGTTCGGCTTGTACTTCAACTGCGCGTGCCGCAGGGCGATTCCGGCCACCCGCGCGGCCCGCTCCGGGTCGGCGACGTACACCGGGACCTCGTCCGGACCCTGCTCCTTGAAGGAGAACGGCACGGTGATCAGCCGGCCGTCGAACTCCGGGATCGCGACCTGCATCGCCGCGTCCATGGGGGAGAGGGCGGCGTCCGACTCCTCCCACGCGGCCCGCGAGGAGGTGAGGCAGAGCCCTTGCAGGACGGGGATGTCGAGGTCGGCGAGCGCGCCGATGTCCCAGGACTCCTCGTCACCGCCCGCCGAGGCCTGCGAGGCGTGTGTGCCGCCGGCCGCCAGTACGGTGGCCACCAGCGCGTCGGCCTTCCCCAGCAGCTCGTACAGCCCGGCGTCCGCGCCGCGCAGCGAACCGCAGTACAGGGCAAGCGCGTTGGCGCCCTTCGCCTCGATGGCGTCGCACAGGGTGTCCACGAAGGCGGTGTTGCCGCTGAGCTCGTGCGCCCGGTAGAAGAGCACGCCCACGGTGGGGCGTCCGTCGACGACAGCACGATCACCGTGGACGCCGTACTCCGGCATCCTGCACGGCTCCTCGAAGCCCTCGCCGGTCAGCAGCACGGTGTCCGAAAGGAACCGGGACAGCTCCAGCAGGTTCGCGGGCCCGCCCTCGACCAGGTACCTCAGTGCCTCCGCCACCACACCGGCCGGCACCGACGACTCGGCCATCAGCTCGGCGTCCGGTACGGCCTCGCCGCCCAGCAGCACGGTCGGGATACCGGCCGCCTTCAGCGCGGCGAGCCCGTCCTCCCAGGCGCGCTTGCCGCCCAGCAGCCGTACGACGGCGAGGTCCGCGACCTCGATCAGCCCCGGCAGCTCCTGCTCGGCGTCCACCCGCGTCGGGTTGCCGATGCGGTAGTCCGCGCCGGAGGCCCGGGCCGCCAGCAGATCCGTGTCGGCGGTCGACAACAACAACACTGTGCTCATGCAGGCGCTCCCGGTGCGATGAAAGGCAGTCCTTGCGGCGCGCCCGACTCGATGAGCCGCCACAGCGCGTCCGTGTCCGCGTGCTGTTCGATCAGGTCGCCGAGCCGGTCGAGCTGCTCCTCGCGCAGCGCGGCGAAGGAGGTGTCCGGCGCGGGCACGAAGCGGCGGCCCGCGGCGGCCGCCACCTCGCGCAGGAAGGCCCGCCGGAAGCCGTCCGACTCCAGCGAGCCGTGCCAGTGCGTGCCCCAGGTCCGGCCGACCCGGCAGCCGTCCAGGAAGGCCTCGCCGCCGAGGATTTCGGCCACCCCGTGGTGGATCTCGTACCCCTCGACCCGCTCGCCCAGGGCTTCGCCGGCCGGTCGGGTGAGGGTCTTCTCGCGGGCGAACCGCACCCGCACGGGCAGCACGCCGAGCCCGGGGACGGCCCCGGCACGTGACTCGACCTCGTCCTCGATGTGCTCGCCGAGGATCTGGAAGCCGCCGCAGATGCCGAGTACCGGGCGGCCTTCGGCGGCTCTGCGGACGACGGCGTCCGCCAGTCCCCGCTCCCGCAGCCACTCCAGGGCCCGTACGGTCCCGCGCGTGCCCGGGATGACGACCAGGTCCGCGTCCGCCAGCTCCTCCGCGCGGTCCACGAACCGCACCACGACTCCCGGTTCGGCGGCCAGCGCGTCCACGTCGGTGAAGTTGGACATCAGCGGAATCGCGCACACGGCGACGCGCAGCACGTCCGCGCCGACCGGCGGAGTCTCGGTGGGCTCGCGGACGGTGCCGCGCAGCGACGCCCTCCCCCACGCTCGGCTTCGCTCCCGCGGGGGGACCCCCATCCCGTCCTCCTCGTCGATGCCGAGCCCGTGCCGGAACGGCAGCACACCGTACGTCCGCCGCCCGGTGAGGCCGTACAGCATCTCCAAACCGGGCTTCAGCAGGGAGACATCCCCCCGGAACTTGTTCACCAGGAACCCGGCGACCAGTTCCTGGTCCTCCCGCGAGAGCAGCGCGACGGTCCCGAAGAAGGACGCGAAGACGCCCCCGCGGTCGATGTCGCCGACGACGAGCACGGGCAGCCGCGCATTGCGCGCGATCCCCATGTTCACGATGTCGGTGCGCCGCAGATTGATCTCGGCCGGGCTGCCCGCCCCCTCACAGATCACCGCGTCATACGTGCCCCGCAACTCGGCGAGGCAGTCCAGCACCGTGCCGAGGAGCCTCTGCTGCCGTCCGCCGTGGTACCCGCGTGCGCTCAGCTCGCCCACCGGTCTGCCCAGCAGTACCACCTGGCTGCTCTGTTCGCCGCCCGGCTTGAGCAGCACCGGGTTCATCAGCGCGGTCGGCTCGATCCGGCACGCCTGGGCCTGCATGGCCTGCGCCCGCCCGATCTCCGCGCCCTCGCGGGTCACGAAGGAGTTGAGCGACATGTTCTGCGCCTTGAACGGCGCGACCTTCACGCCCTGACGCACCAGCCACCGGCAGATCCCGGCGGTCACGACGCTCTTGCCGGCGTCGGAGGTGGTACCGGCGACGAGGAGTCCCCCGTTCACTTCCCACGTCCCTTCAGACCCTTGACGACACCTTTGACGAGGAGGCGCGCGGCGACCGTGGTGCCGAGCGCGAGCAGGCCGACGCCGCGGGAGAGCCGTACGGCCCGGTCGATGTCGGTGACCCGGACGGCCCGGCCGGTCTCCCCGTTGAGTACGGGCCGGTGCTCGACGCGGCCGCCGTAGGAGAGCGTTCCGCCCAGGCGCACGCCGAGCACACCCGCGAACGACGCCTCTACGGGCCCCGCGTTGGGGCTCGGGTGCCGGTGGGCGTCGGCCTTCCAGGCCCGCAGGGCACCGCGCGGGTCGGGTCCGGCCACGGCGGCGAGTACGGCGGTCAGCCGGGCCCCCGGCCAGCCGGCGACGTCGTCGAGCCGGGCGGAGGCCCAGCCGTAGCGCCGGTAGCGGGGGGACCTGTGACCGACCATCGCGTCCAGGGTGTTGACGGCCCGGAACCCCAGCAGCCCGGGCACCCCGGCCACGGCCCCCCACACCAGGGCGCCCACGACGGCGTCGGAGGTGTTCTCGGCGACCGACTCGACCACGGCCCGGGCGATCCCGTCGGCGTCCAGCGCCTGCGGGTCCCGGCCGCACAGGTGCGGCAGCCGCGCCCGCGCCGCCTCGACGTCACCGGACTCCAGGGCGCGCCCGATCGTGCGGGCCTCCCGGGCGAGCGACGTACCGCCTACGACCGCCCAGGTGGCGGCGGCGGTCAGTGCGACGGAGGCGGCGGGGGAGGGGCGTACGGCGCGTGCGGCCAGCGTGCCGAGCGCGACGGCGCCACCGGCGCACACGGCGGTGTGCACGGTGCCCCAGCCGCGGTGGTCGTGCCACAACGCGCGGTCCACGGCAGCGGCCGCACGTCCGAACGCGGCGACCGGATGCCCGCGGCGGGGATCGCCGAGGAGCAGGTCACCGAGAAGACCGGCGGCGGCGCCGTACGCGAAAGTGCGGTCGGCACCCATCGGCTCAGCCGGTCGTGGGTACAGGAGCGGGCCTGGTGCGGGTCCTTGTCCTTCGGCAGCCGGGCATGGCGATCGATGTCCTCACTCAGGGTGTCCGCGCCCTGGTTCGACGAGATTCGGCGGTGAGAGTTCCTGGCTCCCGGGGGTTCTTCCCCGGTGACAGTGGCGGGACCGCGCCGGATTCGCACCGGCTTCCTCTTCTGCCGCCGTACATGGCCTGGGCAGTCCACCACGCGCCCGGAACGGCCGTCAACTTGCCGTTGACCTGCGAGGGGAGAGTGTGCCGATCCCCACACCGTGGGGCGCCCGTGGCCCGTGGGCATGGCGAAGGCTCCCCTCCGTCACGCCTGGAGGGGAGCCTTCGTGTTGCCTGGTTCGTGGTGGTCCGTCAGGACTTGGAGACGATCAGGAAGATGCCGTACGCCACCGCCGCCGCGCAGGCCGCGAAGCAGACGTAGGCGCCGGTGACGGCGAGGGTGGCGGAGTTGCCCTGGGCCGCGGCCTTCTCGCGCCGGGCCAGACCGTTGATGCCGAGGGTGAACAGGGCCACCAGGCCCACGGTGAACACGAGGCTGGCGCCGAAGACGGAGCCGAGGGCCGACCAGTCGATCTTCATGGGGTTGCTTCCTTGGTTACCGGTGGGGCCGGGGTCAGACGGTCGCGGCCGGCGGGGCGGCCTCGGGCGCGGGCTCGGTGGCGGCCGGGGAGGCGATCGTGGCCGTCAGGTCCTCGGTGATCATGCCCGCCGGGGGCGGGGTCACCGCGGCGATGGCGGCGGTCACCACGCCGGCCGGCTCCTCGGCCCCGGCCACGACGTTGGTGTGGTCGACGACCTCGCGGCGGGAGATCTTCCAGATCGCGGCGCTCGCGGCGACCAGGAAGACGGCGACCACGGCGGTGCCCCAGTCACCGAGATCGGTGACGGACTCGGCGCCCGCGCCGACCAGCGCGGCGGCCGGGAGGGTGAGCACCCAGGCGACGACCATGCGGGTCGCGGTGGACCAGCGGACCACCCCGCCCTTGCGGCCGAGGCCCGCGCCCATCACCGAGCCGGAGACGACGTGCGTGGTGGACAGGGAGAAGCCCAGGTGGGAGGAGGCCAGGATGGCGGTCGCGGCGCTGGTCTGGGCGGCGAAGCCCTGGCGCGGCTCCAGGTCCGTCAGGCCCTTGCCCATGGTGCGGATGATCCGCCAGCCGCCGATGTACGTGCCGAGCGCGATGGCCAGGCCGGCGGAGAGGATGACCCAGGTGGGAGGGTTCGAGCCCGGGGCGATGGAGCCGCCCGCGATCAGCGCGAGGGTGATGATGCCCATCGTCTTCTGGGCGTCGTTGGTGCCGTGCGCGAGGGAGACCAGGCCGGCGGACGCGATCTGGCCGGCGCGGTAACCCTTGCGGGTGGCCTCGCCCTCGGCCTTGCCGCCGATGCCGTAGGAGAACCGGGTGGCCAGCATCGAGGCGACGCCCGCCACGATCGGCGCGGCGACCGCCGGGAGCAGCACCTTGGTGACCAGGGCGTCACCGTGCACGGCGCCGAAGCCGGCGGAGGCGACGGTGGCGCCGATCAGACCGCCCATCAGGGCGTGCGAGGAACTGGAGGGCAGGCCCACCAGCCAGGTCACCAGGTTCCAGAGGATCGCGCCGACCAGCGCGGCGAAGATGACCTCGGGACGGATGCCGGTCTCGTCGACGAGACCCTTGGAGATCGTGTTGGCGACCTCCACGGAGAGGAAGGCGCCCACCAGATTCAGCGTGGCGGACATCGCCACCGCGATCTTGGGCTTCATGGCGCCTGTGGAGATGGTGGTGGCCATCGCGTTGGCGGTGTCGTGGAAACCGTTCGTGAAATCAAACGCGAGAGCGGTTACCACCACTATCGCGAGGATCAGCGAGAAGCTTTCCATTTACCCAGGCAATCGTTCGAGGTCATTGGCTGGACGACCGTAGGCAACCTGGGTGAACGGAAGATGAACTGAGGCGGGCGTGGGGGTGTCCAGAGAGGGGGGTCGGGGTTCCGCTCGGCTCCCGTGTCCCAGGTGCGCCTTGGCTACCAGCCGCGCGCGAAGGTCCGCAGCCGGGCGGTGGAGCCGTTGAAGAGATTCTGGTCACCCGGCAGCCGGCCCCGGGTGCCGAACTGCCAGAACGTCCAGTACCGCCACCCGCCCGGCAGCTTCCCCGGCCGCGAGGTGTCGTGCCGGGCGATCCACAGGGCGTGGCTCTTGGCGAACGCGCGGCTGTTGCCGGTGCACAGCCGCCACCACTGGGTCGTCGTGTAGATCACCGGGCGGCGGCCGGTCTCCCGCTTGACCTCGTTGCTGAAGGACCGGATCCAGCGGACCAGCCGCGTCCTGCCCAGCCCGTAGCACTTGTGCCGCTTGCTGTACGGGTTGTACTCGATGTCGAGCGCGGGCGGCAGCGTCCGGCCGTCCGCCCGCCAGCCCCCGCCGTGCCGGACGAAGTACGCGGCCTGCCGGGCGCCGGAGGACCTGTCCGGCCGCGCGAAGTGGTACGCGCCCTGGTACAGGCCCGCCTTGCGCGCACCGGTGTACTGCTGGGAGAAGTAGGGGTTGCGGTAGTCCGTGGACTCGGTCGCCTTGACGTAGACGAACCGCGCGCCCCTGGACCGGGCGGCCGCCCAGTCGACGCGCTTCTGGTAGGAGGAGACGTCGTGCCCCCGGGGCCGGCCCGAGGCGAGCGCCTCGGGTGCGGCCGCGGTGCCGACGAGGACGAGCGCCGCCGCAGCCGCCGCGAGGACACCGGCGCGGTGACGGAGAAGGGTGCGGTCGCGGGCCATGTGTCTCCCCGGGTCGGCGGACGAAAGATCGTTCCGGCGGGCAAGAGAGACCATTGAAGGCCCGATGATCTTCGAATCGGTGCCTTTTTGCGGCGATTCACCATGACTTTCGCCCATTCGGGGGCATGTGGTTACGGCCGGAAGCGACCGTCCACCCCCCTCCCGAGGGCGCGGCTGGCAGGATCGCGGCATGGCTGCACAGCGGCGGGACACGGAACAGGACGCGGAACAGGTGCGGATCCGGGCGGAGCTGGTCGCGACGGCGCGACGCACCGTAGCCGACGGGCTGGTGGTCGGCACCTCCGGAAACGTCTCGGCGCGCGTCGGCGACCTGGTGCTCGTCACCCCGTCCGGCCTGCCGTACGACCGGCTGACCCCGGACCACATCACCGGCGTCGACCTCACCGGACGCCAGGTGCTCGGCACGCTGGTGCCGACCAGCGAGCTGCCCATGCACCTCGCCGTCTACCGCACCACCGACGCCCGCGCGGTCGTCCACACCCACGCCGTGCACGCGACCGCGGTCTCCACGCTCGTGCCCGAGCTGCCCCTGGTCCACTACATGGCCGCCGCCCTCGGCGGCCCCGTGCGTGTCGCCCGCTACGCCACGTACGGCACCGACGAGCTCGCCGAGAACATGCTCCGCGCCCTGGCCGGCCGCTCCGGCTGCCTCCTGCAGAACCACGGCACCGTCACCTACGGCACCACCCTCGACCAGGCCTACGACCGCACCGCCCAGCTGGAGTGGATGTGCCGCCTGTGGCTGACGGCGTCCTCCGTACCGGGCCTGACCCCGTCCCTGCTGACGGAGGCACAACTGGCCGAGGTCGGGGAACGTTTGCGGGGGTACGGCCAACGGAGGTGACACCTTGCCCGTCAGCACTCGTTTCCAGCCCCTTGTCGATCAGTTCCGGCAGCTCTGCTCCCTGCTGAGGCCGGTCATCGCGATCCGCCGCAACCACGCCCGCCCACGACGCACATGTCCGGCGGTGTCCAATCCACCCGCACCCCGACGTTCCCCATCCGGCCCCACATCTCCGCTGGCCGGTGACGGCAACCCCCACGACACTGGACCCGTGCGCACCGTCAAAGCGACCGCCCTCACCACGGCCATAGCCGCCGGCGTGGCAATGGCGTCCGTCGCCGCCGGCCGGATCGCCAGCGACGCGGCGCTGAAGGCGCCCGCGGGCCGCCCGTTGCCCACCGAACCCCGCCTCACCGTGCACGGCACCGCCGCCGGCCAGATCACCCTCACCCGCGCCCTGGCCTCGCTGCGCCCCGGCACCTACGGCCTCTCCGGCGACGGCTCCCACGCGGTCGTCGGCCCCGTCCTGGACGCGGCCCCGCACGAGGCCGACACCGTCGTACGCCGCCTGGAACGCGTCACCCACGGCACCCTCTCCTCGGGCGACGCGGTGTGGCTCACCCCGAACCTGTACGTCGGCAACCCCGGCACCGCCCTCGGCCTCGACCACGCCGACATCGACGTGCCCGGCGAACTCGGCGAGCTGCCCGCCTGGTTCGTGCCCGCGGCCCGGGACACCTGGGTGATCGCCGTGCACGGCCTCGGCACCACCCGGGAACAGGCCATGAACCTCATGGCCCCGCTGCACGCCCGCCGGGTGCCGGTCCTCGCGCTCGCCTACCGGGGCGACCTCGGCGCCCCGCGCCCGCCGGACGGCCTCAGCCGCCTCGGCGAGACCGAGTGGCGCGACCTGGACGCGGCGATCCGCTACGCCGTCCGCTACGGCGCCCGCCGGGTCGTCCTGCTCGGCTGGTCCACCGGCGCCACCATGGCCCTGCGCGCCGCCGAGCACTCCGCGGTGCGCGAGCGCATCGCCGGGCTGGTACTCGACTCGCCGGTGCTCAGCTGGGAGGCCACGCTGCGCGCCCTCGCCCGGGCCCGCCGCACCCCGCCGCCGCTGCTGCCGCTCGCGGTGCGCGCCGCCCAGGGCCGGACCGGCCTGTACGCCGACCGGGTCCCCGAGATCACCGACCCCGACCTGCTCACCGTACCGACCCTGATCTTCCACGGGCCCGACGACCAGGTGGCCCCCTGGGAGTTCTCCCGCCGGCTCGCCCGCCGCCGCCCGGATCTGGTCGCCCTGCACACCGTCCCGCAGGCCCCGCACGGGGCGATGTGGAACGCCGACCCGAAGGAGTACGAGGAGCGGCTGCGCCGCTTCATGACCCCGCTGGTGTGAGAACGCCCCCGGCTCTCCGGCGGGCGCCGGGAGGCCCGGTGCCGGGCATTCCGTTTAAGGCCGTACGACTGGCCTGATCACCACTGCCGGCCCCTCCCGGCCCCCGTGCCTTGGCCAGCCCCGTCGCCCCCCGTGACATTCCGTTTGGGTTTTCGGACCGTCAACCGGAAGACTGCACCCGTGACGTCCCGTATCCCGCGCGACTCCAGGCTTCGACTCGTCCGACCGCGACCCCTGGCCGCCGCCCCCAGAGCTGTGAACCAGCGGCGCCCGCGCCGCGCCGCACCCCGGCCGCCGGAGGGCACCCCCGCCCCCGCGGAACTGGCCGGAATGGCCCGCATCGGGCTGGCCGGTCCGGTGCGCGTGGCTCGCTGGGCCGACGCCGCACTCGGCCCCGGCAGCGACGGCGCCACCGCCGACGGCAAGGCCACCCTCTCCGACGCCACCGCCCGACGCGCCGCCGTCGACCTGGGCCTGAGCATCGCTCAGATCCGCGCCGACTGGGACACCGCACGCCTCGCCGGACTCGTCGAGGTGCACGGCGACAGCGCGCGCCCCGGCTGGCGGCTGCGCGCCTGGGACCGCGACGACAGCGCCGTACTGCGCGGCTGGGTCGCCCTCTTCGACGCCTGGTCGCTCGCCTCCCCGGAACCCGAGGAGCACGAGCCGTCCGCCGTCGCCGAGGTCGTCTCGGCCATGCCCCAGGTGCTTTCCTTCCTCCAGCTGTCCGCCGGGCCCGTCCCGGTCGAGCAGCTGCTCGACCTGCTCCAGCAGCGGGTCACCGAACTGCGCACCGAACGCTGCGAGGTCCCCTACGAGCCCGGCACCCAACGGCCTGCCGCCCCTGGCACCCAGCGGCCAGCCGAGCCCGCGCTCGCGCAGCCGGCCGTGCCGGCTGCCCGGCAGTCGTCCGAGTCCGGGTCCGCTCAGCCGGGCCTGCCAGGGGCTGAGCGGCCGTCCGAGTCGGGGCGCGTCCGCCCCGCGGTCGGCTCCCCGAGCCCGGTGGAACTCGCGATCGCCGCCCTGGAACACCCCGTGCCCACCGGCGACACCCCGCTCGAACCGCTCCTCGACTGGGCGTTGCGGGCCCTCGCCTCCGTCGGCGCGCTGACCTACGGCGACGGCCAGGCCACGCTCACCCCGCTGGGCAGCTGGGCGGTGTGGGTCAAGCTGGAGCAGATCTGTGTGGCCGCGCAGAGCCCGGCCGGCAACATCGAGCAGTCCGCCGAGGACATGCTCCGCGGCTGCGCCCAGCTCCGCCCCAACGCCGCCCGCGCCGAATACCGCGCCTGGCTCGCCGCCCGCACCGTCGGCGACGCCGTCACCGAGCTGATCCACGCCGCGCGCGGCGAGGACGCCCTGCTGCGCGGCCTTGCCTTCGAGGCGCTGCGCGTCGTCGGCGCCCCCGCCGAGCCGGACGTGCACGCCGTCGTGGACGAGCCGGCCCTGCGGCCCTACGCCCTGCTGTGGCTCGCCGAGCACGACGGGATCGACCCGGAGGACGCCCACGAGGTCCTCACCCGGGAGGAGGCGACCTGGCTGTGGGTGGACACCGCCGCCGCCGTCGCCGACCACGGCGAGTCGCCGATGCTGGTCCGGCACCTGGAGTCCGCGGTGCAGCCCACCGTCCCCCAGCTGCTCGACGAGGTCCGCGCCGTCGGACACCCCCGCACCGTGCAGGTCCTGGTCGCGCTCGCCGCCGCGCACCCCGACCCGGCCCTGGCCAAGGCCGTGCGCCGGGCCGCCTTCCAGGTGCACACCGGAGGATGAGCGGCGCGGGGGCCGCTCAGGCGCCGATCTCCGGGGCGTACGTCCCGAAGCTCCAGATGTTGCCCTCGGCGTCCCGGGCCATGTAGTCCCGCGAGCCGTAGTCCTGGTCGGTCGGGGGCATGAGGATCTCCACGCCGTGCTCCAGGGCCCGCTGGTGGTGGGCGTCCACATCGTCCACGACGACGTACACCCCGGCGGGCCCGGCGTCCTTCATCGCCGCGTCGAAGAGGCCGCCGCGGCCCTTGGAGCCGATCATCACCGCTCCGTTGCCCTGGACCAGCTCGGCGTGCATCACCTTGCCGTCCTCCGTCTCGTACACCGAGAGCTCGGTGAAGCCGAGGGCCTCCGTGAGCTGCTTGATCGCCGCCTTCGCGTCCGCGTACAGCAGCGTGGGGTAAAGACTCGGCCGTCCGCCGCCCGTACCTGCCATGCCGATCACTCCTTCGTGCGTCGGTTCCGTGGCGTCCCGTTCAGTCTTGCAGCCGCCACCGACAACGCCTCGGCGCAACGGGTCGCGCTGCTTGATGACGCCGGTCCGGCAGCCCCGTCGGGGCCACCGCTGCCGCCGCCCCGCCCCCGGCGACCCCCCCGAACGGGCGACTCCCCGCCCCCACCCGCCCCGCCGTCCCGCCCCGGCCGACCCCCGTGACTACGCTCTGCGCCTGATCCGAGGCCGAGGACAGCGAAGGGGGAAGGGTGGCAGCCGCCCCGAGCGAACCAGGGCTCGCCGTGTCGGAGGAGCCGTCACCTGCGGTCCACCTCGGCACCGGCGCCCCGCCCCACCGCGACCCCCGTCACCCACCGCGTCATCCAACGCGCCCGATGGTCCGCGCCCAGCACGGCACCCGTCACCACGGCCGGAGCGCACGCGCCCTGCGGATCCTCGGTGGCGTCCTCCTCGCTCTCGGCCTCCTCCTTGCCGCCCACCACATGCGCCCCGTCCCCTACGAAGACCGTCTCGTCCACGCCGCGCGAGGGGAACGGCAGCCGGGCGCCGGAACCTGGGCACTGCGCGCGCGGGGCGCCGGCGTGACCGCCTACGACACCCGTACCGGCGCCCTGCGCTGGCGGTACGCGCGCGTGGGGCATCGGCCCGTCGACGTACTGACCACGCGCGCGGAGGTGATCGCGCTGTGGGAGGACGGGCTGCTGACCGACACCGACGGGCGCTCGGTGCGCTGGCACCGGGCCCTGCCCGACGCGGCCGAGTGGCTCCCCGCGCAGGGCGGCACCGGCGTGCTGCGCCCCCTGGGACGCGGCATGCTCGCGGCCGTCACCCCGCACCGCGTGACCGCGTACCGCATCGCCGACGGCGACCTGCGCTGGGTACTGCCCGCGAGCGACGGCTGCGCGTTCCGGCCCGAGGCCGCCGTACGGCGCGGTGCGGCCCTGCTGGTCGCCCAGCCCTGCGCGCAAGGGCCCTGGACGGAGCAGCTCGTGGCCCTGGACGACCTCGGCCGGATCGTCCCGGGCCGCACCCCGCTCGGCAACGATCTTCCGCGACGATCTCCGCGGCACCGATCGAACGTGCGGACGTAGAAAACCGCTTGCACACCCCCGTTAGACTTCTCCTCATGGCCATTCTCCTCGCGCATTAGACGGCGGGAACGTCCTCAGCCGCCCACCCGCCAATCCCTGTACGCCCTGGAGTCTGTCCGTGATCTCCGCCTCCGGTATCGAGCTGCGCGCCGGTGCGCGCGTCCTCATCGAGAACGCCACCTTCCGTGTCGCCAAGGGCGACCGCATCGGCCTCGTCGGCCGCAACGGCGCAGGCAAGACCACCCTCACCAAGTGCCTCGCGGGCGAGGGCATCCCGGCCGCGGGCCAGATCACCCGCTCCGGCGAGGTCGGCTACCTCCCGCAGGACCCCCGCACCGGCGACCTGGACGTCCTCGCCCGCGACCGGGTCCTGTCCGCGCGCGGCCTCGACGTACTGATCCGCAAGATGCGCGAGAACGAGGAGCGCATCGCCAACGGCAAGGGCTCCACCCGCGAGAAGGCCCTCAAGCAGTACGAGCGCCAGGAGACGGAGTTCCTCACCAAGGGCGGGTACGCCGCCGAGGCCGAGGCCGCCACGATCGCCGCCGCGCTGAACCTGCCCGACCGCGTCCTCGGCCAGCCGCTGCACACCCTCTCCGGCGGTCAGCGCCGCCGCATCGAGCTGGCCCGGATCCTGTTCTCGGACGCGGACACCCTGCTCCTCGACGAGCCCACCAACCACCTCGACGCCGACTCGATCATCTGGCTGCGCGACTACCTGAGGACCTACCGCGGCGGATTCATCGTGATCTCCCACGACGTCGATCTCGTCGACACCGTGGTCAACAAGGTGTTCTACCTGGACGCCAACCGGTCCGCGATCGACATCTACAACATGGGCTGGAAGCTCTACCAGCAGCAGCGCGAGGCCGACGAGAAGCGCCGCAAGCGGGAGCGGGCCAACGCCGAGAAGAAGGCCGCCGCCCTCAACGCCCAGGCCGACAAGATGCGTGCCAAGGCCACCAAGACGGTCGCCGCGCAGAACATGGCCCGCCGCGCCGAGAAGCTGCTCTCCGGCCTCGACGAGGTCCGGATGTCCGACAAGGTCGCCAAGCTGCGCTTCCCGGAGCCCGCGCCCTGCGGCAAGACCCCGCTGATGGCCGAGGGTCTGTCGAAGTCGTACGGCTCGCTGGAGATCTTCACCGACGTCGACCTCGCCATCGACAAGGGCTCACGGGTCGTCATCCTCGGCCTCAACGGCGCCGGCAAGACGACCTTGCTGCGCCTGCTCGGCGGCGTCGAGAAGCCGGACACCGGCCGGGTCGTCCCCGGCCACGGCCTCAAGCTCGGCTACTACGCCCAGGAGCACGAGACCCTGGACGCCGACCGCACGGTCCTGGAGAACATGCGCTCGGCCGCGCCCGACATGGACCTGGTCGAGGTCCGCAAGGTGCTCGGCTCGTTCCTCTTCTCCGGCGACGACGTCGACAAGCCGGCCGGCGTCCTCTCGGGCGGTGAGAAGACCCGACTCGCCCTGGCGACCCTGGTCGTCTCCTCGGCGAACGTGCTGCTCCTCGACGAGCCCACCAACAACCTCGACCCCGCCAGCCGCGAGGAGATCCTCGGCGCCCTGCGCACCTACAAGGGCGCGGTCGTCCTCGTCACGCACGACGAGGGCGCCGTCGAGGCGCTCCAGCCGGAGCGGATCATCCTGCTGCCGGACGGCGTCGAGGACCTGTGGGGCTCCGACTACGCGGATCTCGTCGCCCTCGCGTGATCGAAAGCGTGATCCATGCCTGACCGAGGCCTGATCCACAGCGTATGGATCATTCGGCTCATCGGTGATCCATCATCTGTGTGAGATCTCCTCGTATCGAGGTGTGTCGTACACGGAATTCCCGGCCGATCCCTTGCGCGCCAAGGGATCGGCCGTCGCGCCTCCCTGACCTGGCACTTCACGAATCCACCCGTTCGGCCCCGCGGACACCACCGCCTGGAATTCTGGATTCCGCTTGTGGGGATCCACTCCTGTCGTCACAACGATGTCCCACGGACCTTGCCGAATGGGTGGCCATCAGGCCCGAGAGGGGTGATCATGAGGAGACCAGAGCGCACTTCCCATGAGGAGGCACGGGTGGCCGAGACTCTGAAGAAGGGCAGCCGGGTGACCGGCGCCGCGCGCGACAAGCTCGCGGCAGACCTGAAGAAGAAGTACGACTCCGGTGCGAGCATCCGGGCGCTGGCCGAGGAGACCGGCCGCTCGTATGGCTTCGTACACCGGATGCTCAGTGAGTCGGGCGTCACGCTTCGTGGGCGTGGCGGAGCGACCCGGGGCAAGAAGGCCGCATCGTCCTGACTCCGGGCGGCCCATCGGCTTCGATGGTGGCCACCCGGTCGGCGGTCTGACCGGCCGGGTGGTTACTGTGCAGTCACTTACGCGTGCCCACGGCATGCACGGCTGACCGCACTCATCGGAGGCGCCCCATGGCTTCGCCCGACCAGGACCTCGCTCCTGTACTCGACAAGGACGGCGTACGGCTCACCGTCGACGACGCGCTCGCCACGGTGACGCTGACCAATCCGGCCAAGCGCAATGCGCAGAGCCCCGCCCTGTGGCGCGCGCTCACCGAGGCCGGCCGGCTGCTGCCGGGCTCCGTCCGTGTCGTCGTGCTGCGCGGCGAGGGCAGGTCCTTCTCCGCCGGGCTGGACCGGCAGATGTTCACCCCGGAGGGGATCCCGGGCGAGCCGAACTTCATCGAACTCGCGCGCCGTGACGACGCGGGGCTCGATGCGAGCATCGCCGAGTTCCAGGAGGCGTTCACCTGGTGGCGGCGCAACGACGTCGTGTCCATCGCCGCCGTCCAGGGGCACGCCATCGGTGCGGGCTTCCAGCTGGCGCTCGCGTGCGATCTTCGGGTCGTCGCGGACGACGTGCAGTTCGCCATGCGCGAGACCAGCCTCGGCCTCGTCCCCGACCTGACCGGCACGCATCCGCTGGTCGGTCTCGTCGGGTACGCCCGCGCGCTCGAGATCTGCGCGACCGGGCGGTTCGTCGGCGCCGAGGAGTCGGTGGCGTCCGGGCTGGCCAACGTTGCCGTCCCGGCCTCCGAACTCGACGCCGCGGTACGGGACTTGGCCGCCGCGCTGCTGGCTGCGCCGCGGGACGCCGTGGTCGAGACCAAGGCGTTGCTGCGCGGGGCCCTGGACCGTGACTACGAAGCCCAGCGTGCGGCCGAGCGTGCCGCTCAGGCACGCCGGCTCCGGGATCTGGCCGGCCTCGGCGAATGAGCCCCGCGCCGGTAAGGCGCCCTGCGCGAGCAGGCCGTTCAGCCGACCGCCGTCACCAGCACGGCCACCGTCGGCCGGTCCTCCAGCGCGTCCCGTACGGCCGTGCGGACCTGCCGAGCCACGTCAACGGCTCGGCGGTCCGCGCCGGTAGTCAGCTCCACGCGCGCGTGCCGGTGCGGCAGTGCCGTACCGGCCGGGCGTTCCTCCAGGTGGACCCCCCGGCCGAGACCGCCGAGGGAACCCGTCAGCCCGGTCACCCCGGGGACGGACAGCGCGGCTTCGGTCACCCGGATCTCGTCCGGGTCCGTGGGCTGCCGCGCGGGTACCGGTCGCGGCCCGCGCACCTCCGGGACAGGCCCCTCCGCCTCCAGCAGGTCGGTGATCCGCAGGTCCACCTCCGTCACCGCGAGCCCGAGCCGCTCCGCCGCGGCCGTCGCCAGGGTCAGCCGTAGCCTGGACGCCACCGCCGGCAGCGGTTCGGCCGCCGTCACGGCGAAGTCCGCCGTCAGGCGCAGCGGCCCCGGCGGCAGCGCGCTCGGCGGAGCCGGTACGACGGGCTCGGGCGCCTCTTCCGGATCGGCGAGCGCGAGCCGCAGCACGCCGAGCCGCACCCCGGGCAGCCCGTCCGCCGCCGCGCGTCGCAGAATCCCCGCAGCCGCGCCCTCCGCGATCCAGACGCCGTCGCGTGGCCCGCCGAGCGGCAGCAGCCTGCCCAGCCCGACCTGGCGCCTGACTACCTGTGTCCACCGGTCCGCCGTCATTCCTCCAGCCTGCCGTATCACCGGCGCGCTATCGGGGAACTTTGCTTACGGTGGGCAGAGGACGATCCAGGGGGACGACCGAAAGGGACGTACGGCGATGACCGACATGACGACGACCCCCGAGGGCGACCAGGAGCCGCAGGTCTCGACCCGCAAGGCGACCCGGCGCGGCGGCGGCGATCCCGCGACCCGTGGACGGACGACCATCGCCGATGGCGTCGTGGAGAAGATCGCCGCTCTCGCGGTCCGGGACGTGGTCGGCGTCCATGCCCTGGGCAGCGGCCTGGCCCGCACCTTCGGCGCCGTACGCGACCGGGTGCCCGGCGGCTCCAAGGCGGTCACCCGGGGCGTGAAGGCCGAGGTGGGCGAGGTGCAGACGGCGCTCGACCTGGAGATCGTCGTGGACTACGGCGTCTCGATCGGCGATGTCGCCCGCGCCGTGCGGGAGAACGTGATCGCCGCCGTGGAACGCATGGCCGGACTCGAGGTGGTCGAGGTCAACATCGCGGTGAGCGACGTCAAACTGCCTGAGGAAGAGGAAGAGGAACCGGAGCCCCGGATCCAGTGAGACCCGGGCCCGGACCCTGCACGCCTGACGAGAGCTGAGGAGCGCTCCATGAGCATGGCCGTGGTCGGCATGATTGCCGGTATGGCGCTGGGCTTTGCCGGGTACTTCGGCGGCTTCGGTGCCTTTCTGCTGGTGGCGGCCCTGGGTGCGGTCGGGTTCGTCGTCGGCCGGTTCGCGGAGGGCGACCTGGAGGCGGGTGAGTTCTTCCGCACCCGCGGCGACCGGCGCGAGCGGCGGCGGTGACCGGAGGTGAGTGCCGAGACCGGCCAGGCGCGCCCGCCGTCGGCCCTCGTGCCGCCGGGCGAGCGCGGCGCCATCCGGATCGCCGACCGGGTGGTGGCGAAGATCGCCGCGCAGGCCGCCCGCGAGGCGCTGCCGCCGCCGCCCGCCGAGGCGGCCGCCCCGCACGCCACGGTCGTCGTCCTCGCCCACTCCCGGCCTCGCTCGAAAGGGGGGACCGCCGTCGCGGCGGCCCGCGTCCGTGTGCACCTCGAGCTCGGCTACCCCTGCGACATCGGCGCCCACTGCGCCGCCGTGCGTCGACATGTCGCCGAGCGGGTAGGCGCGTTGGTGGACATGGCGGTGTCCGAGGTCGCCGTCCAGGTCGAACGGCTGCACCCGGCACCGCACCGGAGGGCGTGATGAGCGAACCGCAGTCGACCACCCCCACCCTCGACAAGGAACCCGGCACCACCCCGCCCGCCCCCGCCACGGGCAGCGGCCGCTTCTGGTCCTTGCGCCGCGTCCCGGCAGCCGTCGTCGCGGCCCTGCTGCTGGCCGGCGCCGGCCTGCTGCTGTACGACATCGCCGCCGTACGCGCCCATCACCCCGCGATGCACTGGCGCCGCGCACTCGCCCGGCAACTGGCCGAACGGCCCCTGGACGACACCTGGGTGCTGACCGGCGCGGCCGTCGCCGCCGCACTCGGCCTGTGGCTGATCGCCCTCGCGGTCACCCCCGGCCTGCGCGGACTGCTGCCCATGCGGCGCCCGCGCCCCGATGTGCGCGCCGCACTCCGGCGCGACGCGGCGGCGCTCCTGCTCCGGGACCGGGCCATCGACGTGTCCGGCGTCCGGTCTGTCCGGGTGCGGATCCGCCACAAGAAGGCCGACGTCCGTGCCGTGTCCCACTTCCGTGACCTGGACGAGGTACGCGCCGACCTGGACACCGTGCTCACGGACGCGATCCGGGGCCTCGGCCTGGCCCGGCCGCCCACGCTGTCGCTGCGTGTGTCCCGGCCCGGCCGGAAGGGGTGAGGACGATGCGCACCGGCGGCCTCAACCGCGTCCTGCTGGCCCTCGTCGGCCTGCTCCTGCTCGCGCTCGGCGGCGCGGTGCTGGCCGTCGGCCTGGGGGCGCCGCCGCCCTCCTGGTGGATCCACACCGGCCCGCACGACGTGCTGCTGACCAAGGCCGAACGCACCCGCTGGCGCGGCGCGGGCTGGTGGTGGCCGACGGTCATCGCCGCCCTCGCCGTCGTCGTCCTGCTCAGCCTGTGGTGGCTCACCGCGGTCCTGCGCCGCCGCCGGCTGGCGGAGATCCTGATCGACACCGGCGACGACGAGTCCGCCCTCCTGCGCGCCAGGGCCCTGGAATCGGCCGTGGCCCAGGACGCCGTACGGCAAGAGGGCGTGGCTCACGCGGAGATCCTCCTGCGGGGCCGCCGTACGACGCCCAGGGCAAGGGTGTGGCTCCGGCTGGAGCCGCACGTGGACCCGGCGACGGCCCTGACCGGGTTCACGGCGCAGGCCCTGGCCCACGCGCGTGAGTCGGCCGGTCTGCCGTCCCTGCGCACGGAAGTGCGGCTGGGGTCGGTCAAGCACCGTGCGGAAAGGGTCGCTTGACCGTGAACGCGAGGTTCAGAACCCGTGCCTCATGCCCCCGTCCACGGGCAACATGACACCACTGAGATAGGACGCGGCCGGAGAGAGCAGGAACGCCGCGACCTTCCCGAACTCCTCCGGCGTCCCGTACCTCCGCAGCGGAATCCGGGATTCGTTCGCGGCCCGGGTGGCCTCGGGATCGGCGGACAGCGCGTCCAGCTCCCGTACGCGATCGGTGTCGATGCGCGACGGCAGCAGGCCCAGCACCCGGATCCCGCGCGGCCCCAGCTCGTCGGCGAGGGACTTGGCGAACCCGGCGAGCCCCGGCCGCAGCCCGTTGGAGATGGTCAGCCCCGGAATCGGCTCGTGCACCGACGCGGACAGCACGAATCCGATCACCCCGCCCGGCTCCAGCTCGGCAGCCGCCGCGCGAGCGAGCCGCACCGCACCGAGGAAGACCGACTCGAAGGCGTCGCGCCACTGTTCGTCGGTGTTGTCCGCGACGAACCCCGGCGCCGGCCCGCCCACGCTCACCAGCACGCCGTGGAACGCGCCGAAGGTGTCACGGGCGGCCGCGATCAGCCGCTCCGGCGCCTCGGGGTCGGCGTTGTGCACGGCCACGCCCACCGCGTTCGGGCCCAGTTCGGCGGCGACGTCGGCCACCCGCTTCTCGTCCCGCCCGCTGATCACGACCTTCGCCCCGTCGGCGACGAGTTCCCGCGCGGCGGCGTTGCCGAGTCCGCGGGTCGCCCCGGTGACGACGTACACCCGGTCCTTCAGTCCAAGATCCATGGTCCCTATCCTGCCTGGTCGTCCCGGAACAGCGTGAGGGCGGTGTTCACCAGCGCGATGTGACTGAAGGCCTGCGGGAAGTTGCCCAGGTGGCGGCCGTCGACGGGGTCGTACTCCTCGGCCAGCAGCCCCACGTCGTTGACCAGGCCCACCAACCGGTCGAACAGCTCCCGCGCCTCGTCCTTCCGGCCGGTCAGATGGAGCGCGTCGGCCAGCCAGAACGAGCAGGCCAGGAAGGCGCCCTCGCCGCCCGGCAGCCCGTCGACCACCGAGTCCTCGGTGTCGTACCGGCGCAGGAAACCGCCGTGCCCGAGGTCGTCGCGGACCGCGTCGACCGTGCCGACCACCCGCGGGTCGTCGGGCGGCAGGAAGCCGACGCGCGGGATGAGCAACAGCGCCGCGTCGAGTTCGCGGGAGCCGTAGTACTGGGTGAAGGTGTTGCGCTCGGGGTCGAAACCCTTCTCGCACACCTCCCGGTGGACCTCGTCGCGGAATCTGCGCCAGCCCTCCAGGTCGCCCTTGAGGTCCTTGTTCTGCTCCAGTGTCTTCACGGCCCGGTCGGCGGCCACCCACACCATCACCTTGGAGTGCACGAACTGCTGCCGGCCGCCGCGCACCTCCCACAGGCCCTCGTCCGGCTGCCGCCACGCCGACTCCAGGAACTGGATCAGGGCGCGCTGCATCGCCCACATGTGCGGCCGCGGGGGCAGGCCGGAGCTGCGGGCCAGCGCGAGGGAGTCCATCACCTCGCCGTACACGTCGAGCTGGAGCTGTTCGACGGCGCCGTTGCCGATGCGTACGGGGGCGGAGTCGGCGAAGCCGGGCAGCCAGGACAGCTCCATCTCCGGCAGCCGCCGCTCGCCCCCGACGCCGTACATGATCTGCAGGTCGGCCGGGGCGCCCGCGACCGCGCGCAGCAGCCAGTCGCGCCAGGCCGAGGCCTCGTCGTGGTAGCCGGCGTTGAGCAGTGCGCCGAGGGTGAGGGTGGAGTCGCGCAGCCAGCAGTACCGGTAGTCCCAGTTGCGCACCCCGCCCGGCTTCTCCGGCAGCGAGGTGGTCGCCGCGGCCACGATCCCGCCGGTCGGGATGTAGGTGAGGGCTTTGAGAGTGATCAGGGAGCGGACGACCACGTCCCGGTAGGGGCCCTGGTAGCAGCACTGCCGGGCCCAGCCCTGCCAGTCGGCGACGCTGCACTCCAGGCCTTCGAAGGGGTCGTTGAGCGGCGGGCGCTGCTCGTGCGAGGGGTGCCAGGTGAGCACGAACGCGACCCGCTCGCCCTCGGCGACGGTGAACTCCGAGTGGGTGCCGAAGTCCTCGCCCCAGGTGTGCACGGCCGGCTCGGAGCGCAGCCAGACCGAGTCCGGGCCCGCGACGGCCACCCGGTGCCCGTCCGCGCGGCGCACCCACGGCATGATCGAGCCGTAGTCGAAGCGCAGGCGCAGGGTGCTGCGGACGGTGACCCGGCCGCTGACGCCTTCGACGATGCGTACGACGTCGGGGGCCCGGTCGCGCTGTGGCATCAGGTCGGTGACCCGGACGGTGCCGTCCGGGGTTTCCCATTCGGTGTCGAGGACGAGGGTGTCTTGCCGGTAGGCGCGGCGCGTGCAGGTGTCCGCTCCCTCGGGGGCGATCCGCCAGTAGCCGTGGTCCTCGTCGCCCAGCAGCCGCGCGAAGCAGGCGCCGGAGTCGAAGCGGGGCAGGCACAGCCAGTCGATGGAGCCGTTCTTTCCGACCAGCGCGGCGGTCTGCTCGTCACCGATGAGTGCGTAGTCCTCGATGCGCGCGTTCACGGGATCCGGTTTCCCGGCGGGCCGGAGGGCCAATCAGGTGGTGCGCCGGGGGAGTGACGTGTTCCCCGTGGTGCTTCCGGGGGTGCCCGGTCACACCGTGACCGGAGCGCTCTCCTCCGGCTTCGCCTCCGCCGCGGCCTCCTCCCGGTCGCTGATCTCCCGGCGGACCAGGAACCACCAGCCGACCGGGACGCCCGCGGCGAACAGCCACCACTGGATCATGTACGCGTAGTTCAGCGGGGCGTCCTCGCTGCCGGGGTCGGAGATCTGCTCCGGGCCGCCCTTGGGCGTGGGCGCCGTCTGCTCGACGTAGCCGCCGAGCACCCGCGCGCCGAGCCGGTGCGCCTCCTCCGCGCTGTTGATCAGCATGATCTGCCGGTCGGGGAGGCCCTTGACGTTCTTGATGCCGCTCGCCGCGGTCGTCTCGTCGGCCATCAGCCGCCCGGTGATGGTGGTCCGGCCGGACGGCGGGGCGGGGATCTCCGGGAAGGCGGTCTGGGCGCCGTTCGCGGGGATCCAGCCGCGGTTGACGAGGAGGACCCTGCTGTCCGCGAGGACGAGCGGGGTGAGCACGTGGAAGCCGACCTCGCCGTCGGAGTTGGTCCGGCGCCGGACCACGACCTCCCTGGCGGTGTCGAAGGTGCCGGTCGCGGTGACCGTGCGGTACTTCTCGGTGCGGGTCACGGCGTGCCCGGGAGAGGACAGCCGCTCGACCGGGACGGGCTTGGCGTGCAGCGCCGAGGAGACCAGGTTGTTGCGCGCGGTGCGCTCCTCGTACCGGTGCTTCTGCCAGAAGCCCAGCCTGATCATCGTCGGGATCAGTGCGATCGCGACGAGGGTGAGGATGACCCACTGGCGGGACAACAGGAAGCGGTAGCGGTGCACCCCACGACGGTACATCCGGGCCGTGGGGTGCATTCGGGCGGGTACCGGGTCACACCCGGTCGACGATTCCCACCTTCCCCTCGGCGCGGGCGCAGTGAGCGCCGCAGTAGAACCGGCCGTCGGCCTCCACGCCCTGGCCGATGATCTGCACCCGGCAGTGCTCGCAGATGGGGGCCATCCGGTGGATCGCACAGGAGAAGCAGTCGAAGACGTGCACCGAGCCCTGTGCGTGGACCTCGAAGGTCATTCCGTAGTCATTGCCGCAAACTTCGCATTTCGCCATGCGCCACAGGGTGATCCGTCACCGATGCGTGGGCGAGCGGCTGCCGGGTGAGTCGTCCGGCAACCACCCGTTCGTACGATTACCTGCCGGTTCGGCGCTGCCTTCCGTGCCGCTATCCGTCGGCGGGCTCGACATCCCGCAGCAGCTGTCCGAAGGCGGCCTCGTCGACGACCGGTGTCCCGAACTGCCGCGCCTTGACCACCTTGGACGTGCCCGAGTCGGGGTCGTTGGTCACCAGCAGGCTGGTCAGCCGGGAGATGCTGGACGCCACGTGCAGACCGGCCTCGGTGGCCCGGTCCTCCAGCAGATCGCGCTCGACGGAGGTGTCCCCGGAGAAGGCCACCCGCATGCCCTGTTTGAGGCGTTTGCCGTCTTCATAGCGGCCCGGGTTGGGATGGGGGCATGCGGGCCTTTTGCGGGAGGGGCGCCAACTGTTCGGCCGGTAACCGCCGTAGCCGCCGTGTCCGCCGGTCGACTGCCGGGGCACCGGACGGTCCGACCACTCCGTCAGCGGCCGGCACTCCAGCAGCGGCAGCCGGACGCCGCCCGCCGCCGCGGCCCGCAGGCTCGGCCGGAACGCCTCCGCCAGCACGCGCGCGTCGTCCAGCGCGTGGTGCGCCCGCTGCTGTACGACGCCGTAGTGCGCCGCCAGCGACTCCAGCTTGAAGTTGGGCAGCGGCAGTCCCAGCTCTTTCGACAGCGCGATGGTGCACAGCCGCTGACGCACCGGCGCCTCGCGCTCCGCGCGCGCGTACTCCCGCGCGATCATCTGCCAGTCGAAGACGGCGTTGTGCGCGACCAGCACCCGGCCGTCCAGCCGGGCCGCGAACTCCTCGGCGATGTCCGCGAAGAGCGGTGCCCCTTCGAGCACCTCGCTCGTCAGACCGTGTATCCACACCGGGCCCGGATCGCGCTCCGGGTTGACCAGCGTGTACCAGTGGTCCTCGACCTCGCCGCGCTCGTCCAGCCGGTAGACCGCCGCCGAGATGATGCGGTCGTCCCGGGCCAGGCCGGTGGTCTCCACGTCAACAACCGCGTATCCGTTCGGATACGCGGCCGGCCACTGGGTGGGGGAGGACACTGCGGTCGCACGGTCTTCGAGCATGGTCATTGAGGATACGGGCCGCGACCGACACCGCTGACCTTCAGGTGCCGGTCCCGCCCGCGGACCCCGTCCGGGTGTGCGGGTGCCGCACACGCGTGCGTGTTCTGTCCACTTCGCCACGCGTGCGTGCCCGTGCCTGTGCCTCTCAGCCGGCCGAGTCGGACGGGCGGGTGGGCAGGGCCGGTGCCAACAGCGACCGCACCAGCGCTCGTACGGCCGTCACGAACAGCCGCTCGGTGTCCACCGGCCGGGCCAGCGCACGCGCCAGCGCCGGGTCGTCCCCGGCGGTCTCGGCGCTCCACAGCTCCTCCTCGCCGGGGCACTGCACGGGGGCCCGCTCCCGGTTGCGCTCCACCAGCACATGGCCGACGACCTGGAACTGCACGGCCCGCACGAACTCGGCCGCCCGCGCGCCGCGCAGCCCGGCCGCGTGCGCCTCGCGCACCAGGACCCGCTGCGCGGGCAGGAACATCCGCTCGGTCAGCCCCCGCTCGTGCACCAGCGCCACCAGGTGCGGATGGTCGCGCAGTTGCCGGCGCAGGTCGCGGGCGACGCCGACCACGCGCTGTTCGGGCGTGCGCCCCGACGGTCGGATCTCGCCGAGCTCGGCCACGGTCCGCTCCACGAGCGCGTCGAGCAGGGCCTCACGGCCGCCGACATGCCAGTAGATCGACGTCACGGCGGTGCCCAGCTCGGTGGCCAGCCTGCGCATGGTGAGGGCGTCCGGACCGGATCGCTTCACCAGGCCGGCGGCGGCGTCCAGCACCGCTTCCCGGGTCAGCGCACTTCTCGTCCCGCTCGTCATGATCCCCCCGACTCCCGTCCACACGCGTGTCTTTACCCCGCGCCAGGTCTGCTGTAACTGTGTTACAGGTGACGGTCCGTCAGGAGCGCTGGCTCCGTCAGAAGAAGGGCGGTACGGCCGATGGAACACGCACGCGTACGGTACGGCGCACGGACCGAGCGGGAGATCGCCGCGACGCGCGCCGCGAGCGCGCGGCTTCCCGGCATCTGGTCCACCGGTGTGGTGGCCGTCTGGGAGACCGACCCGGACTCGGTCGCCGCGGTCCTGCCTCCGCCCCTGAAACCCACCGGCAGTCCGCTCGTCCGGGTGAACATCAGCAAGGTCGGCCTGCCCGGATATCCGCTCGGTGCCGGCTCCGTCGCGGTCGCCGCCCTGCACGGCACGGTCGAGGGCTGGTACCCGCTGGTCATGCCGATGACCCACGAGCGCGCCCTCACCGGCGGGCGCGAGGTCTTCGGCGAGCCCAAGAAGCTCGGCGAGGTGACCGTCGAGCGCGACGGCGCGGGCGTGCACGCGTCGATGAGCCGGCACGGCATCGCGTTCGTCGAGGTCCGCGGCACGGTCGGCGCCGAGCTGCCGCTGCCGGAGCCGAGCAGCAGGACCGACTTCTACTTCAAGTTCCTTCCCGCCGTGGACGGTTCCGGCTTCGACACCGGTCCGGTGCTGGTCCACTGCGTGCGCCACGAGCGGGTGCGCCGGCTGGAGCGGGTGGCAGGGGACGTCCTCCTGCGCGAGTCGGCGTACGACCCCGTGGCCGACCTGCCGGTGCTGCACCTGCGCGAGATCACCGTCGGCGAGAAGACCAGCGACCAGAGCGGCCGGGTCGTCGAACGGGTCGACGCACAGGCCCTGTTGCCGTACGTCCACCAGCGCTACGACGACCCGCTGCAGATCCTCGACGGACCGCCGGAGTCCGCATCGCCCGAGGGGAGCGTGTGATGGACCTCAAGGCCGGACAGGTCGCCGTCGTCACCGGCGCGGCGAGCGGGATCGGGCTCGCGATGGCCCGGCGGTTCGCAGCCGAGGGCCTGAAGGTGGTCCTCGCCGACGTCGAGGCGGCCGCCCTGGACAAGGCCGCGGCCGACCTGCGCGCCGGGGGCGCCGACGTGCACGCGCGCGTGGTCGACGTCGGCGAGCGCGCCCAGGTCATGGAACTGGCCGACGCGGCGTACGACACCCACGGCGCCGTGCACGTCCTGTGCAACAACGCGGGCGTCGGCTCGGGCGCCGAGGGCCGGATGTGGGAGCACGACCCGAACGACTGGCGGTGGGCCTTCGCCGTCAATGTGTGGGGTGTCTTCCATGGTGTCCAGGCGTTCGTGCCCAGGATGATCAAGTCGGGTCAACCCGGTCACGTGGTCAATACGTCCTCCGGCGACGGCGGTGCCGCGCCCCTCCCGACCGCCTCCGTGTACGCGGTGACCAAGGCGGCCGTCGTCACCCTGACAGAGTCCCTGTACGCGCACCTGAGGGCCGAGCACGCCCGCGTGGGCGCCTCGGTGCTCTTCCCGGGCCCCCACATGCTGCGCACCGGCCTGTGGGAGTCGCACCGCAACCGCCCCGCCCGCTACGCCAAACAGCGCCCGCGCAGGACGCCGTACCGCAGCCTCGACCAGTGGGAGGCGGCGATGCGCGCGGCCGGCCAGGAGGTCCGTTTCACGCCGGTGGAGGAGGTCGCCGGCCTCGTCGTGGACGGCATCCGCGCCGACCGCTTCTGGCTGCTGCCGGCGAGCGAGCACAGCGACGCGCAGATCCGCGCCCGGGCCCGGTCGATGCTGGACCGGGCGAACCCGTCGTACCTCGAAAGCTTCGTCCTGGACTGAACCGAGAGGAGGCCCTGGTGAGCGCATACGACGACCCGTACCTGATCATCTCCTCCGACTGCCACGCCGGACTGCCCACCGAGGAGTACCGGCCCTATCTGGAGTCCCGTTTCCACCGGGACTTCGACGCGTTCCTCGCGGGCCAGGGCCGGCGCCGCGAGGAGATGACCCGGCTCGGCATCCGCAACGAGGCCTTCGCCGACGAGTGGTTCCGGGCCAACGAGGAAGGCCTGCGCGGCGGCTGGGACACGGGACAGCGCCTCAAGGAGCTCGACGGGGACGGTGTGGCCGCCGAGGTGGTCTTCCCGGACGCCGACGCCGTCGACAGCCGCACCGCCGCCCCCTTCGGCGTGGGCCTCGGCCTGAGCGGCGACCAGGACCCGGAGCTGGGCATGGCGGGCGCCCGCGCGCACAACCGCTGGCTCGCGGACTTCGTCTCCGCACACCCCGAACGGCACTGCGCAGTCGCCCTGCTGCCGGTCACGGCCCCCGTCGAGCAGGTCGTCGCCGAGATCCACCGGGCCCGGGAGTCCGGCCTCGGCGCCCTGATGATCCCGGCCATGTGGGCGGACAAGGAGCCCTACCACGACCGCCGTTACGACCCCGTGTGGGCGGCCGCCGCCGAGTGCGGCATGCCCGTGCTCACCCACTCGGGCGCCGCCCCGCGCGAGGAGTACGGCGACCACCTCGGCATCTATGTGAGCGAGGTGACCTGGTGGCCGGCCCGGCCGCTGTGGTTCCTGCTCTGGTCCGGCGTCTTCGAACGCCACCCCGGCCTGCGCTTCGGTATCGCCGAGTCCGGCTGCTGGTGGCTGCCGAACCTGCTGTGGTTCATGGACCGCCTCTACCTCGGCGCGCACGGCGGCAAGAAGCTCTCCCCGTTCGAGGAACTGAAGCGCCCGCCGCACGAGTACCTGGACCGGCAGGTGTTCGTCTGCGCCACCAACACCAAGCGGCGCGAACTGGCCCAGCGCTACGAGATCGGCGTCGACAACATCCTCTGGGGCAGCGACTTCCCGCACCCCGAGGGCACCTGGCCCGACACACGCGCGTGGCTGCGCCGTACCTTCCACGACATCCCCGTCACCGAGACGCGCCGGATGCTCGGCCTCGCCGCGGCCGAGGCCTTCGGCTTCGACGTGGACAAGCTCGCCCCCCTGGCCCGCCGCATCGGGCCGACCCCCGCCGACCTCGGCCAGCCGGCCGGCCAGGCGGCCGTCGAGGCGTCCTGGGCGCGCTCGCGCGAGACGGGCCGGCACTGGCTGACCGATCACGACTTCCCGATGCTGGGGACCGAACCCGGCTCTCGCGCAGGGGGAGCGCCCGCATGAGCGACGACCGGTACACCGTCATCTCCGCCGACTGCCACGCCGGCGCCGACCTGCTGGACTACAGGCCCTACCTGGAGAAGCGGTACCACGACGACTTCGACGTCTGGGCCGCCACCTACGTCAACCCCCACGAGGACCTGCTCGCCGACTCCGCCGACCGCAACTGGAACTCCGAGCGGCGCCTCGCCGAGCTGGAGGCGGACGGGATCGTGGCGGAGGTGATCTTCCCGAACACCATCCCGCCGTTCTTCCCGTCGGGCTCCCTGATGGCCCCGCCGCCCGGCGCCGAGGACTTCGAGCGGCGCTGGGCGGGCCTGCGCGCCCACAACCGCTGGCTCGCCGACTTCTGCGCCGCCGCGCCGGGCCGCCGGGCGGGTGTCTTCCAGATCCTGCTCGGCGATGTCGAGGAGGCCGTCAAGGAGATCCGGTGGGCCGCTTCGGCGGGCCTGAAGGGCGGCCTGATGCTGCCCGGCACCCCGCCCGGCTCGGGGCTGCCCGAGCTGTACTCGCGGACGTACGACCCGATCTGGGCCACGTGCGCGGAACTCGGCGTCCCGGTCAACCACCACGCCGGCTCGGCCTCCCCGCCGCTCGGCGAGGAACCGGCCGCACGCGCGGTGTTCATGGTGGAGACGACCTGGTTCTCCCACCGCGCCCTGTGGCACCTGGTCTTCGGCGGCGCCTTCCGCCGGCACCCCGGGCTGAAACTCGTCCTGACCGAACAGGGCTCGGGCTGGATCCCCGGGGTGCTCGGCATGCTGGACTACTACCACGGCCGCCTGGTCTCTGCAGCCACGAAGGCCGGGACCGCCGAGGCCAGGTTCGGCGCCGGTCTGGCCGCCGGCATGGGCGCCGCCCCCTCGCAGGTGTGGCGGGACAACTGCTTCGTCGGCGCCAGCTTCATGCGCCCGCACGAGGTGCCGCTGCGGGACCGCATCGGCGTCGACAAGATCATGTGGGGCAGCGACTACCCGCACGACGAGGGCACCCATCCCTACACCCGCGAGGCCCTGCGCGTCGCCTACGCGGGCGTGCCGCGCGAGGAGGCCGCGGCCATGCTCGGCGGCAACGCCGCCCGCGTCTACGGCTTCGACCTCGCCCTCCTCGACCCCCTCGCGGCGAAGGCGGGCCCCACGGTGGCGGAGGTCGCCGAGCCCCTGACGCAGCCACCGGCGGACGCGACCAGCCCGGTGTTCGCTCGGGGGGCCTCACTGCGGGTGTGGTGAGGTGGAGGTGGCAGCCCCGGGAGTGCGATCCTCCCTGCTGTGACGGAACCCACCCACGAAGAGGCCCACGGGGGCGCGCTCGGCTCGCGGCTGAACTGGCTGCGGGCCGCCGTGCTCGGCGCGAACGACGGCATCGTCTCCACCGCGGGCATCGTCGTCGGCGTGGCCGGTGCGACCCAGAGCCGGTCCGCCCTGCTCACCGCCGGACTGGCCGGCCTGCTCGCCGGGTCGATGTCCATGGCGGCCGGCGAGTACGTCTCCGTCTCCACCCAGCGCGACTCCGAGATGGCCGCGCTGGCCGTGGAGAAACGGGAACTGCGCGAGCAGCCGGAGGCCGAGCTGCGGGAGCTGACCACGCTGCTGGAGGAACGCGGACTGTCCCACGAGGTGGCCCGGGAGGCCGCCGAGCAGCTCACCGCGCGGGACCCCCTGAAGGCCCACGCGCGCGTGGAGCTCGGCATCGACCCGGAGGAGCTGACCAACCCGTGGCACGCGGCCTGGGCGAGCTTCCTGGCCTTCACGGTGGGCGCGCTGCTGCCGCTGCTGGCCATCGTCCTGCCCCCGGCCGGCTGGCGGCTCGTCGTCACCGTCGTCTCCGTCCTGGCCGCGCTCGTCCTCACCGGCTGGAAGAGCGCCCGGCTCGGCGCGGCGGACCCGAAACGCGCGGTGCTGCGCAACGTGGTGGGCGGGGCGCTCGCGATGGGGGTCACCTACGCGGCGGGCAGCCTGCTGGGCGCGGCGGGCGTCTGAGGCGCCGGCCGGCCGGCTGGCCCTGGGCGCGCAGGCCGGGCCGGTGACGGCGTACCGTGAGTGCGCTCGACCACCCCCTGAGCGCTCCGCACCGACCCGCACGAGAAGGACCCTCGCCATGCGCGCCACCACCATCCACGCCCCCTACGACATGCGTGTGGAGGAAGTCCCCGAGCCCGTGGTGCAGCTGCCCACCGACGCGGTGGTGCGGGTGCTGCGCGCCTGCATCTGCGGCAGCGACCTGTGGGCCTTCCGGGGCGAGGCGGCCCGGCAGCCGGGGCAGCGCATCGGACACGAGTTCCTCGGGATCGTCGAGGAGACCGGTTCCGAGGTGAGCACCGTCAGGCGCGGTGACCTGGTGGTCGCGCCGTTCATGTGGTCCGACGGCGTCTGCGACTACTGCCGCGAGGGCCTGACGACGTCCTGCGAGCACGGCGGTTTCTGGGGCTCCGTCGGCTACGACGGCGGCCAGGGCGAGGCCGTGCGCGTGCCCTTCGCCGACGGCACCCTCGTCCAGCTCCCCAAGGACGCGGCCTCCGACGACCACCTGCTGTCCGCCCTGCTGACCCTCTCCGACGTCCTCGGCACCGGCCACCACGCCGCCCTCGGCGCGGGCGCCCGCCCCGGCGCCACGGTCGCCGTCGTCGGCGACGGCGCGGTCGGCCTGTGCGCGGTGCTGGCCGCCAAGCGGCTGGGCGCCGAGCGGATCATCGCGCTCGGCCGGCACGAGGTCCGCACCGACATCGCGCGCGGCTTCGGGGCCACCGACGTTGTCGCCGTGCGCGGGGACGCGGCCGTGGAAGCCGTCCGTGAGCTCACCCGCGGCCAGGGCGCGCACGCCGTTGTGGAGGCCGTCGGCACCGAGCAGTCGATGCGGACGGCCGTCGACATCACCCGCGACGGCGGCGCGATCGGTTTCGTGGGCGTGCCGCACGGCAGCGGCACCGGCCTCGACCTCGGCGTCATGTTCGACCGGAACATCGCCCTGCGCGGCGGCGTCGCCCCCGTCCGCGCCTACATCCCGGACCTGCTCCCCGACGTCCTCGACGGCACGATCGACCCCTCGCCGGTGTTCGACATGACGGTGGACATCGAAAGCGTGCCCGAGGGCTACAAGGCGATGGACGAGCGCACCGCCCTCAAGGTCCTGGTCACCAACGACCGGTGACGAGCTAGGTCCAGCGGATCGGCAGCGGCAGCGCCGTGAGCAGCCCCGAGACCGCGACGACCGCGCCCAGGGCGATCACCTCGGCCCGCGCGGGCGCGCACGCGGTCAGCGGGTCGGCGGCACGGCGCAGCCGGATCCGCGCCCACAGGGCGAGCAGCGCGACGGCGGCGACCAGGATCACCTTGGCCAGCAGGGTGCGTCCGTACGCCGTCGTCGTCAGCTGGTCCAGGACCGTGGCCGACGGCATACGCCGCAGCGAACTGCACACGCCCGTCGCGGCGACGGCGGCGAGCAGGACGGCGGCCACGCGCGCGTAGAGGCCGAGCAGCGCGGCCCCGGCGGGGTTGCCGCGCCACAGCCCGATCAGCCGCAGGGCGTGTAGCAGACCGCCGGTCCACAGCGCCGCGCACGTCAGGTGCACCAGCGTCAGGACCGAGCCGGTCAACGGGCTCTGTTCGGTCGTGGGGTGGGCGCGCAGCGCCTCCGCGACCACCACCGCGGCCAGCGGCCACACCTGGGCCGCCGGACGGCGCAGGAACGCGCACAGGGCCGCCGGCAGAAAGGCGTTGACCTCCAGCAGGGCCAGCCGGCCGTCGCGGGAGCCGTACAGGCCGCCGACGTCGATCTGGCCGAGACTGTGTGGGACCAGATTGCCCGCGGACACCACCGAGGCGAGCGCCAGCGCGGCGACGAAACCGGCGGCGGTGGCCAACGGGGCCCAGCTGCGGGGCCGTTCGGGCGGGGCACCGGGCAGGCGCCGGGCGAGCCGGTGCACGAACAGCTCGCCGAGGGGCACGCTCAGGCCGGCGAACAGCACCGCGCGCAGCAGCCCGATGCCGCCGGCTCCCGGCGCGGCGGCCTCCCCGGTGCCGTGCAGCGCCGCCGACGGCCCGAGCAGCGGGATCAGGGCGCCCAGCGCCACCAGGGCCAGGAGGGCGACGGCCCGGCCGGTGCCGGACCGCCGGGCGGGGTCCTCCTCGCCGGTCGCCTCGGCGGTCGGCCGTATCGAGCTCACCCCGTGATCTTCGCCAGCCGCCGCAGAGCCGGGCAAGTCCCGGAAAACAAGTGGCAGTACGGAATTCCACGCATACATGCGTTTCCGGCCGCCCGTGCGCTCACCTGCTTCCGGCCGAGCGCGCTCACCGCCAGCGGGCGCTGTCCGACCCCCACGGCACCGGAGGCCGCGCCCAGTCGGCGGGGCCGCCCGCGAAGGACACGGGAGGCAGCGCGTGCCGCAGCCGCCCGAGCGGGCCGTCCGTCTCGGCCAGCCAGGCGTCCGGGCCCTCGTACGGCGCACCCGTGGCCGCGGTCGGCCGGATCCCGTCGGTCAGCCAGCGCGCGGTCCGGGCCAGCGCCAGCCGCACGAGGCGGCCGCCCCCGTCGTACGACTGCTCGGTCAGCGCCCGCAGTACGGCCGCCGCCAGGAGGTAGCCGGTGCCGTGGTCCAGCGCCTGCGCGGGCAGCGCGCCGGGCTCCTCGGCCGAGCCCTCGGTGGCCGCGATGCCGGTCGCGACCTGCACCAGGCTGTCGAATCCGCGCCGCCCGCCCCAGGGGCCGTACGCGCCCCACGCCGAGACCTGTGCCACGACCAGTCCGGGCCGGCGCGCGAACAGCGCCTCCGGCGTGAGCCCGAGCCGGTCGAGGGCGCCCGGCCGATAGCCGGTGACGACGACGTCGGCCGCGGCCAGCAGCTCCTCGAAGGTGTCGCGGTCGGCGGTGAGATCGAGCGTCGCCGACCGCTTGCCGAAACCCGTGTCGGCCTGCTGGTCGGGGAGTTCGGGCAGCCAGGGGGCGTCCACGCGGAGTACGTCCGCGCCGAGCAGGGCGAGGGTGCGGGTGGCGACTGGGCCGGCCAGGACCCGGGTCAGGTCCAGCACGCGCAGCCCGGCGGCGGGCAGCAGGGCAGCGGCGGCGGGATCGAGCGGGCTGAGCACACGCGCGTGCGTGGAGCCGAGGCGTTCGCGCTCGACCAGCGGGCGTGCGGCCACCTCGGCGGCCTGCTCGGTGGCCGCCCACTCCTTCGGGCTGCGCAGGGACACCGCGAGGCCGCCGGCGCCGTAGACCGCCTCCTCGACGTCCAGCGCGGGGCGCTCGGCGATGCGGTCGGCCACCGCCTCCGCCGAGGCGTCCTCCGGCAGGCCCAGTGCGCCGAGCAACCGGGCCCGGTGGTGCGGGTAGTTGGCGTGGGTGCGCACCCAGGCGTCGGCCGTCCGCCAGAACCGCGACAGGGGTGCGAAGGCGACCGGCGTGCGCCCGTCCACCCGGAGCAGGCGCTCGCTGTGGAACGCGGCGGCGACCGCGCCGTCGTCGACGCGGACGCCGGGCAGCTCGGCGAGTCCGGCCCGACGCGTCCCCAGCTCCGCGGCGGCCAGCGCGCAGGCGCCGACGCAGGCACGGGCGAGCTCCCGTACGGGAAGGCGCGCCTCGAGCACGCCCTCCCGCACCACGGTGGTGAGCCGCGCGAGGTGGGCGGGGTCGCCGCCCAGCGCGGACCAAGCGAACTTGATAGCAGTCATGACTGCACTATGCAGTATTGACTGAATCAATACTCAGGGGACGGGTCCGGCCCTACTTGGTCACCGCGGCCAGCGCGTCCACCGTGCCGAAGCCGTAGAAGCCGTTGACGCGCTTGCCGCCGACGCAGGTCGCGTCCACGACCCCGTCACCGTCGCCGTCGTAGGGACCGCTCGGGCAGCCCGGGTTGTCCGCCTCGGCCTTCAGCAGGGCCTGCAGCTGGTCCGGAGTGGCGTTCGGATGCGCCGACTTCAGCAGCGCGGCCACCGCGGCCACGTGCGGGGAGGCCATCGAGGTGCCCTGGAGGAAGCCGTACTGGTCGTTCGGCAGCGTGGACAGGATGCGGCCGTTCTTCGACGGCGTGTCCGGGATCTGGTACTTGTCGCCGCCCGGCCCCGCCACGTCGATCACGCCCTGGCCGTAGCTGGAGTAGTACGACTTGGCGCCCTTCACGCCCACCGCGCTCACGGTCACCACGCCGGGCAGCTGGGTCGGCACGTCGAAGCACTCGTGCGGGTCGACCGTGCGGGTCGTGGCAGTCGAGTCGTCGGGGCTGGAGTCGTCCAGGAGCGCGTGCGCGTCCAGGTCGTCGTTGGAGTTGCCCGCGGAGGCCACATTGAGCGTGCCCTTGCGCTGTGCATACATCTGTGCCCTGTTGACCGCGTCAACGATGGCCCGTTGATCCGGATCGTCCATGCAGTTGTACAGCCACGGATCAACGTAGTAGCTGTTGTTGGTGATCTGGATGCCGTGGTCGGCGGCGAACACGAAGGCGCAGACCACGCTCTCCGGGTAGAACAGCTGCGTCGAGTCCGGCTGGGCCACCGTGATGCTCGCGACCCTCACGCCCGGCGCCACACCGGCCACGCCTGTGCCGTTGCGGGCCGCGGCTATCTCACCGGCCACATGGGTGCCGTGGTAGTGGCCGGCGTCCGCCGGGCGCCACGCGCCGTAGGTCGTATCCGCTTTGCCGCTCACGCAGTTCGCCGACTGGGAGGCGGAGAAGTTCGGGGCTATGTCCGGGTGGGTGTCGTCCACGCCCGTGTCGATGACACCGACGGTCACGCTCCTGCTGCCCGGGTTGATCCGCGCGGCCCGGTCGGCGCCGATCGCCCGCAGGTCCCACTGGTCCGCCTCGAGCGGCTCCTCGCCCGGGGCCGCGGCCCGGGCGAGCTGCGCGGCCTCCGCCTTCGACAGGACCTGCACCGCACCCTCGTCGGTCGTCCCCGCGGCACTCAGCGGCGCGGTACGCGTCGCGCCCGCCGAGTCCACCCCGCGCACCGCACGCATCCGCGCGGCGAAGTCCGCCGTCGCGGAGTGGACGACGATCACACCGATCCTGTCGTAACTGGCCACCACCGAACCGCCGTTGCGGACGATCTCCCGCTGCACGGACTCGATCGTGCGGTGATCCGTACGGGTGTTGACCACGTACGCGAGGTTCGGTCCGTCGCCCGCCGCCCGCACCTCCCGCGCCGTGCCGGGAGCCGCGGAGGCCGCCGCCGGCAGCAGGCCGAGCGAGGCGGTCAGCGACAGCACGACGGGCACGGCGAGCGCGAGCCGGCGTCTGGAACGCAGATGAACCATGGGATCTCCACTTCATCCGGATACGAAACCGCCCGAGACACAGATGGTGCTCGGGCAGGTACATGACGCGTGGTGCAGGCAGAAGCTAACCCCACGACTCACCGCACAGCAATGTCTTGGCAATGGCTCGACAAGACCGCTTGCGAAACAACTCATAGGACTTGAACCGGTCCTCGCGTGGCGCCGTGGACCTTGGGCGGGGAGCGCCAGCACCATCGAGCCCCCGTTCGTCATCGCTTCCGCAACGCGAGGAGACTCCGTGGCCACCGAGACACCACCGCCCGCCACACCGGGGGCCCCACTTCCCACCACCGAGGAGTTCGCCGAGGTGCAGCAGAGCGCGGAATTCGGTGAACTGCGCCGCGCCCACCGCTCGTTCGCCTTCCCGCTGGCCGTCGCCTTCACCGCCTGGTACCTGCTGTACGTGCTGCTCTCCAACTACGCGGGCGGCTTCATGGGCACCAAGGTGGCCGGCAACGTCAACGTGGCCCTCGTCCTGGGCCTCGCCCAGTTCCTCACCACCTTCCTCATCGCCTGGTGGTACGCACGGCACGCCGCCGCGAAGCTCGACCCCAAGGCGGAGGCCATCAAGTCCCGGATGGAGGGCGGCGCATGAGCCCCGCGATCACGCTGGCCGCAGGCGAGGCGAGCGACCACCGGACGCTGATCACCACCCTGTTCGCGGTGTTCGTCGCCGCGACCCTCGTCATCACCGTCTGGGCGGGCCGCCAGACGAAGAACGCCGCCGACTTCTACGCCGGCGGACGCCAGTTCACCGGCTTCCAGAACGGCCTCGCCGTCTCCGGCGACTACATGTCCGCCGCGTCCTTCCTCGGCATCGCCGGCGCCATCGCCCTGTTCGGCTACGACGGCTTCCTGTACTCCATCGGCTTCCTCGTCGCCTGGCTCGTCGCCCTGCTCCTGGTCGCCGAACCCCTGCGCAACTCCGGCCGCTACACCATGGGCGACGTGCTGGCCTACCGCATGCGCCAGCGCCCGGTCCGCACGGCCGCCGGCACCTCCACGATCGTGGTCTCGATCTTCTACCTGCTGGCCCAGATGGCGGGCGCGGGCGTCCTCGTCTCGCTCCTGCTCGGCATCACCAGCGACGGCGGCAAGATCGGCATCGTCGCCCTGGTCGGCGTCCTGATGATCGTCTACGTCACCATCGGCGGCATGAAGGGCACCACCTGGGTACAGATGGTCAAGGCGGTCCTGCTGATCGCCGGCGCCCTGCTGCTGACCTTCCTGGTCCTGCTGAAGTTCCACTTCAACATCTCCGATCTGCTCGGCCGGGCCGCCGACAACAGCGGCAAGGGCTCGGCGTTCCTGGAGCCGGGCCTGAAGTACGGCGCCACCGGCACCACCAAGCTGGACTTCATCTCGCTCGGCATCGCCCTGGTCCTGGGCACCGCGGGCCTGCCGCACATCCTGATCCGCTTCTACACGGTCCCGAGCGCAAAGGCCGCCCGGAAGTCGGTCATCTGGGCGATCGGCCTGATCGGCGCCTTCTACCTGATGACCCTCGCCCTGGGCTTCGGCGCCGCCGCGCTGATCAAACCCGACGAGATCATCGCCTCCAACAAGGCGGGCAACACCGCGGCACCCCTCCTGGCGCTGCATCTGGGCGGCGTCCACTCCGACTGGGGCGCGATCCTGCTCGCCACCATCTCGGCCGTCGCCTTCGCGACGATCCTGGCGGTCGTCGCGGGCCTCACCCTGGCCTCGTCGTCCTCCTTCGCCCACGACATCTACGCCAACGTCATCAAGAAGGGGCAGGCCACCGAGAAGCAGGAGGTCGGCGCGGCCCGCTGGGCCACCGTCGGTATCGGCGCGGTCTCGATCGTCCTCGGCGCCCTGGCCCGCGACCTGAACGTGGCCGGCCTGGTCGCCCTCGCCTTCGCGGTCGCGGCCTCCGCCAACCTGCCGACCATCCTCTACAGCCTGTTCTGGAAGCGGTTCACCACCTCGGGCGCCCTGTGGTCGATCTACGGCGGCCTGGTCACCGCGGTCGGCCTGGTGCTGTTCTCCCCGGTGGTCTCCGGCAGCCCCGCCTCGATGTTCCCCGACGCCGACTTCCACTGGTTCCCGCTGGAGAATCCCGGCATCATCTCCATCCCGGTCGGATTCCTGCTCGGCGTCGTGGGCACCCTGCTCTCCAAGGAGGTCCCGGACGCCGGCAAGTACGCCGAACTGGAGGTGCGGTCCCTGACCGGCACCGGAGCGCACTGACATTCGTACGACGGCCGCGTCGTGAGGGGACTGTACGGTCCTACGATGCGGCCGTGCCGGACCTCGTCGGATCGGGCCGCTGTCGTTGTCAGTGGTGTCACGTAGGCTCTCAGTGACAGGAAACAAGTGCTTGGCATCGAGGGAGGGGGCCCACGTGCTCATCGACACCTACGGCCGGGTGGCCACCGACCTGAGGGTCTCGCTGACCGATCGGTGCAACCTTCGCTGCACTTACTGCATGCCCGAGGAGGGCCTGCAGTGGCTGGCCAAGCCCGACCTGCTCACCGACGACGAGATCGTCCGCCTCGTCGACATCGCCGTGCGCACGCTCGGCATCGAGGAGGTCCGCTTCACCGGCGGCGAGCCCCTGCTGCGCCCCGGCCTGGTCGGCATCGTCGAGCGCGTGGCGGCCCTCGCCCCCCGCCCGCAGATCTCCCTGACCACCAACGGCATCGGCCTCAAGCGCACCGCGACCGCGCTGAAGGCGGCAGGCCTGGACCGGGTCAACGTCTCCCTGGACACCCTGCGCCCCGACGTCTTCAAGACCCTGACCCGCCGCGACCGCCACAAGGACGTCCTCGAAGGCCTGCGGGCCGCCCGCGAGGCCGGTCTGACTCCCGTCAAGGTCAACTCGGTCCTGATGCCGGGCATGAACGACGACGAGGCCCCCGACCTGCTGGCCTGGGCCGTGGAGCACGACTACGAACTGCGGTTCATCGAGCAGATGCCGCTGGACGCCCAGCACGGCTGGAAGCGCGAGGGCATGGTCACCGCCGGGGACATCCTGGCCTCCCTGCGCACCCGCTTCGACCTCACCCCGGAGGGCGCCGACGCGCGCGGCTCGGCCCCGGCGGAGCGCTGGCTGGTGAACGGCGGCCCGCACCGGGTCGGCGTCATCGCCTCGGTCACCCGCCCCTTCTGCGCGGCCTGCGACCGCACCCGCCTCACGGCCGACGGGCAGATACGGACCTGTCTGTTCGCCACCGAGGAAACCGACCTCCGCGCAGCCCTGCGCTCCGGCGCCCCGGACGAGGAGATCGCCCGCATCTGGAAGCTGGCGATGTGGGGAAAGAAGGCGGGAGCGGGCCTGGACGACCCGTCGTTCGTGCAGCCGGACCGACCGATGTCGGCGATCGGCGGCTAGGCCCCTCCGGGATCCTGCCAGTCGGCGAACTTCACGACGTCCTTCAGGAAGCCCCGCACCCCGAGGAACTGCGACAGATGCTCGCGATGCTCCTCGCACGCCAGCCACGTCTTGCGCCGCTCCGGCGTGTGGATCTTCGGGTTGTTCCACGCCAGCACCCACACGGCATCGGCACGGCAGCCCTTGGCGGAGCAGATCGGGGTCTCGTCACTCACAGGTTCGTCTCGGGTTCGTCGTACAGAAAGGGCCCGAACAAGGCGACGCCGAGCAGCCACGGGGGGAGCTGCCCGGCGTCGGTCCGTCGCTCCGACGGGGGATGCGGAGCGCGTACGCAGTATGTCACGGTTACCCCGTCGCCCGGCACTGGAACTACACGATTGATCTGAGCTTTTCTTGAGCTTGTCGGGCGGCGGTGTTCCGCTTCCGGCGTATCCGTCGTGCTCACGTTGGGCCGGCGCGCTCACCACGCGCGCCCGTCGGATGAGCCGCCGCGTCCTTCGGAACGGATTCCGTCTGCGCCTCCTCCGCCGCCGGCGGCGGCGTGATCATCGGCCGTGTCGGCGCGGTGATGAACGTCGAGGGAAGGGACGGCGGCCGCTCCCGGCCGGCGTTCGCGATCACCACGGCCACATAGGGGAGCAGCGCTCCGGCGACGAGCGCGACGATGGCGACATACCGCTCGACGTTCCACAGGGAGACCGCGAGGATCACCGACACCGTGCGGATCGTCATCGAGATGACGTACCTCCGCTGCCGGCCCCGTACGTCCTCGGCGAGTCCCGTCCGGGCCCCGGTGATCCGGAACACCTGGGCGCTGCCGCCGTGCTGTTTCCGCATCACATTCCACCATCCGCCCGCTTCGGCTCACCCCGACCTCCTTACGTTACGCCGCGGCTGCGCCGCCCACGAGACCGGGTCGCCCGCTGTCTGCGGTAACGGCACCGGCCGTGCCGCGCACGGGGGAACCCGACATGCGCCGTACGGCCCACCCACCCAGACTGGCCGTAATGCTCACGTCGAGCCGTACGAGGAGGCAGCCATGGGCTGGTTGTGGGCGATCATCGTGGGATTCGTGCTGGGTGTCATAGCCAAGGCGGTCATCCCGGGCAAGCAGCACAGCCCCCTCTGGCTGACCACCATCTGCGGCATGCTCGGCGCCATCGTGGGCAACGCGGTCGCCGGCGCCATCGGCGTCGCCGCGACGCCCGGCATCGACTGGACCCGGCACGCCTTCCAGCTGGTGGCCGCGATCATCATCGTCGCGGCCGTGGACGCCCTCTACATGGCGACGCTGGGCAAGAGGAAGCAGGAGAGGGCCGGTGCGTGAGAGCGCCCCGTAAGGGGGCGCGGCGAACTGCGCGACAAGCCACGACGAAGCCGCAGCCCGCTGCGCAACCCACGCCCCCACGGCGCTAAGCGGAAACAACCTCCACTGCGGCAAGGTTCTTCTTCCCCCGCCGCAGCACCAGCCACCGCCCGTCCAGCAGATCCTCGGAGGAGGGCACCGCATCCTCGGAGGCCACCTTCACGTTGTTCACGTAGGCCCCGCCCTCCTTCACCGTCCGCCGCGCAGCGGACTTGCTGGCGACGAGCCCGACCTCGGCGAACAGGTCGACCACCGGACGCAGTTCGGCGACCTCGATGTGCGGCACCTCGGACAGCGCCGCGGCCAACGTCCGACCGTCCAGCTCCGCCAGCTCACCCTGCCCGAACAGGGCACGGCTCGCGGCGATCACGGCGGCCGTCTGGTCGGCGCCGTGCACCAGCGTCGTCAGCTCCTCGGCGAGCGCCCGCTGCGCGGCCCGGGCCTGCGGCCGCTCCTCGGTCTGCCGCTCCAGCTCCTCGATCTCCTCCCGGGACCTGAAGCTGAAGATGCGCAGGAACTTCGAGACGTCACGGTCGTCCGCGTTGACCCAGAACTGGTAGAACGCGTACGGCGTGGTCATCTCGGGGTCGAGCCACACCGTGCCGGACTCGGTCTTGCCGAACTTGGTGCCGTCCGCCTTGGTGATCAGCGGGGTGCCCAGCGCGTGCACCACGGCGTTCTGCTCCACCCGGTGGATCAGGTCCGTGCCCGAGGTGAGGTTGCCCCACTGGTCACTGCCGCCGGTCTGCAGCGTGCAGCCGTACCGCCGGTACAGCTCCAGGAAGTCCATGCCCTGCAGGATCTGGTAGCTGAACTCGGTGTAGCTGATTCCGGCGTCGGAGTTGAGCCGCCGGGCGACGGCCTCCTTGGCGATCATCTTGTTGACCCGGAAGTGCTTGCCCATGTCCCGCAGGAACTCGATGGCCGACATGCCCTGGGTCCAGTCCAGGTTGTTGACCATGATCGCCGCGTTCGGGCCCTCGAAGTCCAGCAGCGGGGCGATCTGCGCGCGCAGCCGCTCCACCCACTGGGCGACGACCTCCGGAGAGTTCAGCGTCCGCTCGGCGTTCGGCTTCGGGTCACCGATCAGACCGGTGGCGCCTCCGACCAGGCCCAGCGGGCGGTTGCCCGCCTGCTGGATCCGGCGCATGGTCAGGATCTGCACGAGGTTGCCGAGGTGCAGGCTGGGCGCGGTCGGGTCGAAGCCGCAATAGAACGTGACGGGGCCGTCCGCGAACGCCTTGCGCAGTGCGTCCTCGTCCGTGGAAAGGGCGATGAGCCCCCGCCACTTCAGCTCGTCGACGATGTCCGTCACGGTTCTCGTATCTCCTTGATGGTCCTCGGGCAGTCGAGCGACTACCGCCTACGAGGTTATACGCCCTGACTGACAGAGCTCATATTGAAGTCGGGCACCCGCAGGGCGGGCATCGCAGCCCTAGTGAACCAGTCGCTCCACTCCCTCGGCAGCGTCTTTTCCGTGCGCCCCGCCTCCGTGGCCCGCCGCAGCAGGTCCACCGGCGACTCGTTGAACCGGAAGTTGTTCACCTGCCCGGTCACCTCGCCGTTCTCCACGAGGTAGACACCGTCCCGGGTCAGGCCCGTGAGCAGCAGCGTCGCCGGGTCGACCTCGCGGATGTACCACAGGCAGGTCAGCAGCAGCCCGCGCTCGGTGCCCGCGACCATCTCCTCCAGGGAGCGGTCGCCCCCGCCGTCCAGGATCAGGTTCCCCAGCACCGGGGCCACCGGCAGTCCGGTCAGGCCCGCGCTGTGCCGGGTCGTCGGCAGGTGCTTGAGCACACCCTCGCCGACCCACTCCGTCGCGTGGGTCGGCAGCCCGTTGTCGAACACGGACTGGTCCCCGCCGGAGGAGTGGGCGACCACGAAGGGCGGGCACTCCAGGCCCGGCTCGTTCGGGTCGCTGCGCAGCGTCAGCGGCAGCTCGGCGAGCTTCTCGCCCACGCGCGTGCCGCCCCCCGGCCTGGAGAACACCGTCCGGCCCTCGGCCGCGTCCCGGCCCGAGGCCGACCACAGCTGGTAGATCAGCAGGTCCGCGACGGCCGTGGGCGGCAGCAGCGTCTCGTAGCGGCCGGCGGGCAGCTCCACGCGCCGCTCGGCCCAGCCCAGCCGTACGGCCAGCTCGGCGTCGAGCGCCCCGGGGTCGATGTCCTTGAAGTCCCGCGTGGAACGGCCCGCCCAGGCCGAGCGCCGGCGGTCGGGCGACTTGGCGTTCAGCTCCAGCGTGCCGGTCGGCTGGTCATGGCGCAGGCGCAGCCCGGTGGACGTGCCCAGGTAAGTCGACACCAGCTCGTGGTTGGCGAAGCCGTACAGCTCCCGGCCGCCCGCACGCGCGCGTGCGAACGCCTCGCCGAGCGCCGGGGCGAAGTCGGCGAACACCGCGGAGGAGGTCTCGGCGGGCGCGTCCGTGAAGTCCGGCGACTGCGGCACATCGCCGACCAGCGGCTGCGCGTCCTCGGCGGGCCCCGCACCGCGCGCGGCGGTCTCGGCGGCCCACACCAGCGGCTCCAGCTCCTGAGGGGTGACCGCCGAGCGGGACACCACTCCCGAGGCGGTGCCCTCCTTGCCGTCCACGGTCGCGATCACGGTGAGCGTACGGCCGCGCGTCACGCCGTTCGTGGTGAGCGCGTTGCCCGCCCAGCGCAGGTTGGCGGTGGAGTGCTCGTCGGCGATGACGACACAGCCGTCGGCCCGGGAGATCGCGAGCGCCTGCTCGACGATCTCGTGCGGCTTGTTCGTGCGGGCGCTCATCGACCGGCCTCCTGGGTCGTGTTGAGGATGTTGACGGACCTGAAGAGGGCGGACGGGCACCCGTGCGACACGGAGGCCACCTGCCCCGGCTGGGCCTTGCCGCAGTTGAAGGCGCCGCCGAGGACGTAGGTCTGCGGACCGCCCACGGCCGCCATGGACCCCCAGAAGTCGGTGGTCGTGGCCTGGTAGGCCACGTCCTTCAGCTGCCCGGTGATCCGGCCGTTGTCGATCCTGAAGAAGCGCTGGCCGGTGAACTGGAAGTTTTCCGCAGGGTCGGGGGGCATACCTCTCTGATCGGCGTTTGTGCAGGTCAGGCGGTTATTCACGGTCTGCCCTCAATCCCTGTTCATACGGGTTGAAACCGGACTGTACGGGGTCTGGTGATGACTTGGTGTCGACCTCCGGGGCCGCCTGGGAGAGCGCCGAGATGGACCACTGGAAGCGGCACTGCGGATCAATGCAGAGACTACCCATCGGGTGCTTGGCGTGGCGCAGTGTTTCTCGCCAGAGCGAGAGCGAGGCTTGCCCTGACCAGGGAAGTTCGATCGGTCATGCTCGGATCTGCGAGTACCGTGTAGCTACAGGAACCCGCTCCAGAGTGACCTGAGTGCGGTATATTTCTTCCTGTCGAATCGGGGTGGGTAGGATTGCAGCCATCCCGTACAACACTGAAGGGCCCGATCCGGGCAGCACCCCGAATCAAGCCCTCCAGCGCAGTTCACAAGCCCGGTCGCCTAGGTGTCGACCGGGCTTTGTGCGTTGCAGCCCTGTCGCGACCGTACTCGTGTGTGGGGCCGCTAGCGCACAAACTGCCCCACAGTGGCGATGATCGCCACGACGAGTCCTGCTACGGCTAGGTAAACCTGCCACTTATCGGCATTGCTCCACCTTCCCGTGCGGGACTTCGTATCGCCTTCATCACTCACTGTTCCTCCTCGTTCCTCAGGAGCCCCGTTGACGATCCGTCAGCGAGGTTCCCGCGGAACGCGGAGCGCGCCCCCCCGCGGCCCCACCGACGGACCGTCAGCGGCGTCCTCGGGGGATGCGGAGCGCGTACGAAGTATGTCACGGGTAACTCATCGCCCGGCACCGGAACCACATGATTGATCTGAGCTTTTCTTGAGCTTGCGCGGCAGGTGACCTGCGACTTCGGCGGGTCTCTGGTCAAGTGAGGCCTCTGCGCGAGCCCGTCCGGGAGGGCTGCTGGGGTGTCATGAAGGCGGTGAATTCGACGTATGGATGCACCTTCGGCGCTGCCTATTTGCGCACGTCGTTGATGCCGTTGCCTGGGATGCGCGACCTTGCAAGACGCTGGGCGGCGGGCGATGTAGGGGAGGACCAGTCCGAGGACCAACGCCACGATCGCGACGTGCCGTTCGACGTTCCACAGCGAGGCCGCGACAATCACAGACGCCGTGCGGATCGACATCGAGATGACGTACCGGCGCTGCCGACCGCGCACGTCCTCGTCGAGGCTCGCCCGAGCCCCGGTGATCCGGAACACCTGGCTCTTGCCGCCGCCATGCTGCTTCCGCATCACATTCCACCGTCGCCTGCATGGATGCGTGTCTCGCCGTACGCTCGAATCATGAGTGCCGACATTGGCAAACGGCTTCAGGAAGTACGAAAGCGACGCGGCCTGACGCAACGTCAGCTAGCGAGTGAGTCCGGCGTATCCCTGTCTTTGATCAGGAAGCTGGAGCAGGGAGAGCGGGCTGACACGCGCCTGGAGACCGCTCGCCAGCTGGCACAGGCGCTCAGGGTGCCGACTACGAACCTCATCGCCGATCACGAGGAAGAGCAGCAGGCGGCGCCAGGGGCTGGTGATCGCTGGGAGGCTGTCCGGAGTGCGCTCGTGGCTCCTGTGCGGGCGGATGGGGTGGCCGAAGAGCCGACCGTGACAGGCGTACAAGAAGCCCTGGAGTCGGCGCTCCCGCTCTTCTCCGGTGATCGTTTCGCAGAGCTGAGTGTGATCCTTCCGCCCTTGCTGCGGGATGCTGATCTCATCGCAGAGAGCGGTCCCGAGGGGCGTGCTGTGCGTGTGCGGCTGTCGCAGTTGACTGGCTGGCTTCTCACCCAGACGAGACAGTTCGATGCGGCGGACGTCGCCTTGTCCCGGTCCCTGGAGGAGTCCTCGGACCGGCTTCAGGCAGCGGCGACAGTTAGCACACAGTGCTGGCTCCTGCTGCGGCGTGGTCGGCTGGCTGAGGCGCGGGAACTGGCGACCCGGTGGGCGGACGAGGTCGAGCCCCGCATCTCGCGGGCGACTCCAGCGGAGCTGAGCGCATGGGGCTGGTTGCTACTGCGGGCCTCCGCTGCGGCGATCCGGGACAACCGGCCCGGCGAGGCCGAGGATGCCTTGCGCTACGCCAACTCGGCAGCGGTGGCGATGGGGCGGGAGTTCGCTCCGCGTGACGACTTCTTGCAGGCGTTCGGCCCGGTCACGGTGACCTTGAAGCGTGCCGAGAACGCAATGATCGTCGACAAGCCGGACTTGGTCCTCAAGCTCTCGGCGCGCATCCCGACCGGCGGCATGCGGCCCACTTCCAACAACCGCAACCGTCACCTCCTCGACGTGGCAGAGGCGCATGCTCGCTCGCGCGACTACGTGAAAACGGTCGAGGTCTTGCAGCGCATCCGGGCGGACGCTCCTCAGTGGCTGCCTAACCAACGCTACGCGCGGGACATCTTCGGCCGAGTGATCGCGCGTCGGCGCACCCTCACGCAGGAGATGCGGGACCTGGCTGACGCAATCGGCGTACCGGTGTGACTCGGTGTGGCACTTCGGGCTGGCCCCCCATCAAAGTGCCATTGAGGTGTGTTCCTGCCGTTACATAGCGTCATATGCATGGCGACCCAAGGTAGAGCAGCAGAGACAGCTGTCCGTGAGCGCATCACCACGGTCGATGCCGACGCACGACAGTGGGAGTACACGACCTATGCCCCGGCCGGTGAGACGTGCCCGGCGTGCGGAAAGCTGATCAAGAGCCTTGAGAGCTGTCGTCGGGGGATGCTGGCTCGCCGGGACTCGTCTCCGGCCGTGGCCTACTGGCACACGGCTTGCGCACCAAAGGAGGCGGGGCAGTGATCCCGATGGAGATCTACAGGAGCAGCAAGAAGGCTGCTGCTGACGCGCACGAGGTGCTGTGTCAGGCGCTGCTGGCGATCGGGATTCCGAAGCGGGATCTTGGTTGGCTGGCTCCGCGCGTAGCGCCGGACGGGCGTCCGATGGTGGCCTTGGGAACGTGGAACGCTGACGTGGTGCAGAAGGTAGCGGCGCATCTGATGGCGTCACCTGCGCAAGTCCAGACGGCGCCGGACGGCCGCGTCGTGACCGACCACACCTGCGTGAGCCGCGAGGAATAGACCCCGGCTCGCTGAAGACGGCGAATCAAGGCTCAGCGAGTCGGCTGCCCCGTCTGTGCGTCTCCCCCCGGCGCATGGGCGGGGCTCTCTGCTGTTTGAGCCTGTGGTGCCGTGATGGCGCGCTGTGGGCACACCGCCGGCCGGAGAGGCTTTTGGGCGGGAGCTGCCATGGGGCGAGTGAACAGGGGGCCTTACGCTCGCCAGCGGATCGGGCAGTCTTTGGGACCTGCCCGCAATAGTCCGATCGGCCCCCTGTTCTTCGAGGCTCGCCCCATGGTGGCTGCCTAAAAGCCTCGTAGGCCGTCGGCCCCAGCCCGAGAGGGTGAACATCAGCCTCGTCCCTCCGGAGCGGGGCCGAGTCGCCCGATGCCGCGCGGGGCGGGCTCTTGGGCTGGCGGTGTGGGTGTCGTGGTCCGGGTCGGTGGCTGAACTGCTGGAGGCCGTGAGCCTCGGGCCACAGTCCTCGGGATCGGGGCGGGCAAGGTGGGTCGTGCTGGATCTGGCGCACGTCTTCGGGGTCGCCTGATGTGCGCCGGGGCGGCGGCGCCCCGGACCGGACCGGCCGAAGGCCGCATGCCGGGCCGGGGTGCGGCAAGCCGTCCCGGCGGCGCGCCGAAGGCGCGCCCTGGAAAAAGTAAAGCCAGATTCCGCCACGCCCCGATCCGCTGACCGCTCCCGGCCCCCGATGGGCCGTGGCACGCTGCTAACGGCCGGACAGACACGCTCAGTTCACCGCTACCGGGCCGTACGACTTTCCCTCTCCGGGCGTGCCCTCAGATGCCCTGCCTCCGGCGTAATTCGGTTGACAATCGGGCCCCGCTCCGACTCGGTACCTGCGATGCGGTTCGTACCCGTTGATGCCGTTCATTTCCCGTACGTCCATCACGAAAAATCACAGGCCCCTGCCGGTAGCAACTCATATAATTCCAGGGCAAGTTGGCTGCGCCTGATCAGGGCGTATGCAGGATAAGCGCCCTGTAAGCGCAAAGGAGAGAAGCCATGAACACCCGCTACCTACTTCCTGACTTGAGGCTCTGGAGGCCGCGTCATGTCTGCCGAATCCGGCAACAGCACGACACGCAAAACCCGCCTGTCCGCCGCGTCGTCCGTTCCGGGCGAGCGTTCCGGCGTGCTGGCGCGCGAACTACGTCTACAAGCTCTCTCAGAGGCGGACCGTGACCTTATACGGCTCGTCAGTGATCCGCTCTATCCGCGCTGACGGGAGCAGATCAAAGCCATCGGTGGCTGTGCCCATCCGATTTACCTGTCCGGCTCCACGGTCACCCGTGACGCCATAACAGGTGAGGTGATCTCGTCCTACTCGACCGCCGGGGAGCCTGGTGAGCGGCTGGCCGTGCGCTGCCGTAACCGGCGTGCCTCGGTGTGTGAGCCGTGCTCTCGCCTGCACGCGGGAGACACCTTCCAGCTCGTTCGTGCGGGCCTGTCCGGCGGCAAGGGCGTGCCCGATGCGGTGAAGGATCGCCCACGGCTGTTCGTCACGCTCACCGCCCCCTCGTTCGGGCCGGTGCACCGCGTACTGGACGGAGAACCCTGCCGTCCTCGCCGTGATGATCCGCGCTGCGAGCATGGGCGGCGGCTTGGCTGCGGCCTGGTGCACACCGAAGATGACCCGCTGGTGGGTCTGCCTCTGTGCCCGGACTGCTATGACTACGTGGGCCATGTGCTGTGGCACGCGCACGCCGGGCGGCTGTGGGACAGGTTCACCACCGCCGTGCGCCGGTATCTGGCCTCGGCCGGTGGGGTACCGCGCTCGAAGCTTGGTGATCACCTGGTGGTGTCCTTCGCCAAGGTCGCCGAGTTCCAGCGGCGCGCGGCCGTCCACTTCCATGCCGTCGTGCGCTTGGACGGCTCGGACGGTCCCGGCTCGTCGGCTCCGGCCTGGGCGAGTGAGGACGTGTTCTTGGATGCGGTCGAACATGCCGCTGCTTCGACCTTCGTCACAGTGCCCGACTCTGACGCGTACGGCACGGAACGACTCGGCTGGGGAGGGCAGTTCGACGCCCACCCCATCCGGCCCTTCCCCGACGATGATGTTCCGTCAGATGCGGCCGTTGCTGGATACGTGGCGAAGTACGTGACCAAGGGGGCGGCCGAGACGGCCGGCGGCCTGGACTACCAGGTCACAAGCCTGGAGGACATCCGCGCGGCAGTCGTCAACGGCCACGTACGGGCCCTGATGGGTACCTGCTGGCGCCTGGGCGGCCTGGCGGAACTGGAACACCTCCGGCTGCGCCCCTGGGCTCACAGCCTCGGCTACCGGGGCCACATCCTCACCAAGTCCCGCCGCTACTCCACTACGTACGGCGCACTGCGCGAGGAACGGGCCGACCACCGCCGGGCTGGGGCCAAGCCCGTGGACGACCCGAACGCGGTCACGGAATCGGCCTGGCGCTACGTCGGCTCCGGCTATACCCCCGGTGAGGCGGGCATTGCCCTCGGGATCGCTGAAGATCACGCACAGAGTCTCCAACTGGGCAGGGAGGCGCGGGAGGACGCACAGAAGTGGGGTGAGTGGCTGTGAGGGGCGGTAGCAACCTGCTCATGACCCCGGATGAGGCAGCGGCAGAACTCGGTGTGACGAAGCGTGTCCTCATGGACTCGTACCGGCGCTGGGGCATCCCGTTCCTCAAGGTCGGCAGCATGTCCGGTTCCGAACTCGCGATCTGCACAACTGGGTTGAGGCACGCATGCAGCGAAGCTAGGCTGACGACCAGTCACTAACCGATCAACATGCGAAGGGTTAACAAGCGTGGCGACCATCAAGAAGGAAGACTGCACCTGCCCCCGGCGCAGGAAGCCCACGTGCCCTCACAAGCCGTACCGGGTGACGTACCGGGAGCCCGGGGGCAGGGCAGGCAAGCCGCGACAGGTGTCCTTCAAGAAGCTCGAAGACGCGGAAGCTTTCGCGGTCAAGGTCGAGCGGGACAAGGACTTGGGGACCTACATCAACCCCAAGGCGGGGCAGCGGACGTTCCAGCAGGTCTGGCATGAGTGGGTTGAGGCGGGAACTCTGGAAGAGTCATCGAAGAGGAACTATCAGAGCGTCTACGACAACCATTACGGACCGTTCTTCGGGAACAAGCCCATCGGCAGCATCACTCCTACGACAATTCAGGAATGGGAGGCGGATCAGAAAGAGCGCGGCTACAAGGAGACCGGAATCAACGGGCGAAAGAACGTGCTATCGTCCGTTTTCAACTATGCGGTAGCTGCCGAAATCATCGGCCGTAATGCGTGTAAGAAAGTGAATCCCCGTCGTCGTTCGGGGCAGCAAATGACCCCAGTCACCGACGAAGACATCCCGACCATGGAAGAGGTTCTGGGGATCATCGCGGAGGCTCCGAAGCTCATCCGTGCTGGATTCTGGGCCATGGCAGGCTGCGGCACGCGTCCAGGGGAGTCCTTGGCGCTGTCCGATGAGTCAATGGACTGGGAGCGCAGCGTACTCGCTGTGGATCACCAGGTGTCGGCCTACGGCTGTCAGGAGATCTCTGGCTATCGCCGTGGCGTCAAGAGGGGCACGAAGCACCGTGCGTTCGAGCAGGCCCGAAAGACTCCCGTGCCCGAATCAATCAACGAGATCTTCAACGATCACATTGACGCCTTCGGGACATGGGGAGATCGAGGTTGGTTTTTCGAGTCTCCTCGGCTGAATGATCGCCACCCGTCGTACGACTGGTTCCTGGACCAGTTCAAGGCGGCGGCCAAGCTGGCCGGGACTCCGCAGTACACCCCGAAGAGCTTCCGGCACTTCTTCGTCTCCGAGGCCATTCACGCTCAGATCCCGCTCTTCGAGGTGGCGGCGTGGGTTGGGCACCGCACCACTCGGACCACGGAACTGGTGTACGGCCACCTCGTCCGCCGCGCCATGAACCGCGGCGCCCGCACCATGCACAACCGCCTGGGCCTCAAGCTGGAGCCGTTCAAGGGGCTCATCGTCCCGCCCTCGGTGACGCCCTCTGAGGACGACATCGAGGACTGGGACGACGTGGCGTAGGTGGTTCGCCGTGGCCGCGTGCGGACCTGGTGCAGACTTCGGACCGGATCGGTCGACCTCTCAGGCGCGGCCGGACTCGTTCGCAGTGTTCAGGATGTTCACACTCCGAAACATTGCTGACGGGCACCCGTGAGACACGGAAGCGACCTGCCCGGGCTGGGCCTTTCCGCAGTTGAAGGCCCCTCCTAGCACGTAGGTCTGGGGGCCTCCGACAGCCTCCATGGAGCCCCAGAACTGAGGGGTGACCCCCTGATATGCAAAGTCCTTGACCTGCCCCTCAAGGCGGCCGTTCCGGATCATGTATGCCCTCTGACCCGTAAACTGGAAGTTGTACCGCTGCATGTCGATCGACCAGGACCGGTCGCCGACCACGTAGATGCCGCGGTCGACACCCCCGATCAGATCCTCGGTGGACAGCCCCGCCGGGTCGGGCCGCAGGGAGACGTTGGCCATGCGCTGCACCGGCACATGTGCGGGGGAGTCGGCGTACGCGCACCCGTTGGACCGGTCGAAGCCGGTGAGCCGGGCGATCCGCCGGTCCAGCTGGTAGCCGACCAGCGTGCCGTCCTTCACCAGGTCCCAGGACTGCGCCTGGACGCCCTCGTCGTCGTACCCGATGGTCGCGAGGCCGTGCTCGGCGGTGCGGTCCCCGGTGACGTTCATCAGCTCGGAGCCGTACCGCAGCTTGCCGAGCTGGTCGAAGGTGGCGAAGGAGGTGCCGGCGTAGGCGGCCTCGTAGCCGAGCGCACGGTCCAGTTCCGTCGCGTGCCCGATGGACTCGTGGATGGTCAGCCACAGGTTGGACGGGTCGACCACCAGGTCGTACAGGCCCGGCTGCACGCTCGGCGCCCGCATCTTCTCGGCGAGCAGCTCCGGGATCCGCTCCAGCTCCTCGTCCCAGTCCCAGCCGGTGCCGGTCAGGTACTCCCAGCCCCGCCCGACCGGCGGCGCGAGGGTGCGCATCGAGTCGAACTCGCCGCTGGACTCGTCCACCGACACGGCGGTCAGCTGCGGATGCAGCCGCACCCGCTGCTGGGTCGTCACGGTCCCGGCGGTGTCGGCGTAGAACTTGTTCTCGTGGACGGTGAGCAGGGAGGCGTCCACGTGGTTGACGCCCTTGGCGGACAGCAGCCGCGTGCTCCAGTCCGTCAGCAGCGCCGCCTTCTCCTCGTCCGGCACGCAGAACGGGTCGATCTCGTACGACGACACCCACGTCCGGTCGGCGTGCACCGGCTCGGCGGCCAGCTCCACGCGCTCGTCGGAGCCCGCCGCCTTGATGACCTGCGCGGACAGCTTGGCCATGGCCACCGCCTGCGAGGCAACCTTGGCGGCCGCGTCCATGGTCAGGTCCACACCGGAGGCGAAGCCCCACGTACCGCCGTGCACGACCCGTACCGCGTAGCCGAGGTCGGTGGTGTCGGACGATCCGGCGGGCCGGGCGTCCCGCAGCCGCCAGGACGCGCTGCGCACCCGCTCGAACCGGAAGTCCGCGTGCTCGGCCCCGAGCGCACGCGCGCGTGCCAGCGCGGCGTCGGCGAGCGACCTCAGCGGAAGCGCCGTGAAGGCTTCGTCGATGGAATGAGGCACGGAGGTCTCCCTGCTGTCGTGGCCTGTCGGGTCCGATCATGTCGTGGGAGCGGCCCGGCGGACCACATGTTTCGAGCCCGGACCGGGACGGTTCTGTAGGGACCCGACAGTGACTCCCGCTCGCCACTGTCGGTGCCCGAATGCCCACGCGCCCGGCCGTACCGATAGGTTTTCGGTGAAGCCGCCTGTCATCCAGGTGTTCGGGCGGGTTGTCCGACATCTGCAGACCGCTATCGAAAGGGTGATCCGTTGAGCCGCTCGGTTCTCGTCACCGGAGGAAACCGGGGCATCGGCCTCGCCATCGCCCGCGCGTTCGCCGACGCCGGCGACAAGGTCGCCATCACGTACCGCTCGGGTGAGCCGCCGGCCGGTTTCCTGGCCGTCAGGTGCGACATCACCGACCAGGAGCAGGTGGAGCAGGCCTACAAGGAGATCGAGGACCAGCACGGTCCGGTCGAGATACTGATCGCCAACGCCGGTGTCACCAAGGACCAGCTCCTGATGCGCATGTCCGAGGAGGACTTCACCTCGGTCATCGACACCAACCTCACCGGCACCTTCCGCGTCGTCAAGCGCGCCAACCGCGGCATGCTGCGCGCCAAGAAGGGCCGCGTCATCCTGATCTCGTCCGTCGTCGGCCTGCTCGGCTCGGCGGGCCAGGCGAACTACGCCGCCTCCAAGGCCGCCCTCGTGGGCTTCGCGCGCTCCCTCGCCCGTGAGCTGGGCTCGCGCAACATCACCTTCAACGTCGTCGCGCCCGGTTTCGTCGACACCGACATGACCAAGGTGCTCACCGACGAGCAGCGCCACAACATCGTCTCGCAGGTGCCGCTCGGCCGTTACGCGCAGCCGGAGGAGATCGCCGCGACGGTGCGGTTCCTCGCCTCGGACGACGCCTCGTACATCACTGGAGCCGTCATCCCCGTTGACGGCGGACTGGGAATGGGTCACTGATCACCATGAGCGGAATCCTCGAGGGCAAGCGCGTCCTGATCACCGGCGTGCTGATGGAGTCCTCCATCGCCTTCCATGCGGCCAAGCTGGCGCAGGAGCAGGGCGCGGAGATCATCCTGACGGCGTTCCCGCGGCCCACGCTGACCGAGCGCATCGCCAAGAAGCTGCCGAAGCCGACCAAGGTCATCGAGCTGGACGTCACCAACGACGAGCACATGGGCCGGCTGGCCGACGTCGTCGGTGAGGAGCTGGGCGGCCTCGACGGTGTCGTGCACTCCATCGGCTTCGCGCCGCAGGACGCGCTCGGCGGCAACTTCCTCAACACGCCGTTCGAGTCGGTGGCCACCGCCATGCACGTCTCGGCGTACTCCCTGAAGTCGCTGACCATGGCCTGCCTGCCGCTGATGCAGAACGGCGGCTCGGTCGTCGGCCTGACCTTCGACGCGCAGTTCGCCTGGCCGCAGTACGACTGGATGGGTCCGGCCAAGGCCGCCCTGGAGGCGACCAGCCGCTACATCGCCCGCGACCTGGGCAAGCAGAACATCCGCTGCAACCTCATCTCCGCCGGTCCGATCGGCTCCATGGCCGCCAAGTCCATCCCGGGCTTCGGCGAGCTGGCCTCCGTGTGGGACACCCGCTCCCCGCTGGAGTGGGACCTGAAGGACCCGGAGCCGGCCGGCCGCGGCATCGTCGCCCTGCTGAGCGACTGGTTCCCGAAGACCACCGGTGAGATCATCCACGTCGACGGCGGTCTGCACGCGATCGGCGCCTGATCCTCGTGCCTGACGCCCCGTTTCCCGCAGCGCGCGGGGAACGGGGCGTCACCCGTTCGGCCCACCTGTCGGGCGCCCCCCGGTCCCGGCGGCGCACCCTGGATTGAGCGTTCACCTCACGCGTTCCTCCCCAGCCCGGCCGAGGAGGTCCCCTTGTGCGCCTGTCCCGAAGCCTGGCCCCGGTGACCGTGGCCGTGGCCCTCGTGCTGTCCCTGCCGTACGACGCGATGCCCTACGCGCGCGTGGACGACGCAAAGCCCCCCGCGCCGAGCCTCTTCGGGGCCTCCTGCCGTACGACCGTCCGCGGCTCCCATGTCGTGGCCTACTGCCACAATCCCTATGTCGACACCGATCGCGTGCGTCTGCACATCGAGTGCGCCCGCTGGTGGGACATCGACACCGACAGCGCCCCGGTGGACACCGGACCCGCCATGACCGTACGGCTCACCGGCCGGTGCTGGAAGGAGGTCCGCTCGGTGTGGATCAGCCACCAGAACGAGCACTGAACCGGCTGGATCAGTCGGCGGAAGAGGCGCCGAACCGGCCCGGCCGGCACAGGAAGGGATAGCTCGCGGCCTCGGCGGCCGCCGCCTCCGCGTCCCCGGCGTGGATCGCGTCCAGCAGGCGCGTGTGGTCCATGTACGTCTCCGGAGTCAGCTCCGCGCCCACGTCCGCGCGCAGCCAGTCCCGCAGCACCTCGCCCAGATCGGCGTACATCGCGGTGATCACGTCGTTGTGCGAGGCGGCCACGACGGCCAGGTGGAAGGTGGCGTCGGCGGTCACGAAGGCCTCCGCCTCGCCCGCCTCCCAGGCCACCTCGCGCCGGTCCAGCAGCGCGTCCAGCTGCTTGAGGTCCTTCTCGGTGCGCCGCTCGGCGGCCAGCTTCGCCGCGGCCGACTCCAGTGCGGCGCGCAGCTCGGCGATGTGCCGGGGATCGGCGTCGGCGAACCGGCGGTGCATCACACCGGCCAGCTCGCTCGTCGCCACCACGTAGGTGCCGGAGCCCTGCCGGATGTCCAGCAGCCCGTTGTGGGCGAGCGCGCGGACGGCCTCGCGGACGGTGTTGCGGGCGACGCCGAGCTGCTCGACGAGCTCCGGCTCCGTCGGGATGCGCGAGCCGACCGGCCACTCGCCTGAGGTGATCTGGTTGCGCAGTTCGGCGATGACCTGCTCGGACAGCGCCGAACGGCGCGGGTGGCTCAAGGGCATGGCACACCTTCGCACGCGAGGCCCGGGCGGGGACGCCCCGGGACCGGAGAACCGAATGGACAACCAATCATCCCATGATTCTATGATGGGTCTCATGGCACGTGAGGAAACCCGGACAGTGGACACCCGTACGGCGACGTCACCGACCGAAGGCGGCACGGCCGCCACGACGAGCACGCCCGGGACGACCCCCGGCGCCGCCCGCACGCGCGCGTGGGCGACCCGTCTGGTCGTCCTGGGCATCGTCCTGTCCGCGCTGAACCTCCGCCCGGCCATCACCAGCCTCGGCGCGCTCCTGGAGGAGGTCCGCGACGGGCTCGGCATGAGCGGCAGCGTGGCCGGACTGCTCACCTCCGTGCCCCCGCTCTGCTTCGCGGTCTTCGGCGTCACCGCACCCCGGCTGGCCCGCCGCTTCGGCCCGGCCGCCGTGGTGTGCGCCGGCATGGCCGCCATCACCGCCGGCCTGCTGATACGGCCGTTCGTCGGCAACACGGCCGGGTTCCTGGCCGCCAGCGCGCTCGCCCTGATGGGCATCGCCCTCAGCAACGTGCTCATGCCGGTCATCGTCAAGCGCTGGTTCCCCGACCGGGTCGGCTCCATGACCGGCCTGTACTCGATGGCCCTCGCCCTCGGCACCTCCCTCGCCGCCGCGGTGACCGTGCCCCTGACCGACGCCCTCGGCGGCAACTGGCGGTCCGGCCTCGCCGTGTGGGCCGCCCTCGCGGGCACCGCCATCCTGCCCTGGCTGCCGCTCCTCCGGGAGCGCGGCAGCGACACCGCGCCCGCGAGGGCGGGGCGGCAGGCGCGCGCGGAGGCACAGGGCGGGGAGGTACGACGCCCGGAGGCACGGCAGGCGGGGGCGCGGAAGGTGGGGGCACGGAAGGTGGAGGCGCGGCAGGATGGGGTGGCGGCACAGCACGCGCCGCTGCGCATCACCCGCAGCCGCACCGCCTGGGCGCTCGCCGTCTTCTTCGGCCTCCAGGCCACCGCCGCCTACATCACCATGGGCTGGATGCCGCAGATCTTCCGCGACGCCGGCGTCCCGGCCGGCACCGCGGGCGTGCTGCTCGCCGTCACCATGGTGATGGGCGTGCCGCTGGCCTTCGTCATCCCCCGGGTCGCCACCCGGCTGCCCCATCAGGGGCCGATCGTGCTGGTTCTGGGTGTGTGCGGGCTCGCCGGGTACGCAGGCCTGTACTTCGCTCCGGCCGCCGGCGCCTGGGCCTGGGCGACGCTGCTCGGCGTCTCCAACTGCGCCTTCCCGCTGGCCCTGACGATGGTCGGCATGCGCGCCCGCAGCGGGCCGGGCGTGGCCCAGCTGTCCGCGTTCGCGCAGAGCACCGGCTATCTGATCTCCATCCCCGGCCCGCTGCTGGTCGGCGTGCTCTACCAGCAGAGCGGCGGCTGGGGCCTGCCGATCGCCCTCATGGCGGGCCTGATGCTGCCGCAGATGGCAGTGGGCTTCCTGGCGGGCCGCGACCGCACGGTGGAGGAAGAGGCGACCGCACACTGACTCGCAGGACGGGCTCGGGCTGCGGCGACGGACTGTCGCGTGTGGACGGGCTCGGTGGGTGGCGCTGGCCTGACCCGTGCGGACCGGCTCGGTGGGCGGCGACGCGGTGCCGCGCAAGGACGGGTGGGGGACGAGGACGGGGCGCGAGGCGGTGAGGGGCTGATCTGCGGACGGTCCGGCCCGGAGGGCAGCGTGCCGATCTGCGCCGAAGGGACCCGGCAGCGTGTGACGCGCCGACCTCCACGGCCGGTGGCAGGCCGGTGCGGATGGGGCTGTCGGCCTTCGGCGAGACCGGCCTGAGAGGGGCCGGCACGCGCCGGCGGGTCGGGGCGGAGACAGTGCCCTCGTCGTCCGTGGCAGGCGAGCCGGGTGGCCGGCCGGCTCCCGGGGGCGTGTGCGATGACCGACCCGTCCGGCGGTCCGGGCAGGTCCGGGCAGGACGACACCTGGCCCCGGCCGCCCTCTGGGGAGCGGAGGGTGCGAGACTGGGCGCATGCAGCCTGTGCTCGACCCGAACCCGCAGAACGGTCAGAAGAAGATGCTGATCGTCTTCGGCTCGTTCTTCGCCATCTTCGTGATCATCGCCGTCATCGCGACCCTCGCGTCCCCCTGACGGCCGCGTCCCGGCCCGCCTCTCCCGGCGGATGGTGGGGTTAGCTCCACCATCCCCTAGGGGGAAAGGGTCAGGGTGAACTGGGTGGAAGTCCGGATGGGTTGGCGGCCCCGGATTCCGTAACTTCGAGATGTGACCGCACGACACGGTCACGGACACCCCGAAGACCCACGGAGGCGATCATGCCGGCCCGCACCCACCCCCGGCCCCACCCGGCGACCACGGGCGGCGTCGACATCCGGCTGCCCTGGTGGGCCCTCGCCCTCCCCGCGCTCGCCTTCATCGCACTGCTGGCGCTGATACTGAACCCGTCGGACGCCCACGCGGCGAGCGGCGACCCGGCGATCACGCACCTCTTCGAGCGCGCCCAGCAGCTCCTCGCGCGCTGACCAGGCGCCCCGTACGCGGTGAATCCGCATGTCAACTCCCTGCGCCGCATGGTCTGTTTCATGCGAAGCTGGGTCCCATGAGCGCCGCAGAACCTCGCAGTATCGTCCTCCTCCGGCATGCGAAAGCCGACTGGCCCCAGGTGTCCGACCACGAGCGCCCGCTCGCCGAGCGGGGCCGCATGGACGCCGCGGTCGCCGGACGCAAGCTGGCCGACACCGGCATCACCTTCGACCTCGCCCTGTGCTCCACCGCCATCCGGACCCGCGAGACCTGGAAGCTCGCCGTCCACGAACTGGCACACCGGCCGAGGACCATCTACGAGGAGCGGGTCTACGAGGCCTCGCCCGGTGAACTGATCGCCGTGCTGAACGAGACCCCGGACGACGTGCGGAACGTGATCCTCATCGGCCACAACCCGGGCGTCCACGGCCTGGCCGACATCCTGGCCGGCACCGCCGAGGGCGACGCCCGCGACCGGATGAACCGCCGCGGCTTCCCGGCCGCCGGTTTCACGCTGCTGTCCTTCGACGGCCCCTGGAAGAGCCTGGAGCCGGGCGTGGCCACTCTCAAGGACTACTGGGCACCCGCCGAGTGACCCCGCCCCTGCGGTGGGGGCCCGGCACCTCCAGGTGC
>NZ_JBSHAY010000023.1:0-149268 GCF_053611725.1 Streptomyces sp. NPDC054783 | reverse complement strand
GGTGAGTGGAACCATCGAGGGCAACCGCATAGAAGCCATACCCAGTGTCTCTGGGTCTCTGGACCTTACGATGGCCCGTCCAACCCACGAACAAGATAGGACCGCATGACGCCCCGCTGCCGAACCTTGATCCGCGGACAACCCAGTCGCCAGCCTTCGGTGCTTGTGTCGGGATCACGCAGAACGCGCACTCACGCGAGCCGCCCCAGAGCACTTCCGACACACGCCCCAGGCGCGTGGCTCGCGTGGCATCCGGCCACGGAGCCTCCGCGAAAACCCGTTGGCGGACCACGGCGACCACTGCTAGTTTTCCGGAGGCCGTGCGAGAAAACGAGGAGGTGGTACCCGTGAACGCAGTATCGACATGGGTGCTCCCCTCCGGGGTCACGGTCGGACGGTAGGTCGTCCGGGAGCGCCGTTCAAGCGCACTCCCGAAAGGCACGACCATGCGATTCACTTCCGAACAGCGCCTCGACGACGGCGTCCTCGAACGCGAATTCACCCTCGGCGAGATCCCCGGCACCCTGTGGACGTCGGAATCCGCCGCACCGGCCCCGCTGATCCTGATCAGCCACAACGGCGGCTTGCACAGGCGGGAATCGCGGCTGGTGGCCCGGGCCCGGCAATCTTCGGCGTACGGCTATGCGGTGGCCGCCATCGACGCCCCCGGGCACGGGGACCGGCCCCGTTCCGCCGCCGATGAGCAGGCTCGCGCCGACCTCCGCCGGGCGATGCAGGCCGGCGAGCCGGTCGATGAGATCTTCGAGTCCTTCATCGGCCCGCTGGTCGAAAAGGCGGTCCCGGAATGGCGGACCACCCTGGACGCCCTCCTTTCGCTGCCCGAGATCGGCGGACCGGTCGGGTACTCGGGGTGGACCGCCGTCGGCATTCGGCTGGCGATGGTCGAGCCGCGCATCGCGGCCGCCGGCTTCTTCGCCGGGGGTTACGTGCCCCGCGCCCAGCGCGAGGAAGCCCGGCAGGTCACCATTCCGCTGCTGTTCCTGCTGCAGTGGGACGACGAAGGGAACCCCCGGCAGCGCGCCCTGGACCTGTTCGACGCCTTCGGCACCAAGGAGAAGACGCTGCACGCCAATCTGGGCGGGCACGCCGGCACCCCATGGTTCGAGGTGGACGACGGGGAGCGGTTCTTCGCCCGGCACCTGAAGTGAGGCCCGGCCCTCAAGCCAGCAGCAGACGGTAGGCGGTGTCGGCCAGGGTGCCACTCATCGAGGACAGGTCCCGGCCCTCCTCGATGGCGGTGGCCAGCCGATGCGCAACTGCCCCGACCGCGACGGTACCGGCCATCGGCGGTACCGGCCGGTCGGGGCGTCGCTCGGCCACCAGCGCCTCCATCAGCTGGGCCCACGCCGTGAGGCAATCGGCCCATACCCTGCGGATCGCCGGGCAGGCGACCGACCACCCGCGCGCACAAGGGCGGCTGCCGCATCCGGCCGATGTCGGTGGTGACCTTCACGTCCGGGTTACGCCGCTCGGCCCGCTCCGCCGCACAAGCCACAACGTGCTCTGCGAGCACTTGCTCGGCGGGCGCACCAGGCCTGCGGAGGGCACGACACCCACCCCCACAGCGCTCCCAGGGGGAGGCGCGGACGAGCCTGAGGGAAGGGTGTGTCCTCGTCCCCGCCACCTTTCATGGAAAGCCATGTGGTCAGCACATGGAGCTGTTCTCACCGTTGGACCCATCCACGCAGCGGTGCGAGTGACCTTCGGCCCCGTACGGGAGACTTCGGCCCCATGCAGAAAGGCTCCTGACGCCGATGAGCACGTTCCGGGCCTACTCGACGGCGTCAGTCCGTGGCACGTCCGCCGACGTGCCGAACAGCACCTCGGCGGCGACCTCCCATTCCCGGACCAGGTCGAATCTCTGCGGCGCGCGCAGCCACTGGATCTGCAGGCCGTCCATCATCGCCACGATGTGCCGGGCGAGCGCTTCCGGACGGTCGCTCAAGTCCCTGGCCAGGGATGTGAAGGCAGATATCGCCTGCTCTTGTCGCTTCACGAAGTAGGCGTGCGCGGGATGGCTCGGTGCCAACGACTCGGCCTCCAGCACGGTGAAGAGCCGTACGATCTCCGGTTGCTCCGCATTGCGCCGCATCGTCGCCGAACACAACTGCCGCAGACTGACTCCCTCGGGGCCGCCGGCGGACCATTCGTCCGGGATCTCGTCCTCGCCGACGCCGAGTCGAGCGCGAAGCGATCGGGCGTCCTCGACATCCCGGTGCTCCAGCACCGCGACGAGCAGGCCGGTCTTGGAGCCGACGTGGCGCAGCACACCGGGAACCGTGAGCCCGCATCGGTCGGCCACGTCCTGCATCGACAGGCCCCAGAAACCTCGGTCGGCGATCAGCGCGGAGGAAATCTCGATGATCTGGCGCCGTCGCTCGGCGGCGGGCAGTCGTGGTCGGTCGCGCCGATATGCGGGCGTCCCCTCAGCCATCTTCGCCAAGGCCCTTCCTCGGACGTCATCGTTTCGTTCCCGGACAACGCTGCAGGGACAGCCCGTTGGTCAAGAGGGGTCAGCATCCCATTGCCCCAGCTGTCCAGGCCGGCAGCCGCTGCCTGTTACTTGACGACGTGACATCACATCCACGGTCCCTCATGGGTGGTCATCGGACACTTTGCCAGTGGCTACCAGGGCGATTTAGTTAGTAGCTACTAGCTAGTTACTCATCTGGGAGGGAACCCTAGCCCCACCCGGCCGCCTCGACAAGAGACCCGTTCGCATCGCAGTTCCGAGGGCAACGCGCACCCCCTTCACAAAGTGAACGAGCGCAGACCGCTTGACAGTCAGTCAACCGCGCTGGCTTCATGTGTCGCGGCGTGAGCGAGCCCGGGCGAGCTCGCACGACGCGTTTCTGGCGCCCCCTCGGGAGCAGCACTCCCCCTTGGGAGCAGCACGGACAGGCCGTCTTGGGCCGAGAACCCTCATTTCATTGCCGAAAGGTGCCGAGGTCGGCTTTGCCGAACACGGGAGCGCTCCCATGACTCCGAAGCCCCCGTGCGAGTGCGCAGACACCTCCCGACCACCCGACAATCGAAAGGATTTTGATGACCAGATCGCAAATGGAGCCGCGCCGTGGGGCCGCGGCAGTAGCGACGGTCGTGGCCTCCCTGTTACTGGTCGCGCTTTCCCTGACCGGCGCTTCGCCGGCAGCCGCGAACGCCACGCTCTGTGGCAGGACCGACAGCGCGAAGGTCTCGGGCGGCAAGTACGTCGTCCAGAACAACGAGTGGGGTGACACGATCCCCCAGTGCATCGACGTGTCGGACGACGGCTTCAGGGTCACCACCGGCTGGCACGACGTGGGAACCGGCGGCGCACCGGCGGCGTATCCGTCGATCTACGCCGGCTGTCACTACGGCAACTGCTCCAGCGGCAACGGCCTGCCACTTCAGGTGTCGGCGTTCGGCAACCCGCGGTCCAGCGTCGACTTCTCCACCGCTGAAGGGCAGTGGGACGCGGCGTACGACATCTGGTTCGACACCAGCCCCAACCCGTCGGGCCAGAACAACGGTGAAGAGATGATGATCTGGGCGAACCACTCCGGGGCGCCCACGCCGTTCGGCTCCAAGGTCGCCACGGTCTGGATCGAGGGCGCCAACTGGGATGTGTGGTACGGCCGCCAGGGCAACGGCACCGCCTGGAACACCGTCTCCTACGTCCGCCAGCAGCCCACCGACTCGATCACGGTGAACATCAAGGACTTCACCAGTGATTCCATCAGCCGAGGCCATCTGTCGTCGGCGTGGTACATGACCAGCGTGCAATTCGGCTTCGAACCCTGGGTCGGCGGCCCCGGCCTGGCCGTCAACTCCTTCTCCTACGACTCAGGCGGCCCCGGCGGCACTGCGTCCGGCACGATCGTCGGGCAGCAGAGCGGCCGCTGCCTGGACCTGAAGGACTGGGGCACGGCCGACGGCACCGCCGTCCAGTTGTGGGACTGCGGAACCGACTGGAACCAGAGGTGGACCCGCACCGGCGGCACCGTCGTCAATCCTCAGTCGGGTAAGTGCCTCGACGTGGCCGCTGGTTCCACTGCCAACGGCGCCAAGGTACAGCTGTGGTCGTGCAACGGCACTGGTGCCCAGCAATGGCGCTTCAACTCCAACGGCACTGTCACGAACCCCCAGTCCGGAAAGTGTCTGGATTCCGGCGGCTCCGGCAACGGCGCGCTCCTGCAGACATGGGACTGCTATAACAGCGGCACACAGCCCAATCAGGTCTGGACGCAGCGGTAACGCCATCCCGGTTCGGCGGAGCGCCGGCATGGGCGTGAAGACCGTCTAGGCAGGCGGGCACCCCGTGACCACCTAGTGCGGTGGTCACGGGTCACGCTCACACCGCACATCATGCACACCGACAAACTCGCAGGTCGGGATCGCTTTCCGGCTGGCTCGAGGACCGCCACGCACTCCACATGATGTGTCACCGAAAACATGTCGCATCGCGTAAGGCGGGAGAATCACCAGGTCAGATGGCCCTTCTCGGCTCTTCGGACTGGCCGCGAGTGCCTCGGAGCGTCGAACGAGCGTCACGAGACCTCGGTGCCCGGTCACCAGGCGTACGCCTCGGGGCCTCGCTACCGGGACCGGGCCAGATCTCGTCCAGCCTGTGCAGCGTGTCCTCGGGCACGGTGACGTCCAGGGCGCGGCGGCTGGTCGCGAGTTGCCGCGTGGTGCGGGGACCGACGATCGTGGCGGTCAGAACGGGGTTGTGCAGCAGCCAGGCCAGGGCGACGTCGGCGGGCTGTTCGCCGATCTCGTCACACAGCGCCTCGTAGGCCTCCAGCCGGGGCCGGTGCCGGTGCCGCTCGATGGTCTTCTGCATGTGCGGGGTCATGCGGCGGCCGCCTTCGATCGTCTTCAGCACTCCACCGAGCAGGCCCCCGCCCAGCGGGCTCCACGGCATCAGGCCGATGCCGTAGTAGCGCAGTGCCGGGATCACTTCGAGTTCGATGGTGCGGGCGGTCAGGTTGTACAGGCTCTGTTCGGAGACCAGGCCCATGGAGTTCCGGGATGCGGCGGCGTTCTGTGCGGTCGCGATCTGCCAGCCTGCGAAGTTGCTGCTGCCGACGTAGATCACCTTGCCCTCGCGCACCAACTGCTCCATCGCCTGCCAGATCTCCTCCCACGGGGTCGACCGGTCGATGTGGTGCATCTGGTAGAGGTCGACGTGGTCGGTCCGCAGGCGCCGCAGGCTGTCCTCCGCGGCCTTGCGGATCTTGTATGCGGACAGTTACTTGTCGTTCGGGCCGGCGCCCATCGGCTGGTACACCTTGGTCGCCAGCACGATCTGCTCTCGGCGCCCGCCGCCTGGGGCGAGCCACCGGCCGATGATCTCCTCGGACACCCCGTAACCCTGCTCCATGTCGGGTGACTGCGGGCCGCCGTAGACGTCGGCGGTGTCGATCAGGTTGATGCCGGCCTCAAGGGCGGCATCCATGATCCTGAAGCTCTCGGCCTCGTCCGTCACGTCGCCGAAGTTCATGGTGCCCAGTGCGAGGCGACTGACCTTCAGGCCACTGCGTCCCAGGGTGCGTACTGCATGCTGTTGATGCTTTCCTTGGCGGCGCGGCGGGAACAGGTCCCCGTACTGCGCGTGACGGACGGGTCAGGAGGTGGCTGTCGCCCGGTCGACGGGCCGCCCGGCGGCGGCGTGCTGTGCCGTCCGGGTGTGGGGGCGGACGGCGAGGATGTGGACGATCACCGTCAGGGCGGCGCAGGCGAGGGCGACCAGGCCGAGCGGGACGGCGGTGCCGGCGCCGCCGAGGCCGACGAGCGGGGCTGCCGGCCCGCCGAACGCGAAGCGCGCCATGCCGAGCAGCGAGGACGCGGTGCCCGCGATCTCGGGGTAGTGCGCGAGAGCGAGCGAGGTGGACGGCGGGGTGGTGGCGGCCACGCCACTGGCCATGGTGAGCAGGGACAGCACCATCGCGGCCAGCGGCAGGTGCAGCGCCGCCGTGGCCAGGAGCCCGCCCGCGCCGAGCAGGGCCATGGCCAGACCCAGGACGAGGGTGCCCTTCTCCGACCACCGCTCTGACGGCCGTCCCGCGACGAAGCCGAACACCATGAAACCGGCGGAGTTCAATTCGAAAGCGAAGGAACAACCCTGCGGGGAGAGGCCGTAGATGCCCTGCAGGACATAAGTGGCGCCGCTGAGGTAGGCGAACAGGGCCGGGTTGACGAAGCCGGTGATCAGGACGGCGCCCAGGAAGAGCCGGTCGGACAGCAGCCGACGGTGTTGGCGATGAGGTCGAACCGTTCGGCCGGCGGTGAAGCTGTCCGGGTCCGAGGTCGCGTAGTAGTGCTCGGCGCCGAGGCGCAGCCCGTCTTCCCTCTTCTTCAGCGACTGCGACAGCACCGTGACCTCGGCGCCCATGGCGTGGGCGATCTTGACCGCGATGTGGCCGAGCCCGCCGAGACCGACGACCGCGACCTTCTTGCCGGGGCCGGCGCCCCACCGGTGCAGCGGGGCGTAGGTGGTGATGCCGGCGCACAGCAACGGGGCAGCGGAGGCCGCACCGAGGCCCTCGGGGACGGACAGGACCTAGTCGGCGTCCACGACGACGTGGGTGGAGTAGCCGCCCTGCGTGGTGGTGCCGTCGCGGTCGGCGCCGGCGTAGGTGAAGACCGTGCCGTTGAGGCAGTACTGCTCGTCGCCGTTCCGGCAGTGGGTGCACTCGCCGCAGGAGTTGACCATGCAGCCGACGCCGACGCGGTCGCCGACCTGGTACCTGGTGCCGTCGGCACCGACCTCAGCGACCACGCCGACGATCTCGTGGCCGGGGACGACGGGGAAGGGCTGGGGGCCCCAGTCGCCGTTGACGGTGTGGATGTCGGAGTGGCAGATGCCGACGTACTGAACGGCGATGAGCACGTCGTTCAGGCCGACGTCACGGCGCTCGATGATGGTGGGGGGCCAGTGGCCGGCCGGCGGTGGGGCGGCGTAGGCGTTGACGTGCATGCTCAGGTGCTTCTCGTTGGGTGTGGTTGCCGGCCTCGGGCCACGTGTCAGTCGGTCGCCGGGGCGGCGGCGTACTCCTCGTCGGTGACGGGGGTCAGCCAGTGCACGACGTCGTGGTCCGCATCGCTCTCGTTGATGGCCAGGTGGACCATCAGCCGGTTCGGCGCGGCGCCGTGCCAGTGCTCCTCGTCGGCCTCGAACAGCACCCGGTCGCCCGGCCGGATGATCTCGATCGGTCCGCCTCGGCGTTGGCACAGACCGATCCCCTCGGTGACGAAGACGGTCTGGCTGAGCGGGTGGCGGTGCCAGTGGGTGCGCGCGCCGGGCATGAAGTGCACCAGGTTGGCGGTGACACGGGACGGCTCGGGCGCGGCGGCGACGGCGTCGATGTAGACGTCGCCGGTGAACCAGTCGGCGGGACCCTTGACGGTGTTGATCGAGCTGCGGGTGATCTGCATGGTGGTTTCCTTCTCTGCGGGCATCACGGGTCGGTGTGGCCGGGTCGTTCATCCGTGGGATCGCGAGGGCGATGCTTCCCCGGACGAGCTGCGGCGTGAGGGGTCAGGGCGTGAGGAGGGCCTTGACGGCACGGCGCTCGTCCATCGCCCGGTAGCCCTCGGCGACCTGCTCCAGGGGCAGCGTGAGGTCGAAGACCTTGCCCGGGTCGATCCGCCCCGACAGGACGCGGTCGATCAGGTCGGGCAGGTAGCGGCGCACGGGGGCGGGGCCTCCGCGCAGCCCGACGTGGGAGAAGAACAGCTCCTGTCCGTCGACGGCGACCTCGTGCGGGACGCCGACGAAGCCGACGTTGCCACCGGGGCGCGCGGAGCGCAGGGCCTGCTGCATGGCCTGGGCGGTGCCGACGCACTCCAGGACCGAGTCGGCGCCGATGCCGCCGGTCATCTCCTTGATCCGGGCGACGCCCTCGTCGCCGCGCTCGGTGACGATGTCGGTGGCGCCGAACTCCCGGGCGAGCTTCTGGCGGGACTCGTGGTGGCTCATCGCGATGATCCGCTCCGCGCCCATCTCCTTGGCGGCGATCACCGCGCAGAGCCCGACCGCGCCGTCGCCGACGACCACGGCGGTGGAACCGGGCTTCACCTCGGCGGCGTCGGCGGCGTACCAGCCGGTGCCCATCACGTCGGAGACGGCCAGGAGGCCGGGCCAGAACTCCTCGCCCGGCAGCTCGTCGGTGGCGACGAGGGTGCCCTGGGCGTTGGGGATGCGCACGTACTCGGCCTGGCAGGTGCTCATGAACTCGCGGTTCAGGCAGTTGGACTGGAAGCCGTTGCGGCAGTTCGGGCAGGTGTTGTCCGAGGTGGCGAACGAGCCGACGACGAACTGGCCCGGCTTGACGTCGGTGACGTCGCTGCCGACCTCGTCCACGAAGCCGACGTACTCGTGCCCCATGGGATGGGCCTCGTCGGTCGCGTCCAGCCCGCGCCAGGGCCACAGGTCGGAGCCGCATACGCAGGTGACGGCCGTGCGGATGACGGCATCCGTCGGCTTCAGGATCTTCGGGTCGTCCAGGGTCTCGAAGCGCACATCACCGGGGGCGTGGATCACTGCTCCGCGCATGGGGAAGTCCTCAGGTTCGTTCGGAGGGGCGGGGCCTGGGGGTCGGCCCGCCGGCCGCCGTAGCCGTGTGTTGGTAGGAGGCGGGGACGTGTCAGGGGCGCCGTTGTCCTTCGCACGCTGCCCGGCCGGGTACTCCCCGAGGCGGCGACGCCGCTCGGGGAGTACCCGGGCTCCAGGTAACCGCTCATCCCGGCGGCTAGCGAGTCACCAGCGAAAGGTGTACTGGCAGTACATCCCTCCCACAGGGGGCACGCCGTACGGTCGAAGACATGGACAACCGTGAGGAGGTCCGCGAGTTCCTCACCTCGCGGCGAGCGAAGATCACTCCGGAACAGGCCGGCCTGCCTGCCGGTTCCCGGCGGCGTGTGCCCGGCCTGCGCAGGAGCGAGGTCGCCGCGCTGGCCGACATGAGCGTCGAGTACTACGCGAAACTGGAGCGGGGCAACCTGGCCGGCGTCTCCCCGGCCGTCCTCGAAGCAGTCGCCCGCGCACTTCAGCTGGACGACGCCGAGCGCGCCCACCTGCTGCACCTGGCGCAGGCCGCCGACGGCTCCGACGCCCTCACCCGCCCCCGACGCCGCACCACCACCCGGCAGTGGACCCCGCACCGCAGCCTGCAATGGACCCTCGACGCGATCACAGCGGGGCCCGCGATCGTGGGCAACGGCCGCACGGACATCCTGGCCGCCAACCGGCTCGCCCGCGCCTTCTACACCGACCTCTTCGCCAACCCCGACAATCAGCAGAACCTGGCCCGCTTCCAGTTCCTCGACCCGGCCACCCGCCGGTTCTACCCCGACTGGGACCTGTTCGCCGACATGGCGGTGGCCATCCTGCGCCGCGAGGCCGGTCGCGACCCTCACGACAAGGGCCTGCACGACCTCGTCGGCGAGCTGTCCACCCGCAGCGAGGACTTCCGCACCCGCTGGGGCGCCCACAACGTCCGCCGCCACGGCACCGGGACCAAACGGTTCCACCACCCCGCGGTCGGCGACCTCACCCTTGCCTACGAGTCCCTGGACCTGGCAGCCGACCCCGGACTCAGCATGACCATCTACACCGCCGAACCCGGCTCCCCCTCGGAAGAGGGACTGCGTCTGCTCGCCTCCCTGGCCGCCACCGAAGACGCGGGCCCGGCAGCGCAACACCCCACCGGCTGACCACTGAACCGCACGAAGCCGCCGCCCGGCCACCTACCGCTTGCGGCGGGACGGCGTCGACTCGCTGTGCATCGCTGTCATGTCGAACAGGGCAGGGCGTCGTGGTCCGGGGTACCGGGCTGGGCGGTGTAGATGCCCGTGCGCCGGTCCGAGCTGGGTGAGGTTGAAGGGCGTCGGGATCGGTGCTTCACGGCCGCTCGGAGCTCACGCCATGGCCGTCTCTCCACCCGCCCGCTCCCTGCGTTCCCATCCTGCTGCCCTCGTACAGCACCCGGGTATCGCCGCCCACCCGTGTCAGCGCCGACGCTGGTCGGCGCGCAGTTCGAAGTCGCCGTAGCTGTTGTCGGCGGGGTTGACGGTCACCCCGGGTGCCACGATCTCGTCAATACGGGCCAGGACGTCGGCTGAGAGCGTGATGTCAGCGGCGGGGAGGAACGCCTCCAGCTGCTCCATGGTGCGCGGGCCGATGATCGCCGAGGTGACGCCCGGGTGGTTGATCACGAAGGCGACGGCCAGCTCGATCAGGGTGAGGCCGGCCTTCTCCGCCAGGAGCGTGAGCTGTTCGACGGCGTCGAGCTTGCACTGATTGGCGGGGGTACTCATGTCGAAGCGGGCCTGGGGGCGCGCCGCGGAGGCGGGGCCCTCGGAGGCGTTCTTGCGGTAACGGCCCGAGAGCCAGCCGCCGGCAAGCGGGCTGTAGGTCAGCGTCCCCATGCCGTGACGGCGCACGGTGGGCAGGACGTCCTCCTCGATGCCCCGGACCAGGATCGAGTACGGCGGCTGTTCGGTCACGAACCGCTCCAGGTGCCGCTCCCGCGAGGTCCACTGAGCCTCGACGATCTGGGAGCCGGAGTAGGACGAGGAACCGATGTAGCGGAGCTTGCCCTGGCGCACGAGGTCGGTGAGGGCCCCGAGGGTCTCGGCCACGTCCGTGTCCGGGCTGGGACGGTGTACCTGGTAGAGGTCGATGTAGTCGGTGCCGAGGCGCCGCAGGGAGTTCTCGACCTCGCGGATGATCCAGCGCCGCGAGCCGCCTCGCTGGTTGGGGTCGTCCTGGTCCATCGGCATGAAGAACTTGGTCGCCAGGAAGACGTCGTCGCGGCGGTCCTTGAGCGCCTTGCCGACGATCTCCTCGGAGACGCCGGCGGAGTACACGTCAGCGGTGTCGACGAAGTTGATGCCCGCGTAGAGGGCGCGGTGGATGATCCGCACCGAGTCTGCTTCGTCCTCGTTGCCCCAGGGGCCGAACATCATCGCCCCCAGGCAGAGGGGGCTGACCTGGACGCCGGTGCGGCCGAGCGGCCGGTACTGCATGGAGTGGTTCTCCTCGATCGATGGTGGTCAGTCGCTCCGGGAGCGCACGACGGGGCCGGTGCCCGCCCAGCTGGCGAGCAGGCCGAGAGCCTCCCGCTCCCGGGAGTCCGGTTCGGGCGAGTAGAAGTTGAGGCGGAGGCCGGGGTCTGACGGCAGTTCCATCGCCTCGTAGGGCAGGGCGAGATCACCGACCAGCGGGTGGTGCAGGTGCTTCACGCCCGAGCGGTGGAACTTCACGTCGTGGCGTGCCCACCGGCGGGCGAAGTCACTGCTCCTCGTCGTCAGCTCTCCGATCAGATCGGTCAGCGCCTTGTCGTGCGGTGCCCGGCCCGTCTCGGTCCGCAGGAAAGCCACCGCGTCGTCGGCACCCTTGTCCCAGTCGACCCAGAAGTCCCTGCTCGCGGGGTCCAGAAACATGAAACGAGCACTGTTGACCGGTCCGCGCTGGGCGAACAGCGGCGAGTCGAAGAGGGGTGCGTACAGAGCGCGGCCCAGCGCGTTGGTGGCCAGGATGTCGAACCGTGCGTTGCGGACGTACGCGGGTACGTCGGTCATGGAGTCGAGCAGCCGCAGGACCGTGGGCCGCACCCGGGAGGCGGTCACTGCGGGCCGCCGGCCTGAGGGAGTGGCCGCGCGGGCCAGGTCGTACAGGTGGGTGCGCTCGGCCTCGTCGAGTTGCAGAGCATGCGCGAGGGCTTCGAGGACCGAGTCGGAGGCTCCACTGAGGTTTCCGCGCTCCAGCCGGACGTAGTAGTCCACGCTCATGCCCGCCAGCAGAGCGACCTCTTCACGGCGCAGGCCCGCGACACGGCGTTTCCCACCGTAGACGGGCAGTCCGGCCTGCTCTGGAGTGATCCGAGCGCGCCGGGTGCTCAGGAACTCGCGGACCTCGGCGGCCAGGCTCTTCTTCTTGTCACTCTCAGTCACGATCAGACCTCGGGAGCTGGATGAGCGAGGCTTCGACGGGCGTCCCCTCGGGCCGGTCGGCGTCGGACGTCGGTTGCGTGAAGGCTTCGGCGTGGGCGGCCCAGGGCACGCGGCCTCCTCTTACTCGGGCGGTGTGGATCCGGCCTGCACCCTCACGGTAGGTGGGCCGGTGGGCGTCTGCGAGGTACTGCCATTACCTGGAAAAGGAGTGACTCCCACCTGTGCGTCCACCCGCGGTTGTCTGGAGAAGGCCGAGGACTGCGAGTCCTCGATGGGCCCGATGAAACCGACCCGAAGGAACACCGTGCGCGCAGCACTCATGTACAAAGCCGGCGATGGCCGCGTCGGGCACGGCGCCGACCCGTGCCTCGAGGAAGCGCAAGGCTCTCAAGGTGCTGGCGCGGCTGCGACCAGGCAGCCTGTGATCAGCACGGTGGAAGCCTCTGCGCGCCTCGCCGGCGCCTCGTCCGCCGCGCGGCCAGTCACCGGGGCCGCCGACGGCAGGACGACGCTGACGACGGGGCTGGTGACGCGATGACCGCCACCGCACAGCGCGCGTCGGCACATGCGGCGGCGCGACCCAACGGGACACCGGTCCACGCGAGGCTGATCCTGACGATCATCTGCGTCAGCTACTTCATGGTCATCCTCGACAACTCGATCGTTTTCACCGGGCTGCCGCAAATCCGCTCCGACATGAAGTTTTCCGAGACCGGGCTGTCCTGGATCACCAACGCCTATGTCCTGGTCTTCGGCGGACTGCTGCTCCTGGGAGCGCGGGCCGGTGACCTGTTCGGACACCGCAGGGTGTTCCTGTTCTCCCTGGTCGCCTTCTCTTTCACCTCGCTCCTGGTGGGCGCGGCTCAGACCCAGTGGTGGCTGATCGGCGCCCGTGCATTGCAGGGCGTCGGCGCCGCGGTCCTGGCGCCGTCAGCGCTGTCCCTGCTCACGCGCAGCTTCGCCGAGGGCCGGGCCCGCAACCGGGCGATGGCCGCCTACAGCGCGGTCGCCGGTCTCGGGGCAGCCTTCGGCCTGGTCGTCGGTGGGCTGGTCGCCGACCTGATCTCGTGGCGGGCCGGGTTCTTCCTCAACGTCCCGGTCGGCGTCGTGATGATGGTGCTGGCGGTCCGGTTCCTGCCCGAGACCGAACGCCGGCAGGGCCGCTTCGACATCGCCGGGTCGGTGCTGGCCACGCTGGGTTCAACCGCGCTGGTCCTCGGCATGGTTGACGCCGCCGACTTCGGCTGGACCGCCCCCCTGACCCTGGTGCCGTTGCTGGCGGGTGTGGTGATGCTCGGGCTGTTCCTCCGGGTGGAGCGGCGGGCCGCGCAACCGATCGTGCCGCTGCGACTGTTCGCGAGCCGTGAACGCTCCGGCGCCTACGTCACCCGCATGCTCTACATGGGCGCCATGATGGGCTTTTTCTTCTTCACCGCGCAGTTCGTGCAGAGCGTCTACCACTGGACACCACTGCAGGCGGGTGCCTCCTTCATGCCGATGACGCTGATCAACTTCTGTCTCGCCGTCCAGGTGCCCCGGCTGCTCCAGCGAGCCGCACGGCCGCTGGTGCTGCTGACCGGGGTCGCCCTGACCACGGTGGGCATGATGTGGCTCAGCCGTCTCGGCCTGCACACCCCCTACCTGACCGGCGTAGCCCTGCCGATGGTCCTCATCGGCGCCGGGCAGGGCCTCACGCTGGCCCCGCTGACCTCCAGCGGCGTCGACGGCGTCGCCCCCGCCGACGCGGGAGCCGCCTCGGGCCTGGTCAACACCGTCCACCAGATCGGCAGCGCGCTGAGCCTGAGCATCCTGAGCGCCATCACCGCCGCCGTCTCCACCGGCCACACGGCCACCGACATCGCGGCCCGCTCGGGAGCGGCCCTGACCGGCTCCTCGGTCCTGCTCGCACTGGCCGTCATGGCCGTCCTCACCCTCCTCGCTCCCGCACGAATCACCCGCAACGAAAGGTCCCTGTGATGCAGACCCTCACCCTCAACAACGGCGTCGAGATGCCCGCTCTCGGACTCGGTGTATTCCAGACGCCGCCCGACGAGACCCGGGCCGCGGTCAAGGCCGCACTCGACCTCGGCTACCGGCACATCGACACCGCCGCCGCCTACGGCAACGAACGCGAGGTCGGCCAGGCCATCCGCGACTGCGGAGTGCCGCGCGACGAGGTCTTCATCGAGACCAAGATCTGGATCAGCGACTACGGGTACGACGAGACCCTGCACGGCTTCGACAAGAGCGCCGCAAAGCTCGGTGTCGACCAGATCGACCTGCTCATCCTGCACCAGGCCCTGCCGTCCGAGTTCGACATGACCCTTGCCGCCTACCGAGCCCTGGAAGAGCTCCTGGCCGACGGAAAGGTCCGCGCGATCGGGGTCAGCAACTTCATGGTCGACCACCTGACGACGCTGCTGGACGCCACCTCCGTCGTCCCCGCCGTCAACCAGCTGGAGATTCACCCCTACTTCCAGCAGCGCGAGGTGCTCGACTTCGATGACCGGCACGGCATCCTCAACCAGGCGTGGTCCCCCATCGGCGGGATCACCTTCTACCCGGGCTACGGCGAGGACCGCAAGAGCGTCCTTGAGGACCCGGCCATCACCCGCATCGCCGAGGCACACGGCAAGAGCCCCGCCCAGGTGCTGCTGCGCTGGGGCCTGCAGCAGGGCCGCTCGGTCATCCCCAAGTCCACCAAGCGCCACCGCATCGCCGAGAACATCGACGTCTTCGACTTCGACCTCGCCGCCGACGAGCTGACCGCCCTCGACGCGCTGGAGACGGGGCGGCGCGGCGGTCCCGAACCCGAAGCCGTCACCCTCGCAGACTTCGGCCGCGCCATCCCCGAAGCCTGACCTGCTCCCCCCAGAACAACCACCTCAGAAGGACTCACTGTGCCCACCACCGTCAAGGCTTTCGGCGCCCACGACGTGCAGCAGCCGCTCGTTCCCCTCACTGTCGAGCGCCGCGATGTCGGCCCGCACGACGTCAAGCTCGACATCCTGTACTGCGGTATCTGCCACTCCGACATGAACTTCGTCGGCGGCGAGTTCGGCCCGCTGCCGGCCAGCCCGCTCGTGCCCGGCCACGAGATCGTCGGCCGGGTCACCGAGACCGGATCCGAGGTCACCCGCCACCAGGTCGGCGACCTCGTCGGCATCGGCTGCATGGTCAACTCCTGCCGCGAGTGCGAGAACTGCCGGGCCGGGCAGGAGCAGTACTGCCTGGGCGGCCACACCCTGGTCTTCGGCAGCCCCGACCCGGCCGAGCCCGGCGTCCGCACCCAGGGCGGCTACTCGGAGGCGATCGTCGCGCCCGAGGACTTCGTCGTCCGCATCCCCGACAGCCTCGACCCGGCCGCCGCGGCGCCACTGCTGTGTGCCGGCATCACCGTCTACGCGCCGCTCAAGCGCTACGGCGCCGGACCGGGCACCAAGGTCGCGGTGGTCGGCCTCGGTGGCCTGGGCCACCTCGGGGTCAAGATGGCCAAGGCCGTGGGCGCCGACGTCACCGTCCTGTCACAGTCCGACCGCAAGCGCGACGCCGCTACGGCGCTCGGCGCCGACCACTACGCTGTCACCGGCGACGGGTCCGCCTTCACCGACCTGGCCAACACCTTCGACGTCATCCTCAACACCGTCAGCGCACCGATCTCGCTGAAGGACTACCTGGAGATGCTGCGCCTGCACGGCACCATGGTCAGCGTCGGCGTGACCACGCAGCCGATGCCGCTGGATGTCTTCCCCCTGTTGCAGAACGGCCGCGCCTACGCAGGCTCGCTGTTCGGAGGCATCGCCGAGACGCAGGAGATGCTCGACTTCGCCGCCGAGCACGACGTGACCGCCGAGATCGAGCTGATCGACGCGAACGACATCAACACCGCCTACGAGCGCATCCTCGCCTCCGACGTGCGCTACCGGTTCGTCATCGACGGCGCGACCTTCGCCGCGCTGAAGGCGTGAGGCACCGCCCCCTGTTCCGCCGCCCGGACGCTGACGCCGGCCTTGCCGCTTCGGGGCAGCCGGCCCCGAAGCGGCGTGACCAGCCTGGAGGAACGGCCATGACGCACTGGAACGACGCGGACCGGGGAAGACCGGCGCGGCCGAAGAATCGGACCCGCAGTCCGAGCGCACCGACGGCAGCCTGCGCGGCCCCGTGACCAAGTGGGTCGCCCGTGCCGGTGACCACGTCCACGTCCGCTCGGTCGAAGGCACCGCCGGCCCCTGGTACCGGGGCACCCAGTCCCGCCACCGGGGCCGTATCGACGCCGGCGGCGTCCAGCGGGACGTCACCTTCTACAAGGCGCGGCGGTACGCGGCCGTGGACACCGCCTACCGGAAGAGGTACGGCCGGTGCACAAGCATCGTCGAACACGTCCTGACCGGCCGAGCCCGCGAGTCCACCCTCCGACTCGAACCGCGCGGACACCGCCCTCCCCACCCCCACTTCCCTCTCCCCGAGGAGATCCGCTGATGCGAGCCACCCTGATGTACGCCGCCCGGGACGTACGCGTCGAAGACGTCCCCGACCCCGAGATCCAGCAACCGACCGACGCCGTCGTGCGGATCGTGCTGTCCTGCGTCTGCGGCAGCGACCTGTGGCCCTACAAGTCCCTGGCACCCACAGACAATCCCCGCCACATGGGCCACGAGTTCCTCGGCGTCGTCGAGGAACTCGGTTCTGAGGTACGCACCCTCAAGCCCGGCGACGTCGTCGTGGCCCCCTTCGTCTGGGCCGACAACACCTGCACCTACTGCCGTGAGGGCCTGCAGACCTCCTGCCCGCACGGCGGACAGTGGGGCGTGAACGGAGGGGACGGCGGACAGGGCCAGGCCGCCCGTGTCCCGCAGGCCGACGGCACCCTGGTCAAGATGCCCGTCGGCGAGGACTCCGACCTGCTGCCGGACCTGCTGACCCTCTCCGACGTCCTGTGCACCGGCTACCACGCCGCCCACACCTCCGGCGTCCGGCGCGGCGACACCGTCACCGTCATCGGCGACGGCGCCGTGGGCCTGTCCGCCGTCATCTCCGCCCGGCTGCTGGGCGCCGAGCGGATCATCCTGATGGGCCGCCACCACGCCCGCACGGACCTGGGCCGCGACTTCGGCGCGACCGACGTGGTCGCCGAGCGCGGCGACGAAGGCGTCGCCAAGGTCCGCGAGCTGACCGGCGGGGAAGGCACCCGCAGGGTCCTCGAATGCGTCGGGCTGAAGGACGTGCTCGTGCAGAGTTTCGGCGTCGTACGCGACGGCGGCACCATCAGCCGGGTCGGGGCTCCCCAGTTCAGCGACGTGCCGTTCGGGTTCGCCGACTTCATGCGCAACATCACCCTCACCGGCGGCGTCGCGCCTGCCCGCGCCTACATCGAAGAACTGATGCCCCGCGTCCTCGACGGCACGATCCGTCCCGGCCGCGTCTTCGACCGCACCGTCGGTCTGGCGGACATTGCCGACGGCTACCGAGCGATGAACGAGCGCGAGGCCCTGAAGGTGCTGGTGCGCCCATGACCGCCCGCAAGCCGAACGCTGAACCGGCTGGAACCGCCGATCACACCGAGGCGGTCGTGGCGTGCCGCGCCTACCTCCAGGCGATGGCAGAGGGCGACACGGAAGTCCTCGACGCCCTGCTCGACGCCGAATTCACTTTGACGCACATGACCGGCTACGTACAGCCCAGGACCGAGTGGCTCTCCCAGCTGCGCGCCGGCCAGTCCGTCACCACAGCATCGAGGAGAAGGATCTCGATGTGCCCACCGGCGACACCGGCGCGGTGCAGCTGGTCGGCCGCACGCTGACCGACGCGACGGTCTACGGCACACGCGCCGAGTGGAGGCTGCGTCTGGCCGTGGACTTCACGCGACATGACGACACCTGGAGCGCCGTGCGGACCATCGCCACCACCTGGTGACCGCACCGCCCCTCCGTGCCCAAAGGCTTTGCCACCCGCGGCAGTGTCCAACTACACCACTGCAACAAGATGGGCGAAATACCGCATCCGTCGCCAACTCACCGAGATGGCGCCCACGGCCGACCGATGGCCTGCACGGCTCGTCAGTACTCACACCACGCCCGTACACCCCGTGAAAGGGAAGGCATGATCACTACACCTCTGACCACTCTGATTGTCGGTGCGACAGGCAGTATCGGACGGCTCGTCGTGGCCGAGTCGCACGCGCACGGCCACACAACCCTCAGTGGACTTCCCTACACGATCGTGCGGCCCGGCTGGTTCGACATGAACGGCCCAGACGAACACCGGCCGGTCTTCCTACAGGGCGATACCCGGCTCGCCGGCACCCCTGCCGACGGCGCCATCGCACGCCAGGAGATCGCACAAGTTCTTGTGGAGGCCCTGACCGCGCCGCAGGCGACACGCCGAACCTTCGAACTCGTCGCCGAGAACGGCCCCGCCCCAGAAGACCTCCGCCCCCTGTTCGAGGCACTGGCCCAGGACGCTCCATCAGAAGGAGAGGCTTTGACACAACCGTCACGGCCGTGGCGTGCGCCGGCCTCCGTTGAGGAGATCCTTCAGTGGCGGGGCGTACACCATTTTGTCTGGCCGTCGCGAAGAAAGCGGCCCTACCAGGGACGCCGCCGGCGGCCACCGGGTCTGCGGAGCCGGTCGCCGTCATCGAGGAGGCGGCCGACCCGGCCATTGGTGATGGTCGTGAACCTCACGGCATCCCGGTCGAGCCGGTGAACATGGCGTTCGGATGCGCCGCCCAGAACCTGGGGCGGAGCCGGGACCTCCCGGCGGCTCTCGTAGCTCTCGGGGGTACGGCCGAGGCGCTGGGGCCCGGGTTGCCGACGATCTCAACCGGGGGAATCATGAGATAGGCGCGGTTTGTCACCATTGAGCCATGAAGATGGGGGTTTTCGTCGGGGCTTGCACGTGCGACCTGTGGAGGACTCATGTACACGACTCGATCCCGTGCCCGTTCCGCTGCCGCCTGCGCCGCAACCCTGTGCATCATGGGTGTCACGTCGCTGCCAGCTCTCGCTTCGTCCTCGCCGCCGTCGACGGTCTCCACCCTGGACCGGCAACTCCTTACCGCAGCCCACCAGGGCAACCTGTGGGAGATCACGACCAGTCAGCAAGCCCAGAGCGCCGCGACCACCGCCTGTGTCAAGCGGGTCAGCGCCGACTTCATCCGTGACCACCGCACCCTTGATGCGGGTGTCGTCAAGACCGCGTCACAACTCGGCGTAGCACTGCCCTCCGGGCAGACGGCCGCGCAACTGAGGCAAACCGCTGCCCTCAAGTCCCGCGCCGGGACGCCCGCGTACGATGCCGCGTGGCTCAAGGCCCAGTACCTCGCCCACGCGCAGACCCTCGCGCTCATCGACAAGCAGATCGCCAGGGGCACCAACCCGCTCGTGAAGTCCCTGGCCAAGAGCGCACGCCCGGTGGTCGCACGCCACACGCAGATGGTCAACCACGGCCTGTGCCGCGCGTAGACGACCGCCGACCCGGGTCGTGATGTGGGGCCACTGATGTGCGCCTTCGGGAGCCGGGACGCCGACCACTTCTCGGCACGGCGGTGCGCCTCGATCCTGGCCACGATGTCAGCGCCGTTCGGGTCGGTTGGCGTCGGGGTGCTGAGCAACGGTCCAGGAGACCGCGTTCACCGTGCCGACGGTAGCGGGTTGACCCAATTTGACGCGCAGGTACGGGAGATACCCATCTCGGCACCGCGCGGGCGATCGGATGAGATACCCGTCTCGGCCGCCGCGTGGGCGATCGGCGGTGCTGACAACACTGCGCGAGGTGCAGCCGCCCTTCGGGGGACAGCGGGCATTGCGGTGCGTCACAGGCGTTCCCGGCGCCAGGGATCGAGGGCGTGCTTGCCGCGGGTCAGGCCTGCTTCAAGTTGCTGTAGCACCGCAGGTCCCTCGGCCAACGGGTGGACCTGGGGAGTGCCGGGCGGGTAGACGCCGTGGGCGATGAGTGCCTCGATCTCGACGAGCAGCGACTCGTAGAGGGACGGGGCTGCGGTCGCCAGCGCTCCGATGTGCAGGCCCTTGACCTGGACCTGGTGGGTGAAGACCAGGTCGTGCGTGCTGAGGGTGGCATCGCCGGAAGCGGCACCGAACACGACGACGCGTCCGGTGAAGGGTTTGGTGACCGACAAGCTGACCTCGAACGTGGCTTGTCCCACCGATTCCAGGACCAGGTCGACTCCGCCCGTCAGGCGGGTGATCTTCGCGGCCAGATCGGGGTGTCGGCTGTCCAGGACCTCGTCGGCACCGAGCGCTTTGACGGTGTCGTGCTTGGCCGGTGTCGCCGTGGCGACGACGCGCGCGCCGTAGTGGCGGGCGAGTCGGACGGCGGCCTGTCCCACGCCTCCGGCCGCGGCATGAACGAGCACCACGTCACCTGGCTTGATCTCGCCCAACGGCTTCAGCGCCGCCAGTGCGGTTGCCCAGTTCAGCACCAGGCCGAGAGCTTCGGCGTCGCTCCAGCCGGAAGGCACGGGAAGCGCGCCCGCGGCCGGCATCGTCATGTACTGCGCGAAGGCGCCCGGGCCGGCTCCTACGACGTGGGTGCCGACTGGCAGTGAGCGCTCGACCCCCGCGCCAACGGCCACAACCTCGCCGGCGGCTTCCAAGCCCGCCACGTAGGGCGCCTGAGGGCCTCCTCCGTAGGTGCCATGGCTCTGCATGACGTCTGCGAAGTTGACCCCGGCGGCGCCGACGCGGATCAGATACTCACCGGGCCCCGGGGCGGGGCGGTGATGATCGGTTGTGAGGGTCAGATCCTTCGGTCCCCGGTGCGACCGCTGGACCAGTGCTCGTCCCGTCTGCTCAACGGTGTGCGGCTCGTTGATCTCCATGCACCGACCGTAGGAGTCTGACACTTACGTCAAGGTCAAGCGACTGTCATAGATCGATGCGGCGGGCCTCTCTCAGGTAGGCGTCGAGTGCCGCCTGCTGATCGCTGAGAACGGTGATACGTGCAGCGAGCCGATCGCGATGATTCTGCACCTCGCACAGGAACTCTTCGCACACCGCATCCGTGCCGCCATCGGGTCCGTCAGCGAGACGAGTCAGAACCTCCCTGACCAACCGCACGGGCAGCCCGGACGCCAGCAGGGAGCGGACAACGAGCACCCGGTCGATCGTGGACTGGCAGTAATCCCGGAACCCGTTGCTGCAACGACCAGGGACGATCAAGCCCTCATCCTCGTAGTGCCGCAACGATCTCGCACTCACGCCGCTGACTCTGGAGGCTTCACTGATCTTCACATCTGGAGCCAACGTATGGGCGCACCGCGATCTTCCAGTACTCGCTACGACGAAGTGAAGACCCCCTCAGGCGTCAACAACCCAATGTCCCGCAACAGCTAGTAGGACTCCGTTAGGTTGCTCTGGCTCTTAGGTTTGGGCTGGTGGTGGCTGTTCCGAGCAGGGGGGGTGGCAGGTGGTGCAGGTGCCGGTCCAGCAGTTCAGCAAGTCCTGGACGGCGTCGAGGATCTGGTAGAGGGTGAGTCCGCTGTATCGGCTTTTGGGGCCAGCCGCTGTTCGGTCAGGAATGCGTGGGCGGCGGTGACCAGGGTGACGTGGTGATGCCAGCCCCTCCAGGATCGGCCCTCGAAGTGGTCCAGGCCGAGGCCGTGCTTGAGTTCCCGGTAGTCGTGCTCGATCCGCCAGCGGATCTTGGCCAGGCGGACCAGTTCGGCCAGCGGGGTGTGGCCGTGCAGACTGGACAGCCGGTAATCGGTGGGCGCTTCGGCGTCTTCGGGCCATTCGACCAGCAGCGTGACCTCGGGCGGGACACCGTCCCAGCAGCCCTCTTGCGCGGTGGCGGCAGCCCGGGCCAGACGACGGGCCCGGACCCCGGCCGGCCGCACCCGCAGCACCAGAAAGCGCGAGCGCATCGGCCCGCAGGAGCCTTCACGCCAGATGACCTCGGTGAACGCCTGCCGTCCACGGCTGATGACCAGAGCGGCCACCGAGGACGACTTGTCCCGGTAGCGGGGCTGCGGTTTGCGGCCGTTTCCGGACCAGGCCGGTGCGGTGGGCTGCGCCTCGTGCGGGTGAACGGTCACATCCGAACGGACCGCCACGACATATCCGATGCCCCGGCCGTCCAGGCCGCCGCCGAAGTCGGCGTTCTGCCCCGTAGCCGGCGTCGGCCACCGCTCGCGGAGTTTCGAGGCGGCCGTACAGACCTGGCAGTCACACGAGGCAGCGACCGAGCAGCCACCGCGCGTTGTGCGCGGACAATGTCAGCTCGTCTTCGTCCCCGGCGTCGATCACCAGCACGACCTCATCGCTCGGCCAGCGAGAGGCCAGGTCCCGCAGGGTGACAGGCCTGTAGCAAGGCACCTGGGGAAAGGCCCTGAGCAGCCGTTCCTCCGAGGTGAAGACCATCACCGCGGGGGCGTCGTTGACGCTTTCGATCACCGGCAGCACAAGCCGCACAAGTTCACTGCGGTCACGCGTGTATCGGACCCCTCCGATCGCAGGAATCAACACGTCACAGCCGGCCAGCGCTTCCAGCGCCCGTGGGTCCACCGCGGTGGACAGGTCTTGCAGAGCCTTTCGTGCTACCAACTCGAAGACCTCTGGCGGGATCTCAGTCATGGTGCCGCACCTTTTTTACACAGAGCCGCCCCCGGGACGACGGATCGTTTACCCGCGATTGGTCAGATTATGCGGTGAGTCCGCGCACGAGCGTCGTCCCGGGACGGTCCCGGGGCCGCCAAAGGGCACTCAACGACGACCCCCGCTGACAACCACCGACAGCCTCGGCTACTGAACGCGTGCCCAAAACGGCTTGACGCCGCCCATCGAGAGTCCACCGCGTCGGTCGACTGTGCACGCGTTTGGCATCTCGACGGGCGGGGCGTTCTGGTCCGCACGATGAACTGACGGGATCAGAGACGGCTGATCTTCGACGTCGCCGCTTCGAGCCACCGCGATCTTCTCTGTCGCACACTGACCCGACGGCAGGTGGCGCCGGCTCATAGCCGCCCCGACAGCGCGCAGGTCGCCTTCTCCGGGAAGTGTAGCTCCGGCCGTGCTCGTCGGAGAGGGGCCAGCCTCCAGGTTCATCGCCCGGCGCGTTGAATTGGTGATGTCCACCCACTCCCGGTGCAGCGACCGGTCAGACGACGGACGCCGTGTGTGAGCGGGCAGGCCGGCTGGGTGTGTTGTGCCGGCCTGAGCAGGGTCCACGACACCGCACAGGCCGGCGCCCGCATCGGGACGGGCCGACATGAAGGTCACCTGCACGCTCACCAACGACGGCAGCGCCGGCCACCACTTCACCGCGCTGCCCAACGTCGCCCTGCCCTTCACCGGCACGCCGTTCACCGTCCCGGCCTGCTCGTCCCGCACGTGTGTGTGGGACACCGCAGACACCGACGGCCGCTGCGACTTCTCCGTGTACGGCTCTTACGGGTTCGTCCGCCGCTTCTCCGGCACCTCGTGCGGGAGGGGAAGGACGACGTGGCGGTGCCGAGGGTCACGGCGATCCTGCGGCTCACGTACGGTGCCCGCGTACCACTGGGCGAAGCGGATGCCGGCCCCCGCGGTGACCGTGACGTCGGTCCGCCGCCGGTCGTCGGTGGGTCACACACGCCGCCTGAGCCGGCGCGGGTGCCGAGCGAATCCTCACCGAGGTCCCCCTGACGGGATCAGGCGCTATCCCGCGAGGCCCGAGGCCCGGCTCCGCTCCCGCTCCTCGGTGGGACGACGAGCACGTCCCACGATTGAACTCCGTGGCGTCGATTTTCAGTCGAGGACGAGGGGATCGGGCAGGTCGGCCGCGTGGTGCATACGCAGCAGGGTGTGCAGGACGCCGGAGAGGCCCGACATCAAACTGGGAGAGAACGCTTCGCGGGCCAGACCACCGACCGGGCCGCGTTGTTCCAGACCGGTGAGGATCTCCCCGTCGAGGTCGGAAGGGGTTCCGAAGCCCAGGGAGGTCAGGAACTGCCAGAGGCCGAGGTCGCCGTGGCACAGGGTGTGGCTCCAGCCGAAACCCTCTGCGGCGCAGGCGTGGGCGGCCCGCTCTGCCATGTCCAGGTGGGCGGGGTCGCCGGTACGCCGGTGGAGGTCGAGCATGCCGACGCCTATTCCCGCACTGCCGTGGCACCAGCTGGTGAAGAAGTCCTCCTCGGCGCCGATGCGAGCGTCGAACCAGTTGCCCGCCTCCGGTTGGTAAAGCGATTCCTGGTAGGCGAAAGCCCGTCGTGCGAGGTCGTCCCAGCCGCGCCGCTCACCGGCGGATCCGGCCTCGCCGAGAGCGAGCCGGGCCAGCGCCCAGCCGATGCCGGTGGCGCCGTGGGCGAAACCGCCGATGCCCTCGGGGTTGAGACGAGTGGTCCAGCGGGCACCGCTCGCATCCAGCGTGGCCTGCCCGGCGAGCCGCCGTCCGATGTGGGCAGCCGCATCCAGCCAGTGGTCCTGTCCGGTCGCGCCCGCAAGATTCAGCAGGGGTACGACCGCGCCGGCCGCGCCGTTCAGCAGATCCACCTCGATGTCGTCCTCGACGAGCCGGGCGCCCGGCGCGAGCAGTACAGCTCGCTCCGCGGCCCGTTCCAGCATCCAGTCCTCCCCGGTCACCCGGTGCAGCGCCATCCAGGTCCACACCTGCGACGCCGCGCCGCTGAACGCGCCGGGAGACGGGGTGGGGGTCCGGTCCTCGGTACTGACGAGCACCTGCAACGCCCCTTCGAAGAGCTCGACGACACCGGGAACCCCATCCGCCCGCCCCGCCCGCTCCTCGCTCAGGTACTCGGCAAGAGCGAGCACCACGCCGCCCTGACCTGTGTACAGATCTGCGGGGAGCACGCGGATGGACCAGCCGGCGGGGGTGAACACCGGGCTGATCCAGGTGACCGTACCGTCGTCGCCACGCACCGCCCCCTGGGAGAGCCGCCGTACCATCTCGGCCGCCAGCGCACGGCGGCGCCGCTCCCGGTCGCGGGCATGCGGAGCACGGGCCGCGGCCTGCACCCGCGCGGGCAGCGAACGCTCGTTGAGGTAGGCACCCACCAGTGCGTCCTGGATCACCGACTCCTCCAGTGCCAGGTCAGCGGTGCGCCAGTCCTCGATCGTGTTCCGGAGCGCGGCCTCGTCCACGGTGAAACCGAACATCGGTACATCGCCGACCAGCAGGTCGGCTATCTCACCGTCGATGGCCGCTCGGTCCGACGGTGCTCCCGGCAGGACCTCCGCGTTGCGCCGCAGGATGTCTCTCGCTCGTTCGACGGCCGCCGCCTCGTTGTGCAGGGACGCCGGATGCCACAGCATCCGGCCGATGTCGACGTACGCCTGCGTGGGCCGCAGGATGCGGCGTGCCCAGGCTCCCTGGAAGCGGCGCAGCAACCTGACCGGATCCGTTCTGGGACGGCGCAGGTGTGCGGTCATCTCGCGGAATCCGTCGAGGATGCGGTCCCAGTACGTGCTGAGCACCGGCGTCGGGCTGGGATGGTTGCCTGCCACGGGCATCGCCACGAGGTCCACCTGGAAACAGGCGGCCGCGGTCCCGGCATCCGCGATCACCGGATTGGGGATGAGCGGCTGCTGTCCGGGCAGCGAACCGACGCCGGAGATGTCCACCCCGCCAAGCGCAAAGCCGGTGCCACGGACGGGGAGCAGCCCGGTCCGCAGCACCGTACGGCGGATGGCGGCCGCGGCCACGTCCACCGCGTCGCCTCGGCCGCTGGGCGGGAAGGGCGCGGGAGCGTCGAAGAGCGTCTCGGCGTCCACGATCACCGGCACCGGGCCGGCGGCGATCATGTTCTCGGCATGCATGTCGGTTCCGCCGGTGAAGCGAAGCACGGCGAGCCAATGGCCGACGTTGCGGTAGAAGGTGGCGAGTTCGGCTTCGTCGGCGCAGTAGCGGTGGCGCACGAATTCGGCCCATCCGTGGCCGGCACACGCGAGCGTCCGTGGAACCCGGATGCGTTCGCGCGGCGCCGGGGCATCGGGGAGGGACGCGAACAGGTCCTCCAGCAGTGCACCGAGCGCCACATCCGCCTCGGACGGCCGGGGTTTGTACATGAGGGTGCCGCCGTCGAGGTCGACCCGGGTGACGGTGAGTCCGCCCCGATGGCTGTCGCCCGCACCGAACGAGAGCGCACGCACCGCACCCGCAGGTCCTCCCAACAGGGGTCGCAGCAGCTCACGGTCCGTGGCGAGCCGTTCCGCGAAGGCGGCCGTGGCCGCCATCCGCAGTCGCGCAACAGCCGCGATCCGGGGGCCGACGCCCGGGTACCGGGCCGCCAGCCGGTCGAGGTAACCCTCCTGGCTCGCCTCCTCGATGAACGCCGCCCAGGTCCTCGTGTCGGCCCCGGCCTCGGCGGCGCCGCTGCCCGCGGCCAGGCGCAGCGCGTGCAGTTCGATCAGGAAGAGCCGGGACAGCTTCGCGTGCAGGGACGTCATCAGGGCGTTGTGTCCGGCCTCCAGCACCACGTCCCGCTCTGCGTGGTCCAGGCCCTCCACGACGGCCAGCCGCCGGGCCAGTTCGTCCCGCCACGGGCGGGCGATGCGCCGCACCGGTTGGGCGAACCATGGGGACTCGTCCTTGTCATGCTGCTTGTGCGCCGCTGTTCCGCTCACCCTCGAGGTCTCCCATTCGTAGTCGCACTCGGCGTACTGCGCAGTGCTCCATGGCGCGGGGAACACGGAGCCGTTCCCCGCGCCACAGTCCTTCAGCCAAGCCTCTGTTGCCCCGGAGGGGCATGAGGCTCAGACCGACAGGACGATCAGCAGCACCAGCTGCCGTGAGACCCGCTCGGGCTGGAACAGAAGCCATACAGCGAGTCACTGGGATCGGTGAGAGCGGCTTCGGCGGCGGAGCCGCCGACGTAGAGCGGACCGGCGGGGTTCACCTGGCCGAACGCGCTCTCGGCGCCCGTCAGCCAGGCATCGAGCACCGCGTGGGCCTGCACACTGCTCTGGGGCATGATCGACCTCCGAACGTGACAAGGGGATGGAATGTGCAGGCTCCGAGTATGTTGGGGGGCGGGGGTGTGTGAGACGGTCAATCCGGTCACAGTTGTCTGTTCCGCGCGAGGCACCCGGGACACGCGGGACCGGCGGGAGACCGCCGTGTTCAGCAGTGGCCGAAACCAGGAGCACCGTTCGGCAGGCCGACCGAATGGACTGACGCGTGGGGACGAGCGGAAGGAATCGGCAGCACCCTGCCGAGCCGACGCCCCCACGCCACAGAGCCCTGACGACTTCTGCGGACACCCCAAGTGAGGGTCGACCGGAATCAGGTGCCGGTGGCCTCGCGTCCAGAACAGGCCCGCTGCGCGCAGCGCCAAGCGACCTGCCTTGTTTCACCCTTGCGGCAGACCGCAGCCCAGGCGCGGCGTGCACAGGCCGCCAGTGGGTCCAGGCTCCGAACGTAAGAAGGCAACCGACCGCCTCTCTCACCCCGCCTGCTGCTGAGCACCGTCCTGCTCGCCGTCGCCGGCGTCGGCGTCGGCGCCGGCGCCGGCGCCGGCGCCGGCGTGCTGGGCGTGCCGCACCGGCAGCAGCCGACGGCCCCGACGACGGCGTCGACCTCGCACACGACCAAGGATCCGTCAACGGCGGCCGCTCCCCTCCCGCCGGCCAACCGACCGCCGGCACGACTCCGGACACGACGCCCGCCGCATCGACGCCGTGGCATGGCGCGTCCGCTCTGCCGCCGCACGGCGAAGGCGTGGCCGGCGACCGGGCCATCCACGGGTATCAGCCCCGCCAGTCCCTCAAGCCCTGGGAAGCTGTGCCACACCCCGCTAGCGATCTTGGTGACGTCGCAGGAATGAGACGAGGAGTCCGCGTCAGCTGCCCAGATCAAGCCCGGCGGGCGAGCTCCTGAAGCTCCATCAGCCCCATCGCCCCGACGAACTCGATGGGGCTCATGTCCGAACTGAGGGCCTGGCTCGGCCGCGGGACGAGTCCTTCGCCCAGCTTGGCGCACTCCGCCGTCGCGGTTTCGGCAAGCCACACCACCTGGTCAGGGCTCCAGTGCCGGCGGAGGCCTTCGATCGCGGCCATCAGTGCGGGGATCCCCCACGCGACGAATGTGAACTGGTGGGTTCCCGTGGAGACCTCGATCTGCCTCTTGATCCCCCAAGAGGCATCACGTACCCCAGAGATGACGGGCAGGAAGATACTGAACCGGCCGGTGGCGCGATTGGCGAAATGCGAGCAGAAGACGAGCCGGTAGTTCGTCACGTGCAGCTGCCCGCCGATCGCCTCCGATCCTTGCATGCGAACCATCCACATCAACTGGTCGCGGGAGAAGCGTGTCAGCCCAGCCTCGGCGACCTTCACGACGGCGTTCGCCTTCTTGGCGAACTGCACAACCTCGCCTGGCAGAAGATCGTTTGAGCTGAGTGCCATTCCCATAGTTCCCCCTGGTCCGCGCGGCGCGGCGCACTAGCCGCAGATGCAGCCCTCAGCCCTCATCTTGCCCTCTGGGTCGGGGACCATCAACAGCTTCTGAGTGGCAAGCGGTGAGTGCGGATCTTCTCGTGAGACGTGGTCGATCTTGTCGAAGCACGCCGCAATGTCCGCATCCAGCAGCCAGTCGTAGCCCTGGGTGCCGTAGAAAGGGATCTCGGCAATCGCGTCCTGGGCCGCCGCTCGGGGCGGAACCCGTAGGAGACCGGCTTGAGGTCAGCCTCGAAGACCGGCTCCAGCACGGGCTTCAGCGCGGCCTGAACGACCCGGTCGGTGATCACTGGGATGCCCAGTCACCTCACCTTTACCGACCCACCCGGCTTGGGGATCCTGCCCTCCCGCACCGGCAGCGGCCGGAACGTGACTCGTCTGAGCTGGGCACGAAGGTCATCCAGACATCCGGATATCGATCCTTTCCTTAACGTCGCCTGGACGTACACGAAATTGAACAGATCGCCGAACCGGCGGCCGGGATGGGCCACCGCTTAACGGTGAAGCTTGGCCTGCGAACTGGCAACCGACCGCTGAGGAGTTGAGACGGGATGGTTCCCGTGTTCACTGTGCTTCGCTTGTCGAAGTAGGAGCCCGGCTGTGCCCCTGCGGCATCGCCACGAGTACGCCGTAGTCCTTCCTCGTGGCCTGTCCGCGTACTCATCAAAGTGGCCCTGGCAAGATTTCCGTGACGGTGCGGTGTGCCACCGTGCGCTGGTGACGCTCCGTCACGGGTGGCGGCATTGTCAGCGAGTGTGATGACCTCGTACGGATCGTGTCTCCGCACCTGGATACGGTGCGGGTGGAAGGGGTGTGGGCAGAGGCCGGCACTGTGCATGTAGCCGCCCGTACCCGTGAGTTGATGGTGGCCTGTCCGGAGTGCGGTCGCGGTTCCGCTCGGGTGCACAGTCGCTATGGCCGCACATTGGCCGATGTCGCTGTCGGAGGCCGCCCGGTCTTGATCAGACTGTCGGTGCGCCGACTGTTCTGTGACAGCCTGCACTGCGGTCGGCGCACGTTCGCCGAGCAGGTCGAGGGGCTGACAGTGCGCTACCAGCGCCGTAGTCCGTTGCTGCAGCACTTGGTGGAGATGGCCGGAGTGCTGCTCGCCGGCCGCGGCGGCGCCCGGCTCCTGCAGATCTTGAAGGTGCCGCTGTCGCGGACGAGCGTGCTGTTCCACTTGATGCGCTTACCGCTTCCGTCGGCAGCAGCCCCGCGGGTGCTGGGCGTGGACGACTTCGCGCTGTACGCGGACGTCTACGGCACCCTTCTGGTGGATGCTGACACCCGGCTACCGATCGAGCTGTGGGCCGGGCGCGACGCCGAGCAGCTGGCCGCATGGCTGCGGACACATCCCGGTGTTGAGGTGGTCTGCCGGGACGGCTCGCTAGTCTACCGCCAGGGCATCACCGACGGCGCCCCGGAGGCGGTGCAGGTCAGCGACCGCTTCCATCTGTGGCAAGGCCTGTCGAAGCGGGTCGGGGACGTCGCCGCCGCCCACCGCGGCTGCCTGCTGTCCGCGGTGCCCGAGCCCGAACCGGCCCTCCCACCGAGCCCAACGGCACCGTCCGACCAAGCCGACACCCCCGCCCGCCGCCACGCGAAGAACCTCTTTGAGGCAGTGCACGCGGTGACCGATACAGGCCGCTCGCTCAACGCCGCAGCCCATCAGCTGGGCCTGAACCGCCGCACCGTGCGCAAATTCGCGCGAGCCGCCACCTGGCAAGAATGCGTACGCCGCATCCGGCCCCGCCGGCCTAGCAGCCTCGATCCATACCTGGAGTACCTGCGGCAACGCTGGGAAGAAGGCGAGCACACCGCGACGGTGCTGCACCAGGAGATCGTCGCCAAGGGCTACCGTGGTCACTACCAGCGGGTCAAGATGGCCATCGCGCCGCTGCGCCGCGGCCTGCCGATCGACACGCCGCGAGAGCGACCACCCTCACCCCGTCAGGTCGCCCGCTGGATCACCACCGCGCCATCCCGGCGCAGCCTGCACGCGGCGGAGGCACTCAGGCGGCTGCTCGAGCACTGCCCGGAACTGGACCGCACCCACGACCTGGTGCGTCAGTTCGCCGCCATGCTCGACGCCCGCGATGCCGCCCCGCTAGCGGACTGGCTCGAGCAACTCACCACCGCTCGCCTCCCAGCCCTGGCCAGCCTGGCCAACGCCATCCGAGAGGACCAGCTCGCAGTCGTGCAGGGCATCACCACGCCGTTCAACTCCGGCGTCAACGAAGGCCGCGTCACCGACCTGAAACTCCAGAAACGGATCATGGCCGGCCGCGCCGGAGTCTCGCTACTTCGCCACCGCGTCATCCTCATGGCCCTGCTCCGACGCCGCCACCCGTGACGGAGCGTCACCGGCGCACGGTGGCACAACGCACCGTCACGGAAATCTTGCCAGGGCCATCAAAGTGCCCAGTCAAGTACAGACGAATGTGCTCAGCCTTGGCCCGGATCTGACGGCTGCGTGGAGGTCCGTAAAGCGCTGTGCTAGATCAATCCGACCACGCCTATCGTGCGACGACGCCAGAGTAGGCGCCCAGCGAATGACGCCCGGAGTGTGGAGGACATTCGTCGTGGGCGTGTTTGTCCGGATCAAGGGTTGGCTGGACGGTGATGACCGGCAGCTTGTCCAGCTCAAGGAGATCGTCGGATCGGACGATCCTGATCGGACGTATGGCGGCGGCCGGGCCTTCCCCGCGAAGCAGTACAACTTCACCAACTGGGTTTTCTTCGGGGCCGGCTCCCGACGACGACAAGTGAACCCGCCGTGCGGTTGCCGGGCAGCGGAGGTGCATCCCCCGCACTTCACTCACGCCGGAGAGGGCAGCGGGCCGGACAGGGGCGACGATCTACCCGAATCCACTGCCGCGGTTGAGGTCATCAGCGGCCGGGGCGCTGTCGTAGGAAGGAAGCGATCACCTGGAGGACATCGGTCCTTCGTGTTGCCCGGCCCAGCGGCAATGCGCCTCCCATCTGGTCCGACACGGCAGCACCTGGAGGCTGGCCGCGACTGCCGACGGAGCCGGGCACCGTTGTGCACTGGGACGAGGACCCGGGGCGTTGGGTGAAGACGGTCCCACTCGGCTGGGCATGACCGTGCAGCAGTGGAAGCACGAGCAGGTCCTCTGGATCAAGCCCGCGGTGGTTGGCGGCGCCGTGTCGGGGCACCCTTCGGCCATGGAGGACAGGCGGCCCACCCGCCCGCCGACCCGTGCCTTCGTGCTGGGCGGCGGCGGTGCGCTCGGCGCCTACGAGGTCGGCATGCTCGAGGCGCTCTTCGCCGCCGGCGTATACCCGGACCTCGTCGTCGGCACCTCCGTGGGCGCGATCAACGGCGCCGCCGTCGCGGCCGACCCGTCGCGGGCGTCCGTGGCCCGGCTCGCCGACCTGTGGTCCGGCCTTGGACGTGCCGGGGTGTTCTCCGGATCGCTGCTCGGGCGGCTGAGCACCGCCGTGCGCAGCGGGACTCACCTGTACCATCCCACGCCGCTGCGCGAACTGCTCTCCTCCCACCTTCCGGTGACTCGTATCGAGGACCTGGCCCTGTCCTTCCAGTGCGTCGCGGCGAACATCGAGCGGGCTGCCGAGCACTGGTTCGCCGCCGGGCCGCTGGTGGACGCCGTACTCGCCTCGTGCGCGGTGCCCGGGCTGCTGCCGCCCGTCCGGCTCGACGGCAAGCACTACGTCGACGGCGGCCTGGTCAACAGCATCCCCGTCGGCCGCGCAGTGGCCCTCGGCGCGACCGAGGTCTATGTCCTGCAGGTCGGCCGCATCGAGCGAGCCCTCTCCCCGCCGCGGGCTCCCTGGCAGGTGGCGCTGGTGGCGTTCGAGATCGCTCGCAGACACCGGTTCGCCCGCGACATGGCGGACCTGCCGCCCGGCGTTACGGTCCACGTGCTGCCGTCGGGCTCGGGCCCCGAAGAGGGCACAGCCACCCTCCGACAGCTGCGGTACCGCAGCTTCGGTCGGACCGCCGAGCGCATCGAGCGTGCCTACACGGCCTCCTCCCGGTACCTCGAGATCGCTCTCAGCACACCCGACGGCGCGCCATGACCGATGCGGCTGTACCCCGAAGACGCCCGGCGCGGCTGGCCGGCGCCGTGGTAACCGGGCTGCGCCGCACGACCACCACCGCGCTGCTGCTCGCCCTCATTCCCACGGTGACCGCGCTCCTCATCACCGCAGGCGCGCTCTGCGCGCCGGTCTCCCTCACCACGCGCGGCCCATGGAGACCGGTGCGGATCACCGGCTTCGCGCTTTTGTACCTCTTGGTGGACTTGGCCGGGCTGGTGGCCGCCGCCGGTCTGTGGGCGCGACGGCTGCCCGACAGGCAGAATCGCGAGGAGCGGCGCGTCGCGGATGCATTCGCCGTGCTGGAGAGGCTGCTGCGGCTGCTGCGACGTGCGGGCGAGCGGGTCTTCCGCCTCCAGGTGGAGGTGATGCCCCCGCCACCAGGCAAGACCGAACCCGCGGCGGCGCCGGTCCTGGTCTTCGTACGGCACGCCGGGGTCGGCGACTCCTTCCTGCTGCTTCAGACATTGCTCAGCCAGACCGGACTGCGCCCCCACACCGTCCTGAAGCGGACACTACGCGCCGACCCCGCTCTCGACGTCCTTATCGGGCGGGTCCCCCACTGCTTCCTTCCGCCCTTCGACCGCCGCGCCGAGGACGCCATCGCGGATCTGGCGGCCGGGCTGCGCCCGGGCGACGCCCTCGTGATCTTTCCGGAGGGCGGCAACTTCACACCGCGCCGACGCCGACGCGCGATCGCCTCCCTGCGCCGCCGGGGATTGCCGCGCCAAGCGTCCCGCGCGGAACGGATGCACCATGTCCTGCCACCGCGGGACGCCGGTGCCCTCGCCGCGATCGCCGCCGCGCCCACGGCCGACATGGTCTTCGTCGCCCACACCGGCCTCGACGTCGTCCACTCGGCGCGCACCGTGTGGAGCCGGCTGCCCCTGCGCAACGGCGTGCGGGCACGCTGGTGGCGCATACCCGCAAGCCGCGTCCCGCCGGGCGACGATGCCCGCAGCCAGTGGCTGCTCGCCCAGTGGGCCCGCGTCGACCGCTGGATCGCCGACCACGCCACACCCGCCGCAACGCACGCATGAGGCCTCGCGGCATCCACGCCGGCGCCGCCTGGGGACCAGCCACTGCGCCGCAGCTCCCCTTCCGTTCCGGACGCTCGGCACCAGGCCACAGGACCGGCGGCGCCCGCGAACTCAGCGGATGCGCAGCACACCCGGCCACCGGGACAGGCGGTCTCGGGCCGGGCTCACCCGGGGTGCTGGTCGTCCTGCAAGTCGTGCAAGGAGGGGGCGTAGGAGATCCCGACGATCAAGCCGTCCGCCGTGAGAAGTCTGGCCACCGTCTGCCCCCACGGCTCGGTGCGGGCCTGGTGAACCAGCTCGAAGCCCGCGCGCTGAAGCTCGGCACCGGCGGCTGTGACGGCCTCCGCGTTCGCCACCTCGAACTCGATCGATGCCTGCGGGACCACCCGGTCGGCAGGCCACTGGGCCGTGCCGAAGCAGGCCTCGGCTGCCTGCGAAAGCGGCCACAGGCCGAAGTGCTTGCTGCCGGGGACGCTCCCGCTGGAGTAGTAGCCGTTGCCTTCCCCCTCCAGGGGGAGGCCGAGAGCCTCGATGAACAGCTTGCGGCTCAGCGGCGGGTCGGCGACGACCACCGCCACGCTCGTGATGAAGAGAACGTCCATGCCGGTGGTGGCACTCCTGCGACTGGACTGTGAGGGGCCGGAGACACGGCCTCGTCGGCACCGCCTTCAGCGGCCGGTTCCCGCTCAACCTATCCGCCTGCTCCCCGATGATCGAGACACCCGCGCCGACACCGGACATGAGTCACCCGATCGGGCTGGACGAGCGACCAGTCCCACACCCGCGGCCAAGAGACGAGCCGCTCGGCGAGGGACCTCGCACCAGAGACCAAGATCAATAAGCCACGACAGCAGCTACGCCACAGCCTCCTCCGGGTGAACGCGTCCCGGTTGCACGGCAGATGAGGAGCAGAACCCGCAGCGGGAGCGGAACGCCCCTCGCTCGTGCACCTGCGGCCCGGGCAGTACAGCTGCCCGGGCCGCAGACTGGAAAATGGCCGGGTTACGCGGTGCCCAGGGCCGTGCGCAGGGTGGCGACGGCCTGGTTGATGGCGGCTTCGGCGGCGTTGGTGTCGCGCAGGGCGTTGAGCATGACGAAGTCGTGAATGATTCCCTGGTAGCGCACGGCGGTGACCGGGACACCGGCCTGGCGGAGCTTACTCGCGTAGGCCTCTCCCTCGTCGCGCAGCACGTCGGCCTCGCCGGTGATGACCAGGGCCGGCGGCAGGCCCCGCAGCTGGTCGGTGGTGGCGCGCAACGGTGAGGCGGTGATCTCGGCTCGCTGGTTCTCGTCGGTGGTGTACTGGTCCCAGAACCACCGCATGGCGTCGCGGCGTAGGAAGTACCCCTCCGCGAACTGGTGGTAGGAGGGGGTGTCGAAGGCCGCGTCGGTGACCGGGTAGAAGAGCACCTGCTGTACCAGCGGTACGTCGCCGCGCTCCTTGGCCATCAGGGTCAGCGCGGCTGACATGTTGCCGCCGACGGAGTCGCCGGCCACCGCGACCCGGGTGGCGTCCAGGCCGTTGGCCCGGCCCTCGCGGACGACCCACTGGGCGACGGCGTAGTTCTGCTCGATGGCGACCGGGTAGCGGGCCTCGGGAGACAGGTCGTACTCGGGGAAGACGACGGCCGCCCGGGCGCCGACGGCCAGTTCGCGCACCAGCCTGTCGTGGGTGTGGTCGTTGCCGAAGACCCAGCCGGCGCCGTGGATGTAGACGATCACCGGCAACGTCCCCTCGGCGTCGGCCGGCCGGACGATGCGGGCCCGGACCGATCCGGTGGGGCCACCCTGGACGGTCACCCATTCCTCGGCTGTCTCCGGCTTGCTGATCTCACCGGACTGCACCTCGTCGACGGTCTTGCGGCCCTCGGCCGGACCGAGTTCGAAGAGGTACGGCGGCTTTGCGGTGGCCTCGACGAAGGCGGCGGCGGCCGGCTCCAGCACTGGGCGGGTGGTGGTCTCGGGCATGGGGTGCTCCTCGTGTGTCGTGTCGGCGGTCGGGACGGCCGACCGTTCGGCGGGTACGACTGCTGTGGTCGCCGACTCGGCGGTAGGCCCATCGGCGCTTGCAACGGGTGCTGCGGCCGCAGCCCGAGGGTGTGAGGGCGGCGGCCGCAGCGCGGTGGTGCGCGGATCAGCGGGCGGTGATCTGGGCGGCTAGCTCTATCAGGCGGGTGATCTCGGCCGGCTGTGAGACCGAGACGGCGTGGGAGGCCTTGACCTCGACGGTGTGCGCGTGGGCGCGCTGGGCCATGAAGCGCTGGGCCGGCGGCGGGATGTTGTTGTCCTGGGTGGTGATCAGGTCCCAGGAGGGGATGGTCTTCCAGGCGGCCGTCGTGGCCTTCTCCTCCAGCGCCGAGGCGGCCACGGGGCGCTGAGTGGCGGCCATCAGGTCGGTGACCGACGCGGGCACGTCGGCGGCGAACTGATCACGGAACTTGTCGGCCTTGATGTACAGGTCGGTACCGGTGCCGCCACCGGGCAGGGAAAAGGGGGTCGAGTCGAGGTTGGGTCCGAGGGTGCTGCCGGGGAACTCCTCGGACAGCTCCAGCGCGCTCTCCCCCACCTCGGGGGTGAAGGCGGCGATGTAGACCAGCGCCTTGACCTGGGCATCATCGGCGGCAGCTGCACTGATCACGGCGCCGCCGTAGGAGTGACCGACGAGTACGACGGGCCCGTGGATGCTCTTCAGGAAGCTGCGGATGTAGTCCGAGTCGCTCGCCAGGCCTCGCAGCGGGTTGGCGGGGGCGACGACCGGATAGCCGTCGCGCTGCAGGCGCTTGATGACGCCGTTCCAGCTGGAGGCGTCCGCGAAGGCGCCATGGACCAGCACGACCGTGGGCTTCGGCGCGGAGGGAAGGTGCTCGGCCTTGGCGGCGCTGGCCGACGTCGTGGCCGTCAGGGTCAGGGCCGCCACGCCCGCGGTGGCGCCGAGCACGGCGGCGGCCTTGCGGGTGGGGCGCAAAACGGCCTTGACGTTCATCTGACTCTCCTTGAGGTGCATCGCCGGTCACCGGCCGTACCGGTGCTTGCGGCCGCCCCGGGCCGGGGCGACGCCGAGAAACCTAGCGCACGTTTTCCTTGTGCACAATATAAATGCGTCCGATGCACTTGCCCGCGATACGCTGGGGTTCACGGGAGACGCGCCAGTGCCTCCCGTGTGACCTCGGACGGGCAAGGAGAGCAACGGTGAGCATGGACGAGAGCCGCACCCCCGCACGCGGCGGCCCCGATGGGCCACCGCTGCCGCTGGAGGACCATTTCTGCTTCACCCTGTATGCGGCCTCACGGGCCGTGAGCGGCGCCTACCGGCCCCTGCTCGACGCACTGGGGCTGACCTACCCCCAGTACCTGGTGATGGTCGTGCTCTGGCAGCACGGCACTGCATCCGTCAAAGACGTGGTGACCGCGCTGCAGCTGGACTACGGCACCGTGACGCCGCTGATCAAACGCCTCGAGACGAACGGACTGCTCAAACGACAGCGCCGGGCCGACGACGAACGGGTGGTGGAAGTGGCCCTCACCCCGAAGGGAACCGCCCTCAGCCACCGCATCCGCGCCGTCCCTCTCGCCATCGGAGACGCCATGGGCCTGACCCCCGAGGAGTTCGGCATCGCACAGGACCTGCTGCGCCGGCTGACGGCCAACGTCATCCGCCACACCACCGGTACCGAATTGGCGGAGGTGTCGCCCTCCCAGGGGCGCCGATAACGTCCCCTTTGCCGTCTCCGTGGATTACAAGCTTCAGGTCCCGGCCGGCTGAAGAACGGCTCGCACTTCAACTACTGATCTTGCCGGTTGGGCGGCGGCGCAGACCCGTACGGCCAGCGTTGATCATCAGGCGTTGTGTGGACTACCAAAGATCAGCCGGTGGCCGTAGGTCTCAGCGTAGACCCCGCCCGGTGGCAGTTGATGTTCGAGCATCTGATGGGCGGGGTTGCCGGCCGGTTCGCGCGGGTCGAACCCCGTCGCCGCGCTCGGGCGTTCGTGCTCGCACTGCTGTCGGACCTGCCGCGCAAGAACTGCTGGACGATCGCCGAGTGGGCCGGCGAGCCGCCTCCGGACGCAACACCTGCTGGGCCGGGCCAGGTGGGATGCCGATCTGGTGCGCGATGAAGTGTGTGACTACGTGGTTGAGCATCTGCACGAGACCAGGCGGTGCCGGTGGTCGATGAGACCGGGGACGTGCCGGCTCCGTCACGCTCGCCGCATGTCCACCCCGGCGTCGCTGGGGCTGCGGGCAAGAAGTCAGCCAGCCCAAGTGCTGGGGAGGTCTGCGCGGATGATCTCGAGGTCGGCAACTGCGTGGCCGCGTGGATGGATCCAGCGGTGGTCCTGCAAGCCGTCCCGGCGCAGCAACCGGCCAGGGGCCGCATACCAGTGCAAGGGGGAGTCCTCCTCGCTCGCCCACATCGGATGGTCAGGCAGGTCGATGCGGGAGTAGCGAGCCCGGAGGCCCGGCACCAGCGCGTCCGGCAGCTCGCAGGCGTCGTACAGGCTGTCGGCTCCGAAGGGCGACTCGCTCAGCACCAACTCACCCCACGCCGGGGTTCGAGGCGCTGGTCAAGCAGCTGACCCGAAGCGCGCGAACGCGCCGCGGTCCCGGTTCCCCCGCGCGCGGGACTGCGACCACGGCGTTCATGCTCTCCTCCGACCACACGGAAGGCCGGTTCGGTCCCCGTGCCCTGAGGTCATGCCGTGGCCTCGACCAGCCGCTTCATGCCGGGCTGGTCGGTCACGCAGCCCACCAGTCCGAGCGTCCGAGCCAGCGACAGGTCGCGCTCGTCGTTGACGGTCCAGGCCATCACGTCGATGCCGGCGGCGCCGCACTTCTCCACGATGGCCCGGTTCAGCTGGCACAGCTCCACGCTGACCAGGGTGGAACCGATCTTCTGGGCGCGGCCGACAAAGGTGTCGCGGTGCGCGCTGGGTCCTGCCACCAGCACGGTGCGGGCCTGCGGCAGCACGTCGCGGATCTCCATCAGCGCCGCGTCGTGGAACGACAGCACCGACACCCGGTCCAGCAGGTCCCGGTCGGTGAGCACCTTGGCCAGCAGCCGGGCGGCGGCCACATCCTTGATCTCCGCCTGGATCGGCAGCGTCGGCCCGACGGCGTCCAGCACCTCCTCGAACGTGGGGATGCGCTCGCCGAGGCCGGCGTCGAGCTCCTTGAGCTGCCGCAGCTTCTGGTCGGCGATCGGACCGGAGCCGTCCGTCGTGCGGTCCAGGGTCTCGTCGTGCATGACGACCAGCTCGCCGTCCTTGCTCAGGTGCAGGTCCAGTTCGATGCCGTCCAACCCCTCGCGTTCGGCCCGCAGGAAAGAGCGCAGGGTGTTCTCCGGCTCGGCGGCCATGACGCCGCGGTGGCCGATGGTGAAGAAAGACACGCGATTGCCGTCCTTGGGTGTGGTGGTGCGGGGCAGCCGCACGAGTGCCCTACCCCCCGCCGGGCCGTGGGCGACCGCCCGTCGGAGCCCCAAGCCTAATGGGCCGGGTGGGCCGGATCAGGGTGAGGCAGGGTACATGCGGAAGGGGTGCCGCTCCGCAGCGTGGCGCCCCTTCTGACCTGCACGCTTCTGACCTGCAAAGTGGTAGCTATGGGAGTGGTAGCTATGGGAATTGAACCCATGGTGGCTTGCGCTACGACCGCGCTTCTCGGCCGATCCGAGACGCTGACCGAAATCGAAAAGCCCCGACCTGCTCACCGAGCGCCAGGGCGAACGGCTCCCACAATGGCTCGACGCCGTCCGCCCGGGCGACCTGCCCAGCCTTCACACTCTCGCGGCAGGCATCGACCGAGACCGCGACACGGTCGTCGCCCGACCTTGTGGGTGGCTGGGGTCGCGAACGGCTGATCGGATGCTGGGCCGTCAGAGCCCTTCCATCAGGGAGTCGCGGCCTCCACGGCTGTGGCCCGGCAAGCGTGAGGTGCAGCTGGCAGGAGGGGCGCGCAACGTCATCATGACGATCTTCTGCGGTATCGACTGGGCCAGCGACCACCACGACATCGCTTTCATCGGTACCGAGGGCACCCTGGTGGCCCGGGCCATGACCGCTGACGCCACCACCGGCCTCCAACAACTCAAGAAGTCAGACCACCTCGATGCGATGGTCCTCGCCAACATCCTGCGCACTGACGCCGCGGCACACCGGACGCTGCCTGCCGACGCCGAACTCGCCCAGGCCGTCGCCGACTTGGCCCGCGTCGGAAAGACTGCGGTCTGGGACCGCACCCAGGCTGCCGACAAACTCCGCTCCCCCCCTGCGTGAATGCTTCCCCGGCTACCTCGCCGCCGCCCAGCCGATCCTCAGTCGCCTGTGCTCATCCGTCGCCCGCGCCCTGCTGCCGGCCGCACCCACCCCGGCCCGGGCCGCCCGGCAGACCAAGAGCCGGCTGCGTGCCGCGCTGAAGAAGGCCGGACGCCGACGCGGGATCGAGGCTGAGGTCACGCGCCCGCACGCAGTCCTACGGGCCCCGGTGATGCGCCGACTTCCGCTGGTCGAGGACGCCATGGGCCACCAGGTCCTGACACTGCCACCGAGAGCTGGAAGTGGCGCACGTGCGCTTGTACGCCGACAGTTCATGAGTTCCGACAGCGTTTCTTCACGTCTTCGGCCGTGATGCATGGGCCATGGTGATCAGGAGGAGTCCGCAGGCAGCGACCACGATCCAGCCCGGGTGCGAGGCGTGTGCCAGCCCCTCCGGGCCGGCATGCGCGACCAGGCCGCCGCCGAGGGCGATGCCGAGCGCAGAACCGAATTGTCGTGCGGTGGACGTGATCGCCCCGGCCACGCCGGCTCGGGTGGGAGGCAGCCCGTTGACCGCGGTGTTGGTGAGCGGGGCGTTGGCGAAGCCGAACCCGATGCCGATGAGCAGGTAGGCCAGCAGGAGCAGGGGCATGCTCGTGTGCCGGTCAAGCCCGACCAGGCACAGTCCGCCTGCCGTGATGAAGCCGCCGGCCAGAGTCAGCGGCAGCCGCGGTCCCATGCGACCGACCAGACGGCCCGACCAGGGTGCGCAGACAGTTGCGCCGACGGCCATGGGCAGGGTCGCCACCCCGGCGGCAAGTGGTGTGAATCCCCGTGTGTTTTGCAGGTAGAGAGTATTGAGCAGCAGCGTCACGTTCAGCGCTACGAAGACCGCCACGGCGCCCAGCACCGCGCTGCTGAACACCGGACTGCGGAAGAGGCGCAGATCCATCAGCGGCGCGTGTCGGCGGGACTCGACCCATACGAATCCGGCCGTCGCGAGGGAAGCGAACCCATAGACGGTCAGCGCTGCGGGCGACGTCCAGCCGATGCGCGGCCCTTCGATGAGGGCCCCGACCCAGACCCCGATGACCACGCTCAGCAGGGCCTGACCCGGAACGTCGAGCCGCTGCGTCCGCGGCGCCCGGGACTTGGGCACGAACACCGCGCTGAGCACCAGGGCGGCCACGATGACCGGGGCGTTGATCCAGAACAGTGACCGCCAGCCGAACCCCGCGAGGAGAGCGCCGCCCGTGACCGGTCCGACGGCCATGCTGAGCCCGAAAACGGACGCCCAGACACCAATCGCCTGAGCGCGCTCCCTGGGGTCGGGCATCGCGTTCACCACGATCGCGAGAGCCACGGGACTGAGCATCGAGGCGCCGATGCCCTGCACGGCGCGGGCTGCGACGAGCGCGCCGACCGAAGGTGCGATCGCGCAGACCAGCGAGGCCGCCCCGAACACGACCAGCCCCGACTGGAAGATCCGTCGGCGTCCGAACCGGTCCGCCAGCGCGCCGGAGGAGATCAGCAGACCAGCCAGGACGATGGTGTACGCGTCCACGGTCCACTCGAGACTGCGCGTGCCGACGCTCAGGCCGCGCCCGATGGCGGGCAGGCCCACGTTGACGATGGTGGTGTCCAGGCCCACCAGGAACATGCTCAGGCAGCAGACGGCCAGCACCGTCCAGCGCCTGCGCGCGCTCAGAGCGGGTGGAACAGGGTGAGTCGTCGTCGCGGTCACTGGTTGCCTCTCACATCCGGGAGTACCTGCCCGGCAAGGCTCAGTCAGGCCGACAAGCACCGACCAGCACTTTTGCGAGGACCGCAAAGAACCGCACACTGAGCCACGTGGACGCAGAACTGGATCAGATCCTCGACGACATAGGGCCACGGCTTCGCACATTGCGCCGGGACCGAGGACTCACACTGGAGGCGCTGGCAACCACGACCGGGATCTCGGTGAGCACACTGTCCCGTCTTGAGTCGGGCATACGGCGCCCGACCCTGGACCTGCTCATCCCGCTCGCGCGGGCGCACCGAGTCGCGCTCGACCAACTGGTGGCAGCACCGGCCACCGGTGACCCTCGGGCGCATCTCAGGCCCTTGCGCAGAGGTGACGGCAGCATCCTCGTGCCCCTGACCCAGTACCCGGGCCGGGTGCAGGTGTTCAAGCACGTACTGGCTCCCCGCGAGCCGAAGCTGGTGACTCACGACGGCTACGAGTGGCTCTACGTCCTCGCAGGCGAGCTACGCCTCATCCTCGGAGAACACGAATGCATTCTCCACCCCGGCGAAGTGGCCGAGTTCGACACCAGAGAACCCCACTGGTTCGGTCCGGCGCACACGAGCGCCGTGGAGATCCTGCACTTGTTCGGACCACGAGGCGACCAAGCCGTCATCCGCGCGAGACCCCCGGCCACCGACCCTTCCCTGGCGACCAGCGCACCCCACCGTCCTTTCCCAACTCATGAAAATCGAACAGAGCACAACTCCGCTGACTCCCGCTGCCGAAGCTCGCGTACGGAGCCACCCAGCCGTGCTTGACCGGTTCCTCATGGTCGCGCAGGGCCCGCCGCGCCTCGAGGAAGGTCTTCCTGCTGTGCACACCGCTCTCCCCGGACCAGGCCGGCACCCTCCTGGGCAAGGTCCGCATCGACGACGACACCCCCGCCGACCTGAGCCGGCTCCTTCAACCTACTGGCCCACCACGGCGACCGCCCAGAGCACCCGATCCCGGTCGCCATCGCGACCTCCCACGGGCTCCTGGTCGTCTGCCCACGCGCTACCGGCAGACCCGTCGATCAACCGCCTCCGCTCCCGCCACCAGCAGTACTTCCCCGCCTTCCGCACCGTCTTCGAGCACTTCAGCGACGGCCTTGCCCCACCGGTCACCCGGACCCTGAGCTTCGCGGCACCCACACCCACCGAGGGCGCCCGGCTCGCCCGCCCGCAGCTTCGAGCGATCCTGGAGAAAGCCGGGACGCCATGGGCATCAAGGCCCCTGCTCTGCTACGGCGGTTCCGCTGTCTGCACCAGCGCCGACGAGTTGGAAGCCGCGACGATCACCGCCTTCGCCACCTGCCAGGACTGCGATCGCCGCCGCACAGCCGAAGAGCGACACGTCGCAGCCCAACGCAACCTCTTCACCCGCCTACTGGGCCGCCTGCACCACTGCCTCACCAACCGCACCCCTACGACGAGCAGAGCGTCTTCCCCAACGTCGCTTGACTGTTCAACCGCATCGGATGTCTGTCTCCGCCCTGCTCCACCCCGCCAACGCCCGTGCCGCGCGCACAGCAATCAGCCGCTTGACGTCAGAGAGACGTCCGCCGTGGCTGGACCGCTCGGCCCGCATATTGCCAGGCATTGGAGAATGCATGCGCCTGGAACAGCGCTATCACCAAGCCCCCTTACCGCGTTCGAGTGGTCCTGTCACGAATTCGTAGCTCAGATCGACCGCGTTGCCGAGGGGCACATGTGCAGGCGTGCATCCTTGTGCCGACGTGTTCAACTGGGCGTCGGTCGCGAGAGTTTCCTGACGGTCCACAGACACGTCGAGCCCACCGATAGAGCCGATTGGTGACGCCCAATTCAATGGGCCCGTGGTGTGCGAGTTCCGGTAACGCTTTGTGGGAGGTTTTCTTGCTCGGAGCGACGTTGGACAGCCAGCGCCGGCGGCCTGCCAGACATCTGACGCCGAAGCGCATGCTGGCAAGTCTGACCAGCCTAGCCGTGGTCGGGGCCGGACAGCTCTTGGCAGCTGGACCGTTCACGACACCGGCACTGGCTGCCGAGGCGTCCTGCGACGCCTCGCCCGCAGTGACACCTTTCATCGACGATGTGCAGCAGCTACCGGTCGCCGCACCAGACGGATCCAACCATTACACCCTCACGGTGGGTGTCCATAACACCCACAAGTTCAGCAGTGCGTGGGGGCCGACCAAGACACTGGGCTACAGCACGGCCAACGCCACTGTGGACTACCTCGGGCCGACCATCGTCACCCACAAGAACCGTCCCATCAAGGTGCGGTTCATCAACAACCTGCCCGCAGCGGGCACGCGCGTGTTTCCGTTCGACCAGCCCAACAACAACACCATCACCACGCACCGGCACGGCGGTCTTCAGGCCGTGGCAGGCGACGGCGTCCCATCGCCCAACAGCGCCGAAGTACCGCCGGGTGGATCGCAGACGCAGAACTACCCGAACCACCAGGCTGCGGCGCCTTTGTGGTACCACGACCACGTCGATGCACACAACTCGTACCACGTGTACGAGGGCTTGGCAGGGCTGGCGCCCAACACCGACAAACTGGAGCCGTCGCTCGGACTGCCTCAGGGCAATTTCGCCAAGGCCTACCTGCTCCAGGACAAGTCGTTCAACGCCGACCACTCGCTGTGCTACACGCACGCCGACCCGGAATTCTTCGGTGACCTCCCGGTGGTCAATGGGACCATCGCACCCAAGCAGGCCGTGGAGTCGAGGCGTTACACCTTTACCCTGGTCAACGGCTCCGACTCTCGTTTCTACCACCTGAGCCTCCAACAGGTCGGCCGATCTCACTCGGCCGCACCGGAAATGACCGTGGTCGGCACTGACCAGGGCTATCTGCGGCATCCCGCGCGGGTCAGCGACCTGCTGATCTCACCCGGAGAGCGCTACAAGGTGGTCGTCGACTTCACCGGCCACAAGGGGCAGAATTGGGTGCTTGCCAACGACGCTCCCGCGCCCTATCCGGGACCCGACGCGGCACCCCTGATTCCTCAGCTGATGCGGTTCGACGTGGACTGCAAAGCGACGTCTCCGGACCATTCGCGAGTGCCGAAGACGATTCGGGAGACCAACAACGGCAAGACGCTGGCGGACAAGTTGACGAAGGCGCGCCTCCGAACGGTCCAGGCCGCCGAGAACACGCCTGGCGTGCCCCAGATCGGGACCAAGAACCAGCTGCTCAACTATTTCGACCCACCTACGGAGACACCTCAACTCGGCTCCACGGAAGTCTGGGCGATGCGCAACCACAGTCCGGACGCGCACCCCTTCCACGAACACATCGTAGAACTCCGGCTGATCGGACGATGGCACGTCGGGCAGTGGGATGCCAACGGCAGGCCCGTTCCCGGCAGTATCGGCCCCTTCCAACCAGCAAACGCCTATGAATCCGGGCCCAAGGACACCTTTGTGTCCCCTCCGGACTACATCACCGCCTGGGTCGGCAGATACACCATCCCGGGTACCTCGGTCTGGCACTGCCACATCCTCTCCCATGAGGACGGCGCTTCGACAGGCGGCGCCATCGAGATGATGCGCCCCCTGGCAGTTGGCTCGACTCCGCAACTCCAACTGCCCCGCGTGCTCACACTGAAAAGGCTCGACCAACTGGTACGAGAGCCCTAGACGTTGGTACAAGTCCTCGATCCGTCCGTGTAAAGGTCACCCATCGTGGGCATCGCGAACCGGGCCGGAAAGTTCTCGAAGCAGTCCGGCATCTCCGGGAACGCGAACCTCTCCCTGCGTGTGAGTGTGGCCATGCACGGGATCCTGAAATCCCTTCCTTCGTGTGCAGTCGCGGTCAGACCCACCTTCAGCCCCTTCGTCCGCGAGCTTCCGGCCGGCCGGGGCTTCGGTGGGGCCGCGGGTCTGGAGTACGCCGGGCGTTCGCGCACTGCCATCCGGTCCGGTCACCTTCCTCGTCGACACCTACGACAGGCAGGAGGGCGTCCGGATCGCCGCCCGGGTCCGGACCGACCTCGGGCGCGGTCCCGGCTGCGCGATCCGCCTGGACAGCTGCGATGTCGACGCACGCTCGCGGCGGTCACGCGCCCTGCTGGACGGCGCCGGGCTGACCGCCGTACGGATCGTGGCCCGCGGCGAACTCGACGAGTACGGCGTGCAGCGGCTGGTGGGCGCCGGAGCCCCGATCCATGTCCACGCCGTGGGCACGCGGGTCACGCGGGTCGGCGTCGCTGCGGACGCTTCCCGCCTGGACGCCTCGTACAGGCTCGTCGAGTGCGACGGCCGCCCCGCGATGAAGCTGTCCTCGGCGAAGGTCACGGCCCCGAACCGCAAGCAGGTCCTCCGCCGACCCGGGCGGCCGGACGTCATCGCCCTGGCGGTGGGGGAACCACCGGACGCCGCACCGCCGCTTCTGCGCACGGTCATGCGGGGCGGGCGTCGGACATGGCCGCCGGACCACTGGCAGGACGCACGGGAGCGATTCCGCGACGACATCGCCGGTCTGCCCGCATCGGCACGCCGGATCGAGAACCCCGAGCCGGTCCTGCCGGTCCGGTCCGAACCTCGCCAACGGCTGACGGCCTCCGTGCGAGCCGACATCGAAGCCCGCCCCCGCCCGGAGCACCGCGCTTCGCCGCCCGGCACGAGCGGCCTCCGCGACACACTCTCAGCTTCAGGACCTGACCAGCCACGTTCCCGCAGAGGGTCGGCAGACCCGCTGCGGGGACCAATGGCCCCCGGCAGGCGACACGGCCAGAGCCTTCCATGAAATCGGCGACGGCACCCTTCCGTACCACCGCAGGAGGGAGGCGAGGGTGATGTCCGCGCCCCGGCCACGCGACCATGTCACCAGCCCGAAGGCCTCATCTCCCCGCGTATGAGAGCCGCCACCGCGTCCATGCCAATCGGCCGCCTAGGCCACGATGCGCTCAGCCGGCACCTGCTCGGAGGGGCGCCCGGGCCTCCACAGCCCAGTCGACCGCCGCCAGACACGAGTCCGACCCGTCGACACCCACCACCAGGAGTGTCCCCGTCCCCGTCGCCTTTGACGGGCCGCCTGTCGTGGAGCGCACGGGGGTAGGTGTCTTTCAGCGTCGCATCCCTGTGGCCGAGGTCGCGACGGCGCTTTGGCCCGTGCCGGGGACCTTCGGCCCCCTACAGCTCGCGGCTTCGCTCGTGTGCCTGTCGCACAGAGGCGGCGACCCGGTCGATCAATTCGGGGAGCGCCGACCGCGCCGCTTCGCTCAGGTCCGCGCCCAATTCGACGTCGGCCACCTCCATGGCGTGCAGCACGAGCCTCCGCGGCAGCTGGTCGAGGGCCTCCGCCAGAGCGAGGCACTCCCCCAGTCCGAGCGCGTGCGTGCTCGCGGTACCCGCTGCTCGGGCGGCCGCGTCCGCCGCCGTGAGGGTGTGCAGCTCCCCTGGCCGGGCCGGGCCCGCACGGAGGGCTTCCACCACGACCACGGTGTCCGCGCCGCGCCACAGGTCGAGCATGCGCGCCGGTTCACCGTCGCTGACCGCGAGGACCGTGCCGTCAGGGACACGGCCGCGCAATGCCTCCACCGCTGCCGGGCCGATCCCGTCGTCGCCGCGCAGGGGATTGCCCACGCCGATCACCACGACCGGGCCGCTCATGCGCGCTCCACGGTCAGGTCGAGGAAGTGGGCGGCGCAGGAGATGCAGGGATCGTGGTTGCGGATCGCCCGTTCGCACAGGTGGGTGAGTTCCGCGTCGTCGGCGTCGGGCCCGGCCGTGTCCAGACGCGCCTGGACGGCCCGGCGCACGTCCTCCTCGATGGCCGACTGGTTCTGGGCCGTGGGCGGGACGATGCGGGCCTCGGTGACGGTGCCGTCCTCGGTAAGGGCGTAGCGGTGATACAGCAGGCCCCGGGGCGCCTCGGTGGCCCCGACGCCCACTCCCTGGCGCGGGCGGACCTCGACGGCCGGCCGGGAAGGTCGTTCGTATTCCTCCATGATCCGCAGGGCCTCCTCGACGGCCTGCACCACCTCCACGGCACGTACGACGATGCTGCGGAACGGGTTGTCGCAGACCGGCTCGGTCGCCGGGTCACCCAGGCCGGCTTCCCGCGCAGCCTCGGCGGCCACCGGGTGCAGCCACCGGCCGTTGACCGCGTAGCGGGCCAGCGGGCCGGTGAGGTAGCGACGGCCGTCGAGCGTGGCCGCCAGGGCGGTGGAGTGGGGTACCTGCCCTTCCTGGATGTGCTGTTCGAAGTCGGCGAGGGGGAACTCGCGCTGTGCCTGGCCTTGGCCGCCAGCGGCCATGACGGCCGGTGTTCCGGTGTCGATGGCGTAGCGGCCGGGGTCACGCAGGGCAAACAGGTCGTGGTCGCACACCGCGTCGGGGAAGTCGAACGCCGCGACCCAGCGGACCGTCTCCAGCGCGTCCTCCCTGGCCCGCCGCAGCCGTTCCGCCAGTGGACGGAATTCGTCCGGGTCCGGCGTCCGGTAGAAGCCGCCGACCCTGACGTTGACCGGGTGGATGGGGCGGCCGCCGAGCAGTTCGAGGATCGCGTTGCCGGTCCGTTTGATCCTCAGGCCGCGCTCGACGACGGCTCGTGCCACGCGGGCCAGCCCCACGACGTCCGCTTGCCCGAGGAAGTCCGGGGCGTGCAGCAGGTAGATGTGCAGGGTGTGGCTCTCGATCCACTCGCCGCAGTACAGCAGGCGGCGCAGGTCCGCGAGAGGGCCGTCCACCGTGACGCCGCAGGCGTTCTCGATCGCCTGGCAGGCGCTCATCTGGTAGGCGACCGGGCAGATGCCGCAGATGCGAGCGGTGATGTCGGGGGGTTCGGTGTGGCCCCGGCCGGCCAGGAAGGCCTCGAAGAAGCGTGGCGGTTCGTAGATGCGCAGCCGCGTCTCGGCGACCGTGTTCCCGTCGACGCGTAGGTGGAGGGCGGCCTCGCCTTCCACCCTGGCCAGCGCGTCCAGTCGCAGGACACGTGTCGCCCGGTGGTTCATGCGTGCCTTTCGGGTGGATCTCTCTCAGTCCCGAGGGCCGTGCTGCTCCTCGGCCGCGAGCTCGGGTACGGCGGCATACTCCGGCGACGCGGCGTTGAAGGTGCGGAAGACACGCTGAATGTCGCGCTCGCTCATCCCGTCGTGGCGCAACTGGGCGATCATGGAGCGCAGATTGGGGTTGCTCGTCGGGCCGAAGCAGCCGCAGCACCCGCGTCCGTAGGCGGGGCAGATGGCACCGCACCCCGCGTGCGTGACCGGGCCGAGACAAGGGGTGCCGTGGGCCACGGTGATGCAGGTGGTGCCGCGTCTCTTGCATTCGAAGCAGACGCTGTGGTTGGAGATCTGGGGTTTGCGGCCGGCCAGGTAGGCGTTGATGACCTCGAGGAGCTGGCGGGGGTCGATGGGGCAGCCGCGCAGTTCGAAGTCGACCGGCACATGGGCCGAGATCGGTGTCGAGGTCTCCAGGGTGGCGATGTACTCCGGCCGGGCGTAGACCGCGGCAAGGAACTCGGTGACGTCGGCGAAGTTGCGCAGTGCCTGGATGCCTCCCGCGGTGGCGCAGGCCCCGATGGTCACCAGATACCGGGAGATACGGCGGACGCGCTGGATCCGCCCGGCGTCCTCGGCGGTGGTGATCGACCCTTCGACCAGGGAGAGGTCGTACGGCCCCCGGCCCTCCAGCCGCGCGGGTCCCCCGTCGGCGCCCTCGACCGGGGTCATCTCCAGGAAGTGGTCGATCCGTACCCGCTCGGTGAGGCCCAGGAGTTCGTCCTCGCAGTCGAGCAGGGTCAGCTGGCAGCCGTCGCAGGAGGCGAACTTCCACACGGCGAGCGCCGGCCGTGGGTCGGCGGCGGGTTCGGGCCGGGTGACCATGTCACAGCTCCCTCACGAGGAGCAGGTCTGCCACGCGGTCGTAGCCGACGACCGGCCCGTCGCGGCACAGCAGGAGCGGGCCGAGCTGGCAGTGTCCGCAGTGACCGGTGGCGCAGTGCATGTTCCGTTCCAAAGACACCTGGATGCGCTGCGGGGCCAGGCCCCGGGCCACGAGGTCGCGTGCGGTGTGACGCATCATCACCTCGGGCCCGCACACCAGCGCGCACGTGTGTTCGGGGCGTAGATCGAGGCGGTCCAGGAGCGCGGTGACCACGCCCACCGCGCCCTGCCAACCCGGGCCGGGCCGGTCGACCGTCACCTCCACCCGGGCCGTGCCCCGCCAGCTCTCGATCTCCTCCCAGTAGACCAGATCGGCGGGGGTGCGGGCGCCGGCCAGGACCGCGAGGCGACCGTACGCGGCGGGCCGGCCCAGGACCGCGTGGACGACCGGCCGCAGCGGAGCGAGCCCGATGCCGCCGGCGACCACCAGTACGTCGCGGCCTGCTGCCGCCTCGAGGTCCCAGCCGGTGCCGTACGGCCCGCTGAGCCCGACCGTGTCACCCGGGCGCAGCCGGTACAGCGCGGTCGAGACCGCGCCCACCGCGCGCACGGTGTGCACGAGACCCCCATGGCGGCCACGCAGTGCGCTGGCAGAGACGGGCACCTCACCGACTCCGAACGCGTAGATCATGGCGAACTGCCCCGGCGCGAAGGGCGCGAGTTCCTCTCCGGCCGGTACCAGCTCGATCGACCGGGTATCTCCGGTCTCGACCCGGATATCGGCTACCCGGTACGGCAGCGGGGGCGTTACAGCGCTCATGGTGGCTCCGACACGGATGCCGGCTCCCCGGAACGTGTCCAGTCGTGCAGGGCGGCGGCTTCCTCGGTGATGTCGATGCCGACCGGGCACCACACGATGCAACGCCCGCAGCCCACGCAGCCGGACGAGCCGAACTGGTCGTACCAGGTGCCGAGTTTGTGGGTCATCCACTGCCGGTAGCGGCTGCGCGAGGAGGCACGGACCGAGCCGCCGTGCAGGTGGGAGAAGTCCAGGTCGAAGCACGAGTCCCACAGCCGCCACCGCTCCGCATGGTCACCGGTGAGGTCCGTGACGTCCTCCGTGGTGGTGCAGAAGCAGGTGGGGCACACCATGGTGCAGTTGCCGCAGGTCAGGCACCGCCCGGCAACATCGTCCCACCGGGGCGCGTCGAGCGTCCCGGCCATCAGCTCCCGCAGATCGGCCTCGGGCATGCTCCGTCCCATCCGCTCCGCGGCGGCTGTGACGCCCGCGCGCGCCGTCTCCCGCGTCTCCGGATCGGCCGGACGAGCAGGCACTTCGGCCAGGATCTCCGCGCCTTCCCGGCTGCCGCTGCGGACCCAGAAACGGTGCCCGTCCTCGTCGACCACCTCGGTCATCACCAGGTCGTAGCCGGGACCGGCAGCGGGTCCGGTGCCCATCGACACGCAGAAGCACGTTGCGCCGGGCTCCGTGCACTCGACCACGATCAGCAGCGCCCCGGAACGCCGCCCCTCGTAGCCGGGATCGCGGTACGCCCCACCGGTCAGCACGCGGTCCTGGATGGCGATGGCCCGCAGATCGCAGGGGCGCACACCCAGGAATGCGTACCGGGGAGGCGCGGCCTGGTCGGCCGTGAAGACCAGTTCCCCCTGCATCCGGTCGGCACTCCACTCCCGCACCCGTGACGGATGCAGGAAGGACTTCCACGACTGGGGACCCGCCGCGTTGGCGAAGGCCGCGCCGTCCGAGCGCTCCCGCAACCGGTAGCGCCCCGCCTCCAGCTCCACGCCCCATCCGTACGGCAACTCGTCGGCCGACCTCAGCTCAGCCAGCACGATCGCGCCGTCCCGCACCGTGGGTCCGACCACGGTGAACCCGCGCCGGAGCAGCACGTCCACGAGCACTGCCATACCGTCCTTGCCCATGACCAGCCCGTCGGACGCGGGCGGCCGGGAGGCGTTCACATCGGCATCGGCGCTCATGACCGGCCTCCTTCAGCAGCGGACGGCACCTGCGCTCCGCCGTCCCCTCAGGCCAACGATCACAGCATTTCCGGTAAAGGGCCGCACCGACAGAGCCACGTGGGCACGTACGCTGGGTCCATTGGTCCCGTGACCTCCAGCGAGCCGACACCCTCCCGCCCCCACTCCCCCGGCTCGGGCCTCAGACCGGCGTCCTTGGCCCAGAGCTCCGGCGCCCACTCGTAGGCGTCTTGCATCCGATCGAGACCGAGGGTGTGGGTGACCAGCGGGGAGACGGGCAGGTGCCCGAACCTCATCAACTCCGACAGGCACGGTATGGACGACGTGTCGACCGGCCCGTGCTGATCGTCACGTTCTTGCGCCAGAGGTCCTCCGGATGCAGCGTCGCCGGTTCGCCGTGCGTGCCGGCGTTGGCGATGTGCCCTCCCGTCCGGACGGCACGCGTGCACAGCACGAAGCCGTCGGGATCGCCCGACGCCTCGATGACCACGTCCGCGCCCGGCCCGTCGGACAGGTCGGCGATCATCTTCCCCGGCGATTGGGCGGCATCCGCCCCCACCCGGGCAACGGTCTCCAGTCGTGCGCCGGCCAGGTCCACCACGATGATCCTCCGGGGCGAGTAGAGCCGAGCGACGACCACCGTGGCCAGGCCGACCGGCCCGGCGCCCACCACGACGACGGTGTCTCCGGGACCGACATGTCCGTTGCGGTCCGACCTCGTAGGCGGCCGGGAGGAGTTCGGCGAGCAGCACCGCGTCATCGAGCGGGAGGTCGGGGGGCGCCGGGTGGTGGAGTGATCGGCGAAGGGTACGCGCACCAACTCGGCCTGGGTGCCGCTGATCAGACTCCCCAGGATCCATCCGCCGCCCCGCGGCACTGTCCGTACCTGCCGTCGCGGCACTCCCCGCAATCGCCGCAGGCCGACACGGACGACACGATCACCTGGTCACCGGGGCGGAGGTGGTGGACCTCCCCACCGATCTCGACGACCTCGCCGACGGCCTCGTGGCCGAGTACCGTCCCGGGCTTCACCTCGGGAAAGTCGCCCCGCCAGATGTGCAGATCACCGCCGCAGACCGTAGTGGCGTCGACCCGCACGACTGCGTCGGTCGCCTCTTCGATCACCGGATCGGGGTCGGCGTCCCAGGAGGTGTGTGCCGGGCCGTGGTGGACGAGCGCTCGCACCGCATTCACTCCCTGGCTCCCTGGCCTCCACGCTCACCCCCGCGGTGCCCGCGGGCAACACGGCCGCCCGCACCTCTCAGTCCGGCTCCATGTAGGGGCGGCGGAAGAGCGGGGCCTGACCGGTGCCCCACGGGCGTACGGCCGTCAGCGCCTGAGCGACGGCGGACTCCAGCGCACCACTGGTGTCGACCGGGACGGCTTCGGGCCACGGTGGTTCCCTGGCGGCCATGACGGTGGCGATCTCGGGGCCCGCGTCGGATGCGCCGGGAGCGCGCGTGTTCAGACGGGCCGCCGACACGTCGCTCGGCACATGGCAGTGCAGTGCGACCAGGTCGGCGCCGGCGCGTTCGGCGGTGTGGACAGCGGCTTCACGCTGCGCGGCGTCGGACCAGGTGGCGTCGAGGACGACCGATTCGCCGGAGGTGAGCAGTACGGTCGCGTGGTCGAGCAGAGCGGCGTACGTCCTCGCCGTCCACTCGGGCGTGTACAGCCCTTCGCCGTAACCGGCCGCGGCGGACTGCTCCGCCGGGATGCCCGCCAGCTCCTTGCGCATGCGGTCGCTGCTGAGCAGGGTGATCCCCAGCCGGTCGGCCAGGGCTCCGGAGAGGGTGGACTTCCCGCTGCCCGGCAGTCCGCCGACGAGAGTGAGGCAGACGGCGGAGGTGCGCAGATGACGCAGCGCCATGGAGGCAAGCCGCCGCAACGCCGTTTGCGCGCCGGGCGCGCCCTGGCGGGCCTGGATCACCGAGACCTTGGCACGGACGAACGCGCGGTAGGCGACGTAGTGGTGCCACAGGGAGGTTGGTGCGGGATCCCCGGAGTACTCGCCGTACCGGGCGAGGAAATACGCGGCGGCTTCCGGCGCTCCGAGTTGTTCGAGGTCCATGGCGAGGAAGGCGGCGTCGTCCAGGCCGTCGACGTAGCGGAGATGGTCGTCGAACTCCAGACAGTCCAGGACGCGGGGGCCGTCGTCGAGGCAGAAGACGTCCTCCGCGAGCAGGTCTCCGTGGCCGTCGACCACCCGCCCTTGCTCGATACGGGCGTCGAACAGCCGCTTGCGACCGGCGAGATAGCGGCGCACCAGGTGCTCGATCTCCGTCAGGCGGTCGGGCACGACACCCTCCGCCGCCAGGGTGTGAACCTGCGCGAAGCTCGCCTCCCAACGTGCCGACAAGGCATCCCGTGTGCCTTGTTCGGCCACGTCAATGCCGCGGGGTGCGGCCGCATGCCACGCGGCCAAGTGCCGGGCGACGGTTCGCAGGACGTCGTCGACATCGGCCCCGACCCGAACCAGGTGGGAGAGGCGGCGGTCCTCCGGCATACGGCGCATCACCACGACTGGTTCAGGTGTCTCCGCCCCGGGGCTGCGGAATTCGCCCAGGCCCACGTAGACGTCGGGGGCGAACCGGCGGTTGAGGGCGATTTCGCGTTCGCACGCGGCCCGGCGCGCGGAAACCGTGGTGTAGTCCAGGAATCTCAGATCGACCGGCTTCTTCACCTTGTAGGCCCGGTCGCCGACGAAGAACAGCGTCGCGGTGTGGGTCTCGCACACCCCGGCGCGCGACTCGCTCTCGCCGTCGTGCCGGGCGACCGACCTGGGAGCGGATTCGTCGGCCCGGGACTCGCGGAGACCGGGCTCAGTCATGGGGAACGACGGCGACGGGGCAGCGCCCGTGGTGGATGGCGGCCTGCGCCACGGGACCGAGGTGGGGCGCCAGACCGGCACGGTGCCGGCGTCGGCCCACGACCAGTAGTGCAGCGCCCTCGCCGGTCTGTACGACAGCCCGTGCGGGACTTTCGAGGCGGATGCTGTCGGCGACGTCCACCTGGGGGTACTTCGCCCGCCATGGGTACAGCGCTTGGCTCAGCTGCTCGTGGACGTCCCGCGTCATCTCCCCGCTGATCCCGTGGTCCACGCCCCAGGGCACTCGTGCGTGGAGCGGCACGCTGCGACCGTGGACGGCGAGGAGTGGGACGCCTCTGGCCGCAGCGGTGTGGAAGGCGAAGTCGAGCAGGTCGTCGGAGGATCCGTGCAGTTTCAGAGCCACGACGACACGGTTCTCGGGCGTCGCTGGTCCTCCCTGGTCCCGGGGTTCGGTGGGCACCAGCACCACGGGACGCTCGGACCGTGCCACGACAGGCATGCTGACGTCTCCCAGGAAGTAGCTCCCTGCGGGGTCGAGCCCCCGGGAGCCGAGGACGATCATCTCCGACTCCGAGGCGGCCTTGAGCAGGGCGTGCTGGGCGTCGTCGGCAGCCAGCTTCCCGACGACGGACAGACCCGGATGTCGTGCCTGCAACTCAGCCTGCGCGGTGCGGACGAAACGCTTGGCCCAGTAGTTCTGATCGACTTCCGCGGGGACGCGGCTCGGTTCCGGAGCAAGCGTCGGCCACGCGTGCAACAGCCGCAGGGTGAGTCCGCGCCTCTCGGCCTCCTCGGCGGCCCAACGTGCGGCGGCAAGACTCTCGGGTGAGCCGTCGACGCCCACGGTGACGAATGGTTGCATGGCGGCGGCCTCCGTCTCGTACGAAGCTGGAGGGGAAGGCGTACGAAGATCCGACTGGGTGGATGGTCCGGACATCGCCTGCGTACCCGGCGCGGCGAGTTCTCCCTTTTCGAGGATCCTCCGGTCCTCGCCACGGCGCATGCGGACCCGTGAACAGGGCCTGCCGTGGTATGCGGCAGGAGAGGAGACGGGCGGCGGCGGTCGGCTGGGCCGCCGTCGAGGCTGCTCGTCATGGGGTCCCGCTCCATCTCCTGCGCGCGGCGGCCGGTTAGCAGGAAGCGGCCGACGTGATCAGCGCTGCCTCGGAGCGTGCCAGGAAGGGCGCTCCGGCGGTGCGGCTGTCCAGCGAGGTGTCGCACGAGGACGCGGCCTCCGCCCTGGTCGGCCATGGAGGCGACGCCTTCGCGCTGGTGCTGGGGGACAGAGGACTCGGAGATCTCTCCGGCATGCTCCTCGGCTCGGTCAGCGTCGCCGTGTCCGCACGCGCCGACTGCCCGGTCGTGGTGGTCCGGGGCACTCCGGAGCATCGCGATGCCCGGTTCGGAAGTGTTGTCGTAGGGGTGGAGGCCGGGGAGGGCAGCGACACGGCCGTGGACTTCGCGTTGCGCGAGGCCCATGTACGGCACTGCAGCATCGTGGCGGTACACGCCTTGAGCGCACCGTCCGGTGCCTGTACGACACCGCAGGCCCCGTCGTGGCTGCTGGAAGCCCACCGGTGTCCGCCGGCACAGGTGCTTGACGACGCTCTGTGCCGCTCTGCTGAGAGGTACCGCGACGCCACGGTGAGGCCGGCGATTGATCGAGAAACCGGCACGCCCGGCACTGCTGGAGGCCGCGTCGACGGCGGATCTGCTGGTCGTGGGCGCCCGGAGGCGACGTGGGCATCCGGGTCCGCAGCTCGGCCTCATCAACCACGCCGTGCTGTGGGCGGCGCCGGCCCGAGCTCCGGGCCTTCGCGCCAATCCGGGGCAAGCGCGGCCGTCCACGCGGCCGCCCTGCGGAGATCCGCTTCCTGCCGAGCCTCAGCGCGCTGCGCTGGCTGGCCGACCTCAGCGCCTGAGCCAACTCACACAGGGGCTTTCCGTTCCCACCGACGCCATGCACCTGGAAGGGCCCGTCTACGAAGCCGTATCTCAACCGAACGTGATCCCTTGATTCCTCCTGGTCAGGCATGGTTTCGCTCGGGTTGAGGGAGGCATCGCGACGTCTTGTGTCCGCTTCATGGTCGAGGGGTGCGCGGTGGCGTCGGTGCTGGGAATGCTGGAGGAGCGAGAGGCGGCTGCTCGTGTGCGGGTGGAGGGCTTGCGGGAGGAAGTCGCGCGGTTGGCTGAGGTGTTGGAGGCCGCGGAGATCGAGCTGGACCGGCGGGTGATCGCGCGGGAGGAACTGCTCGAGGCCCTGGCAGTTTCTGCGGCCGAGTCCACTGCCGTGACCACGACCGAGGCGGAGGAGGAAGCGGCGCCGTCGCTCGCGCCGGTGCCGGACTCGACGGTGCCGCCCTGGCGGGAAGGACTGCCGGTGACGGTTCTGGCCCCGGACTATCAGCGGATTCTGGGCGTGCTGGAACAGCAGCGATCCACGGGTGACGGCCCGCTTCGAGCCAAGGAGATCGCTGTGAAGCTGGGCCTTGACGCGACGCCGGCGAAGGTCGAGGGGCTGCGGTCGAAAGCCCGGCGCCTGGCGGAGCGCGGGTGGCTTCTCCTGGAGACGTCGGGGGCATTCAGTGCCGGCCGGCGGCCCGTGGCCGTGCCAGACGCCGGCTCATCCGCGTGACCATCGACCACCGGATCATCGCCTCGCTGGTGGCGGGCAGGGTCTCGTAGTCCCGGGCCAGACGGCGGGAGTGCATCAACCACGCGAACGTGCGCTCTGCCACCCACCGCCTCGGCAGCACCACGAACCCTGTCATGTCGTCGGCGCGCTTGACGATCTCCAAGGTCAGAGCGAGTTTGTCCCGGCACCAGGCGACGAGGCCGCCGGTGTAGCCGCCGTCGGCCCAGACGAGGGTGATGTCGCGGTGCAGGCGGCGCAGCCGGGTCAGCAGGCCCGTCGCGGCGTCGCGGTCGCCGATGTTCGCGGCGGTGACCGCGACGACCAGGAGCAGACCGAGGGTGTCGGTCACGATGTGCCGTTTGCGGCCCGGCACCTTCTTCCCGCCGTCGTAGCCCCGTGAGGCAGCCGGCACCGTCGCGGCGGCCCGCACCGACTGCGCGTCGATGATCCCCGCCGTGGGCTCGGCCTCGCGGCCCTCGTACTCACGGACCTTCCCGCGCAGCCGGTCGTGGAACTCGGCGATCAGCCCGTGCTCGCGCCAACGGCGGAAGAAGGCGTAAACCCGGCCCCAATCGGGGAAGTCCGCGGGCAGCACCCGCCACGAGATCCCGCCCGCGACCAGATAGCGGACCGCATCCAGCAGCTGCCGGTGGCAGTAGCCCTCGGGCCGTCCGCCCCGCCCCAAAAGCCAGGCCGGCACCGGCAACAACGGCCGCACGGCCGCCCACTCCGCGTCCGTCATATCCGACGGATACCGGCGCACCCGATCGGGATGATCGGCCGCGTTGCCGTACACGTGCGCGAGGCAATCGCACGACACAGCGGGCGAGTTGAAGTCAACGGGCTCGGGCGCGTACAACAACGACAACAGGGCCTCCGGGAACCGCTCGGAATGGGGTCGCACCCCCGAGCTACCAGGAGGCCCTGCCTTCATACGCGTACCGCCGGAAGATCACCCGACCAGGAACTCTGTTCGATCCACACGTTCCAAGATCCGTTGAGATACGGCTTCTCGCCCAATCAATTCCAGAAGTAGGCGAGACATCAGCGCGTCGAGCATTTTCCGTCAGGCAGTCACGTCAGGATCGAATCCCGAAAGAGCCGATGCTGCGACACGATGAGCGGACTCGGGCACTGGTCTCGTATCGAACGTCGATATCCGCGAGTCGTAGGCCGCACCTGACTCAAGCCCACCTTCCGGCGTGCGCGTGCATGCGATCACTACACCGCGTACTAAACGTCTGCCACCTCGGCGGTCCTACGGTTTAGCTGCTGGCGGACACGCGTCAGCGCACCTTCAGACGTAAAGGGCCGTGACAGGACATGATTTCCACCCGCGCTTTCTGGCTCGCCGGCCGTCCGGCCAGTGGTGAGACGACCTTGGCGGTTTCCTCTCCCTGGACCGGGCAGCTCATCGGAGAGGTCAGTGTTCCCACCGATGAGCAGGTCGAGGAGGCGGTGGCGGCGGCATACGCCGTTCGCGATGAGTTCGCGGCTACGCCGGCATTTGTGCGCGCTGCGGCGCTCGACCATGTGAGCAGGCGCCTCATGGAGCGTAGCGAGGAGATCGCGCAGCTCATCTCTGCAGAGAACGGGAAGCCGATCAAATGGGCTCGCGGTGAGGTCGGCCGTGCGGTGTCCGTGTTCAGGTTCGCCGCGGAGGAAGCCCGCCGTTTCAACAGCGGTGAGGCTCAGCGGCTGGACACCGACGCCGGCGGCCAGGGGCGGCTCGCGCTCACCCGTCGCTTCCCGAAGGGCGTTGTGCTGGGCATCACGCCGTTCAACTTCCCGCTGAACCAATGTGCCCACAAGGTCGCCCCGGCTATCGCGGCCGGCGCCCCGATCATCCTGAAGCCGGCGCCCAATACTCCGCTGTCGGGTCTGATCCTGGGTGACCTGCTTGCCGAGACCGAACTGCCGGCCGGTTCATGGAGCATCCTTCCCGTCGCCAATGACCGGATGCCGGGGCTGGTGCAGGACGAGCGCCTGCCCGTCATCTCGTTCACCGGCTCCGAAAGGGTCGGGTACGCCATCATGGACTCGGTTCCCAGGAAGCACTGCACACTGGAGCTCGGCGGGAACGGGGCGGCCGTGGTGTTGGCCGACTTTGCGAGCGACGAGGATCTTGAGTGGGCCGCCAAGCGTATCGCTGTGTTCTCCAACTACCAGGGCGGGCAGTCCTGTATCTCCGTGCAGCGTGTCATAGCCGACGCCGCGGTGTACGACCGGCTGCTGCCGCGTATCGTGGCGGCCGTTGAGTCTCAGGTCACCGGGGACCCCTCGGATGACAGAACTGATGTGGGTCCGCTCGTCAGTGAGGACGCCGCATGCCGCGTCGAGTCGTGGGTCGACGAAGCCGTCGGCTCCGGGGCCACGCTGTACACGGGCGGCAAGCGGGAGGGCGCTTCGTACGCGCCTACGGTCCTCGCGGATGTTCCGGCAGACACGACCTTGGCCTGCGAGGAGGTCTTCGGGCCAGTTCTCACGGTCCTCAAGGTGTCCGGTGAGGCCGAGGCTTTCGCCGCTGTGAACGACTCCAAGTATGGCCTGCAGACGGGTGTGTTCACACGCGACCTGCAGGCTGCCTTCCGGGCACATCGGGCTCTGGAGGTCGGCGGAGTCGTGATCGGCGACGTGCCCTCCTATCGCGCCGACCAGATGCCCTACGGCGGAGTCAAGCAGTCTGGTGTCGGCCGCGAAGGAGTGAAGTTCGCCATGGCGGATTACACCTACGAGCGCGTGCTGGTCCTTACTGACCTGGCGATATAGCAGTTCGCTCACAGCCCCCTGCGAGGCGAACGCTCGCCGGAACGACGGTGCGAGGGGGCGTACGAGAGCCGTGCAGTACGACAGGACTGTGGGTGGCTCCGCTGTGCGGTTCGTTCAAGTCTGCGGACCGAGCAGCGCCAGTTCATCAGATGTCGTGCTGCATGCTCGGCGCCGGTGGTCGCGGAGGGCAGGCCGGCGTCCGGCTCGAACCCGCCGTCGCCGCCCCTTGTGCAGATCCGGCTGAGCAGTTCGGCATCCCGTGGTCCTCTCAGCCGGGCCATGGACCGAAGGAGCCACAGCGGACCAAGTGATGGCACACGAGGTCGACAACCATGTCTCCCCTGCTGCTCGTTCAGCTTTCGCACGCGCCTCGTTCGGCGCGTTTCATCGTCAAGACCCCTTGACGGGTGGCGCCCGCCGTCCTGGTGCTGTGACTGCTCGGGTTCGTCACGCTCTGCTCGCGCGCGGGTGGCGGCCGCGGACGAGGTCAGCGGTGGTGATCCGACTCGCACGGACCATAGGAATGGGGCCCGGCCGTTCACGGCCGGGCCCCACTCATGTCGCTTACGCCGGTGCCGGCGCCCAGAAGCACACGTCGTTCCTATGGCCGCAGCGACGGAGGGACTCGAGGTATTTCGTGCCCTGAGATGCCCTACCGGAGAGGCCCCATGTCTTCTGGCGCTTCCGACGGCTGTATGAACTCGGTGGCTGCGGCGGCACGCACGGTCGTCGGCGCCGCCGCTGGCCAAAACCGCCGGGCGACGGTGCTCTGCTGATCATCTGTGTGTACGGCGTCCGACTCCACGCCCTCAGCCGATTCCGGGGGTCGCCGTGTGCCCGCACACCGGCGGGGCTGCGCTCGCCCGAAGGTTCGGTGTGACTACCGGTGTGACCGCGACGCGGTCACACTCTTGTCTTCGCTGGGACGGGCAAGCGCATCGTCTTGCGGCGCTCAGATCTGGTTGAGTCCGCCATCGACGAACAGCTCGGATCCGGTGACGAAGCTGCTCTCATTGCTGGCGAGGAACAGTGCGGCGGCTGCGGCCTCGTCCGGGTGCCCCATCCGGCCCAGCGGTATCTGGCTGGCGAAGGCGTCCCTCATCTTCGCGGCCTGGTCGGCGTCCGCGGCCAGGCCGGTGATGCCCGGGGTGACGATCGGGCCGGGCACCAGGGTGTTCACTCGGATTGCGCGGCCGCTGAGTTCGTTGGCCCAGGTGCGGGAGAAGGAGCGGACCGCGGCCTTGGACGCGGCGTACACGCCGAAGGCGGCGCCACCTGAGGTGGCAGCAGTCGATCCGGTCAGGATCACCGAGGCGCCGTCGTTGAGCAGCGGAATTGCCTTCTGAACGGTGAAGAGCATGCCTCGCACGTTGATGTTGAAGGTGGCGTCGAAGCGCTCCTCGGTGACCTGCTCAAGCGCGGCGAACTCACCGCCGCCCGCGTTGGCGAACAGTACGTCGATGGACCGGCCCCGCTCGGCGACAGCCGCGTAGAGGCGGTCGATGTCCGCGAGGTTCGCAACGTCGCCCCGGACGGCGGTGGCTTCCCCACCGATCTCGGCCAGCGCGGCGTCGAGAGCCTCCTGCCGACGGCCGATGATGAACACGTGCGCGCCCTCACGCGCGAATCGCTTGGCTGTGGCCAGTCCGATTCCGCTGTTGCCTCCGGTGACGACTGCTGTCTTCCCGTCAAGCTGTCCCATGATCGCTTATCCCTGTCCGATGCAAACGCCAAAAGTCGTGCACCATGTGTCGCTGCAGTGTTACAGCCCGGAGCGGACAGCCCCGGGCCACTTATGGACTGTACGGTAAAGAACCACGTTATGGACCGCTCGGGCAAAAACGTGACTGCATCCACACCGCCGAGCGGCGACGAGCCGGCCGACGCCGGTCCGCCCGCCGGGACGCTAGGACGCCGGGGCGCCGGGGCGCCGGGGCGCCGGGGCGCCGGGGGGAGCCGTGCGCCACACACCCCGCCACCACCCAGCCTGCCCCCCTGTGTGCCGCATGCAGCCGGGCGCTCACGATCTGGACCGATAGGTCAAGAAGGACGTATGCTGTTGAACATGGGACGACCGCGGAATTTCGACGAGAACCAGGTTCTGGAGTCTGCGCGCGAGCAGTTCTGGAATCAGGGGTACGCGGCTACGTCACTGCAGGACCTGACGGACGCCACCGGACTGGGCAAGGGGAGCCTGTACGGGGCCTTCGGCGACAAGCGGCAGCTGTTCCTACACGTGCTGGACGGCTACCGCGACGAACAGCTCAACGGCGTCCGGGCGGTCCTGACCGGGCCCGGTACAGCCTTCGAACGCCTGACCCTGCTCGTTGAGGGCGCGGCCAAGGGATTCACGGAGGACCCGCAGCGGCGCGGCTGCCTTCTGGTCAACAGCACGTCCGAGCTGCACAGCAATGATCCGGACGTCGTCTCCCGGGCCCGGAGCAGCTACCAAGCGGTCGAAGATCTTCTGATCGCCTGCGTGAAGGAAGCCCAGGACGAGGGGACGGTCGAACCGGGGGCGGACGCCCAGGAGGTCGGGCGGCTGCTCCTTGCCGTCATGCAGGGCATCGAGTTTCTCGCGAAGACCGGCATGGACGGCTCAGCTCTGCTGCAGATAAGCCAGGCCGCCCTCAAGCAGCTCTCCCGACACTGACCATCCTGCGGGCCAGCACCCTTCACAGGTGACGTGCCGACCGGCAGGGACCCGGGTGGGCCCGCCTGAGGCGGCTGCGAGCACGCGCATTACCTGCCCTCCGAGCACCCCCACGAGTGGCCCGGGCGCCCGCCCCAGCGCGGTTGACGGCCTGCCCCTTTCACCATGCCCTTGAGCAGGCACTCCGGCCGGGCGGCTGCGCCGTCGACTGCGCCGCAACGCGGGCCGGACGACGCTCCGGCAGCCGACGGCGCCGGCCCATTGCGCACGGGCCCTGACGGCAAAGTCTCCAGGCTACCCAAGTCCGCGCGGGACCTCGCTCGCGCCTCACTTCCGCACGCCGACGGCGATTCGCCAACTGGTGCATTGATCCACTGACTTCGCAATGCACCTGAAGAGGACACAAGTTCTTGACTGTACGGTCCATAAGGTCTACGTTTAACCTACGACTCGCGGATTCGCTATTGCAAGTAGACGTCGGGTCGGCGGCAGACGGGCACAGACTGTTCCGCTGCACGGCACAGAGAAGCCGGGCGGAATGCACGAGGGGTCTCGCGTGCCCCACCGCAAACGCCTGCACCCGCCCAACGAAAAGTGATCACCATGACCACCGCTGCCCAGCCGCCCTTCCCCTACAGCCTCCACAACGTGACGATTTCCGTCAGTGACCTCGATGCGTCGATCCAGTGGTGGAACCGGGTGTTCGGCCTCACCCTGCTGGCGAAGTCCCGCTTCGACGCCATCGGAGCGGACGTCGCCTTCCTGGAGGGCCCCGGGTTCCGGCTCGAGCTCCTTCAGCCCGCGGACGGTGTGCGGATCCCCGAACTGACGGCAGAGCCCCCCGCCCACATCCGCCCGATCGGCAACAAGGCCCTGGTCTTCCGCGTCGAGGACCTCGCCGACGTGACCCGCACCTTCCGTGACCTGGGCGTGACGACCGTCTGGGAGCAGATGGACCTCGGCGACGGCAGCATCTCGACCGCGATCCGCGACAACGACGGAAACCTCATCAACGTCTTCCAGCAGGGCGCAAGCCCGATCGGCTGACACGGCGAACCGATCGCCCAGGCTGCCGAGCCAGTTTCAGGCGCTCCGGACATGGTTGCCCGGGACATCTTTGAACCGTCCCTCCCGGGCGGCCAATTCACAGCGCCACTGGTCGGCAGTGTCCTGTGTTAACGGCAGCGCCGCCGTTGACCCAGGACCGGGGGACGACGCTAACTACGCGCGAACTCAAGCAGGTCTCTGTTGAAGATCTCGGCGTACTTGGGCACCATCGCAAGGCCATGAGGTGCGCCCTCGTAGACCTTGTACTGCGCGTCCTTGACGATCTTGGATGATTTGTGACCCGCGGAGACGATGGGCACGATCTGGTCGTCGTCGCCGTGCACGATCAGTGTCGGCACATCGACCTTCTTCAGGTCCTCGGTCGTGTCCGTCTCGGAGAACGCCTTGATGCAGTCGTAGGCGCCCTTGATCCCGACGGTCATGCTCCACAGCCAGAATTCGTCACGCGTTCCCTGGGAGACGGTCGAGCCCTCCCGGTTGGCACCGTAGAACGGGGCACTGAGGTCCTTGTAGTACTGCGAGCGGTCCGTGAGCACACCCTGGCGGATCTCGTCGAACACCTCGATCGGCAGGCCCTCGGGGTTGGCTTCCGTCTTCAGCATCAGCGGAGGGATGGCGCCGAGCAGGACCAGCTTGGCGACCCGTGCCGTGCCGTGCCGGCCGATGTAGCGGGTGACTTCGCCGCCGCCGGTGGAGTGCCCGACCAGGATGACGTCGTGCAGGTCTTCGGTTTCGATGACCGCGGCCAGGTCGTCGGCGTAGGTGTCGAGGTTGTTGCCGTCCCAGGGCTGACCGGAGCGTCCGCCGCCGCGTCGGTCGTGGGCGATGGCGCGGAATCCGTTGTCCACCATGAGCTTCATCTGGGGGTCCCAGGCGTCGGCCGTGAGCGGCCAGCCGTGGGAGAAGACGACGGGTTGGCCCGAGCCCCAGTCCTTGTAGAAGATCTGCGTGCCGTCCTCGGCGGTGGCGAAGGGCATGGTTGCGCTCCTCTCGATGTCCGCTCGCGGGCCCCTTACGTCACGCCCTCCGGGGATGTGACGGGAAAGCGGCGCCGCACGAGGTCAACATAATTGCGGGGCAGCGATTCAGCGCGTCTGGAAACACCGCTTCGGTACGAGTGGGACGGCCGTTGCCTGACAGGCGAGGAAGTGGTCTGTCTCGTACGGTGGTCCTTACATGCCGCGGGCACATCCACGGTCAGGAGAATTCACCGGTTACGCCACTCGAGTGAACTCCCGGGCACAGTCACCCACCCGCCCTGGACATCACCACCGGTGGCGGGCGGCAGCCAGGAGATCACCCGTCGTTCTACTCGTTGTGTGGCACGCGGAGGACAGAGTATGGGATCCGACGTTGATGTGCTGGTCGTCGGTGCTGGTCCAGCGGGGTTGCTGCTCGCAGGTGACCTGGCCGAGGCCGGAGTGCGCTGCACCGTCGTGGAACGGCGAGAGGGGGAATCCCAGCTGACCCGCGCATTCGCCGTTCACGCCCGAACGATGGAGCAACTGGACGCCCGGGGCCTTGCCGACGACCTGCTGATGACCGGCCTGCGCAACCCGATCCTGCAATTCCTGCGGATCGATCTCTCGCACCTGCCTACGCGATACCCTCACGTACTCGTGACGCCCCAGTACAACACCGAGCGTCTGCTCCTGGCCCGCGCCCTGGAACACGGCGTCAACATCATGCGAGCGCATGAAGTGACCGGCGTCCAGCAAGACCCCACCGGTGTCGACGTCACCGTGAAGACACCAGCTGGCACTGAACAGAGCCTGCGCGCGGACTACGTCGTCGGCGCGGACGGACGGAACAGCTGCGTACGCCAGTCCCTCGGCCTCCCGTTCCCCGGCCGCTCCGCCGTTCGCTCCATGATGCTCGCAGACGTCCGCATGGCCGACCCGCCGAAGAAGCCGCCCACCGTGGCGGCAATCGGAGACGCCTTCGCCATCGTCGTCCCGTTCGGCGACGGCTGGTTCAGGGTCATGGCATGGAATCGCCACCACCCCATGCCCGACAACGCATCGGTCGACCTGGAGGAAATCAAAGACGTCGCACGCCAGGCGCTCGGCAGCGACTTCGGCATGCACGACCCCCGCTGGCTCTCCCGATTCCACAGTGACGAACGCCAGTCCCCCCGCTACCGGGTAGGCCGGGTGTTCCTCGTCGGCGACGCCGCCCACGTCCACTCCCCCGCCGGCGGCATGGGCCTCAACACCAGCATCCAGGACTCCGCGAACCTGAGCTGGAAACTCGCGGCCGTTCAGCGCGGCCGCGCACCAGACACTCTGCTCGACAGCTACCAGAACGAACGCCACCCGGTGGGACACCGGGTCCTGCGGATGAGCGGCGCACTGCTCCGCGGCGTCCTCACCACACCACGGGCACTGTGCGGCCTCCGTGACCTCTCAGCGCGTACGGTGCTGCAAACCCCGCCAGTGGCCCGACGACTGGCCAAGGCGATCTCGGGAATCGACATCTCCTACACCGCACCGGCCGGCGCACACCCCCTCGTCGGCAAGCGGGCACCTGACATCCCCCTCACCGACGGACGCAGACTCTACGAAGCCCTCCGCAAGCGACGGTTCGTCCTCGTCACACCGTCCGACACCGACCGCCTCCCCTCACTCATCACAGAGTGGACCGACGAGGTCGAGATCGTGTCCCCGAAGGGCGCCACCAAGAAATGCGTTCTGGTCAGACCAGACGCCTACATCGCATGGGCCATCTCAGACGAGTCACCAGAACATCGCATCACCGCGGCCCGCCGAGCACTGACCGAATGGTGCGGCACACAGGGCACCAGCTCCGTCGCCTCTTCACCGCGTTAGGATCCGTCTTCGCACGGGTCTCGTTTTGAGCAGGAACGACGCAAAGGAGACCGCCGCTTCGCAGGAAGTGGCGGTCTTCCTGTCACGCTGGCCGCATCGGCCGCTCTCGCCTCAGCAGTCGCAGACCGACCCACCCTTAAGGGCAGCGGGTGCCCGGGGGCACCCTCCACGCGCTCGTTCGCTACTCACCCGTCTCGTGTTCCGGACGGTCCGTGGCGAGAGGCTCGTTGTAGGTGACCACGACCGGCGCGTTCGCCTCCGCCCGTGCGCGGTCGGAAGCCGCCGCGATCTCCTCGTAGGTCCATTCCCTGTACGGACGCTCTCCGTGGGCATCGGTGATGTCGATGACCAGGCCGGTCCACTCCTCAGCGAGCCGTTCGGGGACGAGCCCCAGTTCGTACGTGGCGTCCTGAAGGAGGGATTCGCGCGTATGCCTGTGAGTCTCTCGGCCAGAGCGAGGTCCGCCGCCTTCCCGTCGACGGCCGGGGCGTTCTCGTCGTGCTCTCCCTCTGAAGTCAGGGGGAAGCCGACTTCCCGCAACAAAGGAACCAGTTCATCGGGGCTGCTGCCATCACGCGACGAGGGGCCCTCAAACGTCGTACGGAGCTCACCGTCCTCACGATCAGCGGCCATGGACTGGCTGGAGCGGACCGCGAAGCTGAGACAGTGGACCAGGAGCGGAACCCGCGCTCCGCACAAGCCGCTGCTGCTTCTGTACGCCCTCGGCCGGTTCCAGGAGGACGCCGACGGCGGCCTGCGCTACACCGCCGTGGAGCAGGACCTGCAGCGTCTGCTGGCCGAGTACGGCCCCCCGAACAGGACGACGCCCGCCTACCCCTTCCACCACCTGGTCAGCGACGGCGTGTGGGAAGTGCGCACCGATCGGGGGCCCGGCAGTCCCGGAAGCGGGGTCCGGGACCTCCGGGAGGCGGGTGCCACCGGGCAGCTCGCGCCGGGCTTGAGAGCAGCGCTGCGACGCGAACCGCAACTGCTCGGCAGGATCGCTCGGTTGCTGCTCGACCTGCACTTCCCGCCCTCCCTCCATGGCGAGCTGTGCGAAGCCGTCGGCCTGGAACTGGAGCCGGCACAGACCGAGCAGCGCTCGGCGCCACGCAGGCAGCGGGACCCTCGGATGCGGGAGCTGGTGCTGACCGCCTACGAGTACCGGTGCGCCTTTTGCGGTTACGACGGCAGGATCGGCGCCGTGCCGGTCGGACTGGAGGCCGCCCACGTGCGCTGGTGGGCGTTCGGCGGTCCCGACGAGACCGAGAACGGGCTGTGCCTGTGCTCACTGCACCACAAGCTCTTCGACAAGGGCGTCCTCGGGGTGGGAGACGGTCATCGCATCCTGGTCTCACAGCGCTTCATCGGCCACAGCCCCGCTGCCCGCGAGCACGTCGTAGTCCTCGCGGGCCGCCCACTCATCGGCCCACAGCCCGGCGCGCGCCCTGTCTCGGCCGCTCACCGCGACTGGCACGCCCGCCAGGTCTTCCACGGCGAGCCACGCCCTGCCACGGCAGCCTGACCGCCACTGCCTCGTCGGCATCGCTGCACAGGCGAACCCACGGTTCTCGGAGTCGCTCCTGGAAACTACGCGTCAGTTCGTCGTGACGGGGGTGTGGTGCGGTCGGTTGTGCACCAGAAGGGCTGACGCGAGGGCCGCGCACAGGAATACGGCGGCGATGACGATCACGCCGGCGTGGACGCCGGAGGTGAAGGCGTCGCCGATCGCGGCGGTCACGTTCGGCGGGGCCGCTCGGTGGCCACCGCTGCCGGTGGAGACGGCGTGCTCGATGGCGGGCCAGGCTGCTCGGGGTACATGGTGCGCGCCGAGCCGGGTCGGCAGTTGGGACTGCAGCCGGCTGGCGAGCAGTGCGCCGAGGAGGGAGGAGCCGGTGACGGATCCGATCTGGCGGAAGGCGTTGACGGCTCCGGAAGCCATGCCGGCGTGTTCGTGGGAGACGCTGACCAGGGCTGCAGCGGTGCTCGGCGCGGCCACCATCCCGCTCGCGGCTCCGAAGAGCACGTACAGCCACCACACCCTCGCATAGGGGGTGGTCGGATCCAGCGTGATGAATCCGGCCGTGGCGGCGGCTCCGATGAGGAAGCCGAGGGTCAGTGGGAGCTTGAAGCCGGTGCGGCGAATCACGCGTCCGGTCGCGTAGGCGACGATGACGTAGACACCGAAGAAGGCCAGCAGCCGCCATCCCACGCCCAGGGCCGACAGGTGCTGGACGCGTTCGTAGAAGAGCACCGACAGGATGGCCATTCCGGTGAAGCCGAACAGGGAGACGGCCCCGACGAACATGACGGCGCTGAACGACGCCGACCGGAAGAGGGTGATGTCCAGCATGGGTGTGCTGCCTGCGCGCTCGACGAGGACGAAACCGGTCAGGGCCGCGGCCGCGGTGATCCAGGCGACAAGGATGCGGGGGCTGGTGTAGCCGTCGTGGCCGCCTTCGATGAGGGCGTAGACGAGAGCGGCGATACCCAGGGCGGCCAGGACCTGGCCGGGGATGTCGAGCTTGCCGCCGGGGCCGCGCGATTCGGCGACGAAGACAGCGGCGGCCATGGTGACCACGGCGAGGACGGCGGTCGACAGGAAGACCGTGTTCCAGTGGAAGTGGTCCAGCAGTACGCCCGCGATCAGAGGGCCGACGGCGAGGCCGATGCCGGACGAGGCCGCCCAGGCGGTGACGACTTCGGTGCGCCGGTGGGGGTCGGGGAACGCGGCTCCCAGGACGGCCAGGCTGTTGGGCAGGATGAGAGCGCCGCCGAGGCCGGAGATGAACTGGCCGGCGATGACGCCTCCCGCTGAACCGGCGGTGTAGACGGTGAGCGACCCGATGATCATGACCGCGGCGCCGATGAGGAAGGTACGCCTGCGGCCGTAGAGGTTGCCGATGGTGCCCGCGGACATCACCAGACTGGCCACGACCAGGGTGTACGCGGAGGGGATCCAGACGAGGCCGGTCGGGGAGACGTGCAGGTCGTCCTGGATGGCCGACAGGGCCGACACCGAAGCGGTGATCAGCAGAAAGGTCGTCATGGCGCCCAGGCACATCGCGATGAGCGTGACGGCGGCGGCGAGCCGGGAGGGTTGGTTCGGGGAGGGCCGGACACCGGTCTGCCGGTCGGTCGACCTGAGTCGGCCCGGGGCGGGGGAAGGAGTGGAAGTCACGGTGTCCTCGTCTCAGCCGAGCTGCGGGTAAAGGGCGGCGACGCCACCGGAGAGGTCGGCCTGGACCTGTCGGCTGCGGTCGTCGACGACGATCTCGGCAGCTCCGGAGGCAAGGCCGTCGACGGCCGCGCGGGCGACGTCCGCCGGGTCGGTCTTGGGCCCGTCGACATGGCGGGCCATGTCGGTGTCCATGTAGCCGACGTGGAGTCCGGACACGGTGATGCCCCGGGGTGCGAGCTGCTGACGAACCGCGTTGGTCAGGCTCCACTCCGCGGCCTTGGCGGCGGCGTAGGCGCCGACGGCGGGAAAGCTGATCCACGACAGCGCGGACAGGATGTTGAGGATGGCGCCTCCGCCCTGGGACTCGATCACCGGCGCGAAAGCCCGGATCATGCCGAGGGTGCCCAGGTAGTGGGTCTCGGTCTCCAGACGGACGGCGTCCCAGCTACCGGTCAGCAGGTCGGCGCCCGTGGAACTGCCCGCGTTGTTGATCAGCACCGTGATGTCACGGGCCTCCTCGACAGCCGCGGCGACGGAGGCGGGGTCGGTGACGTCGAGCCGTATCGCTTTCACACCGGGCAGATCGATCTGGTCCGGCCGGCGGGCCGCCCCGTACACCGTGGCACCGCGCGCGACCAGTTCCTGGGTCAGTGCCCTGCCGAGCCCGCGGTTGGCCCCAGTGACCAGGACCGTTGCTGTGCTGATGTCCATGATTCCTCCCTCGGGATGCACACACCCCAGCTGACTTACGATTTCAGAAGTCAGCTACGAAGGTATAGACTGACTTTGCTTGAGGCAAGCCAGGTGAAGGGTGGAGAGATGAAGGATCTGCTGGAGGAACGGGACGCCTGGTCCATGGCCAACTGCTCGATCGCCCGCACTCTGGAAATCGTCGGCAACAGAACAGCGCTGCTGATCATGCGCGAGGCGTTCTTCGGCACATCCCGGTTCGACGACTTCGCCAAGCGTGTGGGCATCGGCGAACCCGCCGCCGCGGCGCGACTGAAAGAACTGACCGCCGCCGGCCTCCTGGAGCGCGTCCCCTATCAGGAGCCCGGCCAGCGGACCCGGTACGCCTATCAACTGACCCAGAAGGGGCAGGACTTCCGGGCCGTCATCGTGGCGCTGCGACAGTGGGGCGACACCTGGGCCGCCGACGAACAAGGGCCCCCCGTGGTCGTGCGCCACGAGAATTGCGGCGCCCCGGTGCACGCGGTGCTCCGCTGCGACGACGGCCACGACGTGCAGCTCGGGGACTCGTTCGTCGCCGCGGGCCCGGGTCTCATTCACGTCAGCCCGGACAGCCCTGAACCCAGCGGCGGCTGAAACGCCCGGCAGGACGATTCCACCGCAGAAGTGGCCCGCCCCCGCCATCACCGACCGGCACGCCACACCGACAACACGTGCCCGCCCCCCACGAACTTCCACGTGTCCGGAACATCGAAGAATGCCCTGATCACGACCTGTGCGACGACGCCCTGTACCGGCTGCGCGTCGATGTCCCGCCCGGCGACGCCATCCCCCTTCTCGCCCGCACCCACCCCTCCCCCGCCGACCGCGTCACCACCTGGCCGCTGAACCCACAGCCCACCGCTCCGGCCGTCACACGGCGGCCCGCCCGGCACCGACTTGCGCCTGGGGCGCGGACGAGGACACCGTCTGCGACACCCAGGAAATCGTCAGCGAGCTGGTCACCAACGCACTGCGGTACGGCGCCCCACCCGTACGACTGCGCGTGATCAATGACCGGACCCTCACCTGCAAGGTCCAGGACCGCGGCATCTCCGCCCCGCGGCTGCACCACGCCCGGTCGGTCGACGAGGGCGGCCGCGGCCTGTTCATCTGCACCCAGCTCGCACAGAACTGGGGATCCGCTCCACCGACGACGGGAAGACGGTCCGGACCGAGCAAGCCCTCCCCCCACAGCACCCATGGGCCCCTGCGACGACGAGTCGTGCACCGAGGCGCTCAGGCTCGCCCGCGCCTGCCTTGCGGGTCGGCGGAGCCTTGGCGTGGGTGGCAGCGACTGCGAGTCTTCAGCTACCGGCCGTGATCAGCGCAGGAGGACGCCGAAGACCATGCGGAAGAAGGCGTCGACGGGAGCGGAGGACTTGTCGGCCCGGGCCGCGATCAGCGTGCCCTCCCAGGCGCTGAGGATGAACAGTGCGGCCTCCTCGACGTCGAGAGCGGCGTCCAGCTCGCCCGCCTCCCTGGCTTCGGTGAGCACCCGCCGAATGTGCGCGGCCCACCGCTGCAAGCCGCCCTGGACGGCGGAGCGGATCTCCTCGGAGTGGTCCGCCAGCTCGGCGCCGAAGTTGCCCACCAGGCATCCGCGGGCGAAGCCGTTGTCGACCGTGTCCGCCCCCAGGAACTCGAAGTGCGCCCGAAGCCGCTCCAGCGCAGGGCGTCCGGGCGTGTCGAGCAGGTCGAACCGCAACCCGGCGGCGTAGCGGCTCAGTGCCTCGAGGGCGCTCTCCTCCTTGCTGGCGAAATGGTTGTAGAACGAGCCCTTGGGAGCCCCGGCCGCCGACGTGATGTCGCTGATGCCCGTGGCATTGAAGCCCCGCGTGCGGAACTGCTCCAGGGCTGCCTGCGCGATCTCCTCGCGCTTGGACGCGCGTGCCATCCTCATCACCACCTCGGGGTCAATATGTCCGGTCGCCTTGGCTCGGGTCAAACCCGCGTCACGGCGGAGGCGGGCTCCGCCGGGGTGCCCGTGGTTCGACTCTCGGACCTGCTTGACTAATTTTAAAGTGACCGGTCATATTTAACCAGTCCCCGCCCCAAGCCCTCGGCCCTCCCCATGTCGGCAGAGGCAGCACCAAGGAGATGCGTCATGTCCGCGTACCGAGCATTCGAGGCCACCGGCGTCCACCAGCTCCGGCTCGTCGAGCGCGAGCTGGTCGACCCGGAGCCCGGGCACGTCCGGCTCAGGGTGGAGGCGTGCGGTGTCTGCCACTCCGACGTGCTGGCGGTGGAGGGACTGCGCCCCGACCCGTCACGCCCCGTCGTTCCCGGCCACGAGATCGTCGGTGTGATCGATGCCGTGGGCGCGGGTGTCACCGCCTGGCGGCCCGGCGACCGCGTCGGCGTCGGCTTCCTGAACGGGCACTGCTGGCAGTGCGAACCGTGCCGCCGGGGCGACTTCGTCAACTGCCTGAACCAGGAACAGACCGGAACGACCGTCGACGGCGGATACGCGGAGGTGACCTACGCCCGCGCGAGCGGACTGGTGCGCATCCCCGACGGCATGCCCGCCGTCGAAGCGGCGCCGCTGCTGTGCGCCGGACTGACCACCTTCACCGCGCTCCAGCAGGCCCCCACCCGCGCGGGCGCCCTGGTCGCCGTGCAGGGGATCGGCGGGCTGGGCCACCTGGCCCTGCAGTACGCCCGCAGCCTCGGACACCGCGTGGCCGCCATTGCCCGCGGCCAGGAGAAGGAGACACTCGCCAGAGAACTCGGCGCCCACGAGTACATCGACAGCACCTGCACCGACCCCGGCACGGCGCTGGCCGACCTGGGCGGCGCATCGCTCATCGTCGCCACCGCATCCAGCGGTACGTCCATGAACCCCCTGGTTGGCGGACTGGCCCCGGGCGGCAGCCTGGTCGTGGTCGGCGCCGCCCCCGACCCGCTGACGGTGTCCACGGCCGACCTGATCTTCGGTACCCGCCGCATCGTCGGCAGCCTGACCGGATCGTCGATCCAGAACGAGGACAACCTCGCCTTCACCCTCGCCCACGGCATCCGCCCCTCCACCGAGATCATGCCCTTCACCCACGCCATGGACGCGTACGAGCGGATGCTCTCGGGCAAGGCACGATTCCGCGTCGTCCTGGACATGGACGCCTGACCACGCCACGGCCTGCGCCGCAGGGCAGGCCAGTCCATGCCCGCGCCCTTGGCAGTACCCTCGAGGTTTCCCCATGACCGACATGGTCGACACGACAGAGCACACCAGCACGGCCCCGCGCGGCAGCGGGCCTGCGCATCCAGCCGACGGCATCGTCTCCGACGTCAACGGTCCCCATGCGACCCGCGCCGCACGGATCGGGCTGCTGTCCGTCTCCCTCGGCACAGCCGGTCTCGGCGGAGCATGGCAGGCAGCGGCGACCACCGTCCCGGCGGCACCCCGAGTCAGCGACGCGCTGTTCATCGTCAGCGGACTGATCTGGCTGATGTTGCTGGCCCAGTACCTGCGCCATGGCGGGACCCGATGGCGCAACCTGCGCCACGACCTGCGTCATCCCGGCCAGGGCTTCACCCTTGGGTACGTCCCCATCATCGGCATGCTGATCGCAGGACACTTCTCGTCGTACGGGATCACAGGTTCACGATGGGCCTACGCCGTGTTCGTCACCGTGGCCGCCCTCATCGCCGCTCGCCTGCTCGCCCACTGGCTCACGGGTGCCCTGAGCGCAACCGTCCTGCATCCGGGCTACTTGCTGCCGATCTCCTCCGCACCGTTCGTGGCGAGTGCCGTCGCCTCCACGCTCAGGCTGCCCGGTGTCGCCGACGCCTCTTTCGCTGTGGGGCTGTTGTACTGGCTCGCCTTCGGCACCGTCATCCTCGGCAGCCTTGTCACCGGTGGCCCCCTGCCCGGGCCCGCCCGCCCGGCCCTCACCGTCCTGACCATCCCACCGGCGACCGGCGGAATCGCCTGGACCGCCGCTCACAAGGGCGTCTTCGACGCCGTCGGCTACGGCTTCGCCGGGACCCTGCTCTTCACCGTCCTCCTCGTCGTCTTCCTCCTCCCCGAGCTGAACCAGCCCTCGTTCCACCCGGGCCTGTGGATCTTCAGCTTCCCCATAGCGGCAAGCACCAATTTCGCCATCCGCTGGATCCACGCGTCCGCACTCCCCGGCGGGCCGGCCCTCACCGGCGTTCTCCTTGCCGGCGCGACCATGGCCCTGGGCCTGCTGGCCGCAGCCACCCTGCACCACCGCGCCCGGCGAACACTTCCCAGCTGACTTCCGTTCCGGGGTCGGGCAGACGCACGCCAGAGGCATCACCTCGTTTCTCGAGCGCCCACCGGCCCGGTTCACCGGACGGTGACAGCCCGCAGCCCCGGATTGCGGCCCAGCAGACCCCGACCCCATCCGGCCAATGTGCCCTGCCCCACCGAAACGTCTCCAAGGAGCCTCATGCCCACGCTCGACCGCCACGACGCCGTCTTCGTTCTCGACCTCGGTGACGGGGAGAACCGCTTCCACCCCGACTGGATCGCCTCGGTCAACGCAGCCCTGGACGAGGTGGAGAAGTCGGACGGCCCCCGCGCCCTGGTGACCGCTGCGACCGGGAAGTTCTACTCCAACGGTCTCGATCTCGAATGGCTCGCCGCGCACAGCGACGAGCACCTGGACTACGTCAATTCCGTCCACGGTCTGTTCGCAAGGCTCCTGTCCCTCCCGCTGATCACCGTAGCCGCGCTGCAGGGACACACCTTCGCCGCCGGAGCGATGTTCTCCCTGGCCCATGACTTCCGTCTCATGCGCGCCGACCGAGGCTTCTGGTGCCTGCCCGAGGCAGACATCAACATCCCCTTCACCCCAGGCATGTCCGCCCTCATCCAGTCCCGGCTGACCCCGCAAACGGCCCACCATGCCATGGCCTGCGCCCGTCGTTTCGGCGGCCAGGAAGCAGCCGCCGCCGGAATCGTCGATCAGACCGCGGACGAGGCCAGCCTGCGCACTGCCGCCGTCGAACTTGCCCAGGCGCACGCGAGCAAGGCCGGCGACAGCCTCGGAACCATCAAGACGCGCATGTACGCCCCCGTCCTCACCGTGCTCCGCGACACGGCCAACCCGCTTGGCTGACGCCTTGTCAGGGGCGGGCGCCGGACCGGGCGGGGCACGAAGACCGCCAACCCACCTCCCGGCCGGTGATCGCCACCGTGCGGATGCGCCGCGACAAGGCAGCCGACTCCCGCGACGCCCCGAATTTCGTCAGCGAGGCACTGGCCACCACGCGTGAGGCGAGCGCACCGGCATCTGCACCTGCACCTGCGCACCGATTCGCAGTTCTACAACGCCGGTGTCATCGCCGTCTGCCGCCGGGCTCATCTCGGACGTCGAAGTCGCGGAGACACCCGCCTGCACCGGGTTCGGCGGCCGGGAGAACACTGACCGGGTCACGGCATGTCGGGGGAACAGCTCCGCGTCTCGGGGCGGATCTGAGGCGTCAGAAAGCTGAACTTGCGCGGTCGCAGCAGGACCTGTACGGAGCAGATGGACCCGGAGTTCACTGATTCTCAACGAAGGCAGGTCTGCCAAAGGTCTTGAACGTCGAGGACACAGCCGCAGGGAGTGCGCAAGAGTCACGCAGCCGCACCTCTCACAACGTGTGCGGTCACGCCATCGACGAGCTTCTCCCCATCGATCGCATCGGTATGACGCGCTTCCGACGGCGCCAGCCTGCGTGGTGCCGAGGCCCGTGTGCACGTCGCCCCGAACGGCGGCCCCCCATCAGCTGGACGGACAACTTCACCCGCACCGGCTTCGTTTTGGACGAGAAGCGGCCCTTTGCCATCGACCTGCCCGCCCCGTTGCCCGAGGCCGCCTGCCGCTACGCGCAGATCTCCCTGCGCAAGCTGCTCCCACGCGGACGGCCAACTCTCCGAAGCCGACCTGGACATGCTCGACACCGCCCTGTGTGGCGACGGCTCGCACAGCATCCTGCGGTGAAGCCGCAACGACCCGGGCGGTCCCCCCTCCTTGGGCTTGAGCGGTGACAGCCGAGCCACGTCCTCGTCGCGGATCTAGTGGCCCTCGGCGCGGAGCTGGGCGATAGTGGCGCCGACGTACCGCGTCGTCCAGAGCACCACGGCGTTCAGGACCGGGCCGAGCGCGCCGAGTTGGTCCTTCATCGCCTCCCGGTTCCCGGTATGCCTGGTGGCGGTGCCCCTCTTGCCGCGGCAGATGTCGCGGGCCGGGCTCTGGCGCGACTGCTGGACGGTGAGCTGCTTATGCATCAGCCGCCGGCAGGCGTCGTCGGCAGGTTCGACGACGCCCGTGCGGCGTTGGCGTAGCGCGCGGCGAGTTCGGCGAAGGCACTGGTCAGTTGTGGTGGACCGATCACTTGGATGTCGGTGTCGAAGCGACCGACAGCGGCGGCAAGACCGGTCCACGACCAGGAGCCGAGGGTGAGGCGACAGCGGTCGGGGCCGAGTTCTTCGACGATTCCGTCCTGCGCGAAGGGGGCCACAGCCTGTGCGGGGAGGTTGAGGATGACGTCGCCGCGGCAGGGCCAGTCGGCGGTGGAGCCGTCAGTTCCTCGGAATCGGCCGGTGATGAACGCGGCTACGTCATCGCCGGGGAGATCTCGTGGGGTGAAGCGTGGGCCGGTGGGGGTGCGGGGGCGTATGCGGTCGACGCGGAAGGTGCGCCAGTCGCCGCGGTCGAGGTCCCAGGCGATCAGGTACCAGTGGCCGCGCCAGGTGACGAGGTGGTGGGGCTGGGTTCGGCGGGGTTGCTCGGCGGCGCAGGTGGCGTCGTGCCCGTAGTCGAAGCGCAGCTCCTCACGGGCGTGGATGACGCGGCTCAACTCCACGAGGAGCTGCGTGCCGACCGTGGAGGCGTTTCCGGTCTCGGGTGGCTGGAGGGCAGTGACCTGCAGCATGTCGATGCGCTGGCGCAGACGGGAGGGCATGACCTGACGAAGGGTGGACAGGGCCCGTGCGGCGTCTTCGCCGAACGTGGTGCTGGTGGCCGCGGTGTGCAGAGCGAGGGCCAGGGCGACGGCTTGGCCGTCGTCGAACAGCAGTGGGGGCAGATGCGAGCCGGCATCCAGGCGGTAGCCGCCGGAGGGCCCCTTGAAAGCGAGGATCGGGTATCCCAGTTCCCGTAGGCGGTCGATGTCGCGGCGCACCGTGCGGGGGGTGATGTCGAGCCGCTCGGCGAGGTCGTCACCAGACCAGTCACGATGTGTCTGAAGCAGCGAGAGCAGTGCGAGCAGCCGCGAGGACGTCTTCTGCATGCTCACCATTCTGTCCGTATTACAGGACACAACCTGTCCGCTACCGATGGAATGGTGGGTCTCAAGAACGCCAGCGAGGCCATAGCCCCTGGCCACGAGGTTGCCGCCCGCAAGGCTCCGCCGCTGCCGCGGTGCGCCTCGCCGAACCGCGAGCAAGGAGAAGACCATGTCTGTCACGACCACCACCCACCTGAACTTCCGGGGCGACGCGCGTGCGGCGCTGGACCACTACCAGTGCGTCTTCGGCGGGCGCATGACCGCCGTCACGTACAAGGACATGGGCAACGTACGGAACGGGAACGAGGCGGACTGGGTGGTGTGGGGCGAGGTCGTGGGCGACAACGGCTTCCACGTCATGGCCTACGACGTGCCCTCCCGGATGCCCTGGAACCAGGGCAGCAATCCGTTCTTCGTCTCCGTGCGCGGTGACGACACGGACGAGATCGGTGTCCTGTGGCAGAAGCTGGCAGAGGGCTCGACGGTCGTGCAGCCCCTGGAACCGTCGCAGTGGGCACCGCTGTACGGCATGCTCACCGACCGCTTCGGCGTGACCTGGGTCCTGGACGTGGCGGCGCCGTACAGCGGCTGATCCACACCCGGCAAGGAACACACGTTGTGCTGGGGCCGCCGCGCGGCGGCCCCGGCAGCAGCGAACGGGAGCAGGGGGGCGCGGCACCATGCGAATGCGACAACTGGGGTGCGCCGGCGTCGAGTTCAGCACCTGCTGCCTGGGCACCATGATGTCCGGCAGGAACGGCGATCGGGACCACGACGCGTGCGTGCGCATGACGCACCGCGCTGTGAATGCGGGCATCAACTTCGTGGACACCGGCGACGTCTACGGCTAGCCAGAGCGAGGAGATCGTCGGCAAGGCCCTCAAGTGTCGGCACGACGAGGTGGTGCCGGCCACCAAGTTCAATGGACCGTTGGGCGATGGCCCCAACCGTGGCGGCAGCTCACGCCGCTGGACCATGACGGCGGTCAATGGCTCGCTGCGGCGGCTGCAGACCGATTACCTCGATCTGTACCAGATCCACCAGCCCGACCCGCAGACGGACATCGAGGAGGCGCTCTCCGCCCTCACCGGCCTGGTGCGTGCCGGGAAGGTCCGCGCGATCGGCTCCTCCAACCTGCCGGCCGCACAGATCGTCGAGGCCCAGTGGGTGTCCCAGCAGCGTGCCCTGCACCGGCTGCGCACCGAACGGCCCGCCTGCTCCATCCTCAACCGCGGCATCGAGCGGGAGGTCCTGCCGACCTGCCGCCCCTACGGCATGGGCGTCCTCGTGTGGAGCCCACGGGCCTCTGCGCCGCCCGGGACCGGAGTGCCCAGGGACCGGGCGGCGGGGACGAATCGGATCACGGGTTCCAGGAGAACGAGACGTGCACGCGGTCGAAGCGTCGCTCGACCAGGTCCTGTCGAGGGATCACCCAGTGCAGGGTCGAGCCCTCCCGTCCGTCGAGGTCGATGTCCCACTGGGCGAGCAGCACCCATTCCCCGGGGGCGGGCAGCTTCGCGGCGGCGCCGGGCTCCTGCGCCCGTACCGCCTGCACGGCGTCCTTCGCGGCGTCTACGACAGGGTCCGTCTCCGTGCACTCGTGGGAGGCGTAGCCGCCGATGCGCAGCGGCCCGTCGATGGTGATACCGCCGGATACGGCGTTCCAGGCATCGGCCAGTTCCTTGGAGCGGGGGTACTCGGGGAGCGGAACACTGCAGGGAGCCTCCGGGGACGTCGTCAAGTGGTGGTACGGCAGGGAGACATCGGTCAACAGCCGCAGCTCGTCGTCGGGGAACTGCTCGTAGAGGGAGAGGTATTCGTCGTCCTCGTCGATCTCCTTGCCGTAGACGACCGCGCTCTTCGTCTTTCGCTCCTCGACGGGCGTCCCTGCCGGTATGTACACGACCTCACCAGCGCTGTCAGCGCTGTCGGGGTCCATCAGATCGGGGAAGCCGAAGAGCAGCAGACGGCCGTCAGGCGGCAGCGGGAGGCCCGTCACCTCTTCGGGCAGGGATGCGCAGTCGAGGGTGGCGAGCAGGGGGAACGACGGGTCTGGGGCATCGACGGGCAGCATCAGTGGACCGCCGAACCGGCCGACGACCTGTCCGTCCCCGCTCGTGACGAGTGTCCCGGACGGGCGGGCGGTGGCGATCCACCGCTCGATGTCCTCGGATGGAATGCGGCGCTCCAGTGCTTCCTCACGGAACGGTGCCAGACGACCGAAGAGTTCAGGAGTCATGGGAAAAGCCTAGGACCGTGGTCTGACAACGGGGGTTCGGCTCGGCTGCGGGTTGTCCGAAGTACTGGAGAACTGCTGTAGGAGATGGTCACCTCACTCCGGTTGAGCCGTAGGGCGTGGGGGGCAGACCTGCAGGCAGGGACCTCCACTTGGTTTCTCCCACCCTGGGTGGACCTCCGGACTGACGGGAGTTGCTGCCCGGCCGGAGGACGTCGCAGAGGGGAAGCCCGTCGGCGTGCGCGGTCACCGCACCGGCTGGCGGGCGGAGGTCGTGGATCCCATGAACTGGACCGTGCGGCGTCGGCTGGCCGTACGGGCCAGAGCCGCCATCGCACGGTTGAGGCGGCCGGAGATGACGCTCGGCGGTGGTGTGCGGCGGTCGAGCGCGCGCAGTGCCGTGGCAACGACCTCCTGCGGGAACTGGCGCTTGCTGCCGCCGTCTGCCGCGTCCGTGCCGACGACGTCGAAGAACTCGGTGCTGGTCGCTCCGGGCGACAGCGCGAGCACGCGCAGCCCGGTCCCGCGGGATTCATGCCAGAGGGCCTCGGTGAAGTTCAGCACGAACGCCTTGGCCGCCGCGTAGACGGCCATGTTCGGGATGGGGAAGTACGCGGCCATGCTCGCGACGTTGACCAGCACTCCGGTGCCGGCGGTCCGCAGCGGCTCGATGAATGCCCGGCTGATGTCGACGACGGCCGCGATGTCGACGCTGATCTCCTGGCCGAGCCGCTTGGGGTCCTCGGTGTGGAACGGGCCGAAGGTACCGAATCCGGCGTTGTTCACGACACTGGTCACCTCCAGGCCGCGGCGCGCCACCTCCTCGGCGAGGGTCTGCCCCGCGGCGGGCAGACTCAGGTCGAGGGGGATGACTGCGGCTCGTACGCCGTGAGCAGCAGTGAGTTCGGCGGCCAGCGTTTCCAGCCGTTCCGCGCGGCGGGCAACGAGGATGACGTCCGAGCCCAGCGCGGCCATCTGCCGGGCGAACTCGGCGCCGATGCCGGCGCTGGCGCCGGTGATGAGGGTGGTCTGGCCAAGGTAGTCGACGGTGCTCATGACAGCTCCCGGGAAGCGGTGGACACTCTCAGCGGTGACACTGCCTGGCACTGTACGCCTAATCTGTCACACAGTGCCAGATCGGTACTGAGTGCAGAACGCGGTAGGCTACGGAGTCATGGACCATCGCGCGGGCAATCCAGCGGGACTGCGGGAACGCACCCGGCGAGCTGTGCAGGCCGAGATCGTCTCCACTGCGATGCGGCTGTTCCTCGAGCACGGATTCGAGGCCACCACCATGGAGCAGATCGCGAACGAGATCGGCATCTCGCGACGCTCGCTGTTCCGCTACTTCGGCACCAAGGAGGACATCGTGCTCGGCGACCACGCCGAGCACGGCAAGGCTCTGCGGACTGCACTGGAAGCGCGTCCAACCGGCGAACCGCCCTGGGAAGCTCTCCGGGCGGCCCTCAAAGCACTCTACGACTCGCTCCCCTATTCACCTGAGGACTTCCTCAAGATCACCGGCATGCTGCACGCCTCACCCTCCCTCCGGGCGCGCCAGCTGGAGAAGCGCCACCAGTGGACGGACCTGCTCGTCCCGGACATCGTGCGACGCCTCGGCGCAACCACGGACCCGATGAACGAGCTGCGGGCCCGCGCCCTCGCCGCCTGCGCCCTGGCCTGCTTGGAGGCCGCAACGGACGCCTGGGTGCGCAGTGGCGGCACGATCGACATGGAGCGGGCCTTCGACGAGGCGGTCGCCGCAGTCCGGGGCTGAGGAGGTCGCCAGGCTCAGTCGCGGGAGGCTGCCGTCGCGATCAGCGGGTTCGTGGCGCCCTGGTTCGCCGCGACCACCACACGGCCGGCGCCGGTTCCGTCGGCGAGGGCGACCATGTGGCAAAAGTGTCGGACACCAGCGTGCTGTTCACCAGGTATTTCTCCTTGCCCCAGGTTTCCCGGTGGTAGTCCTTGATGCCGATGGGCACGAGGTCCAGGTCCCGCCGGACGCTGCTCGTCCTGTCGCCCCGGCCCCGCACGCCCTCTTCACGCCCTGCTCGGTGTACTCGATCACCATCATGGGGTGGCCGAACTCGGCGGCGTAGTGCCCGCATTCGTCGTACTGGCCGCTCTCCTCCACCCGTGTTCTTCTGACCGACGGCCGGGCCTTGCGCGTGCGCGGCGAACAGGGACAGGAACGCCTTCGCGTCGTTCGCAGTGAGCAGCCCTTGGGGCACGCGTGTGTAGGTGGGCAGTTGTCCGGACTGATGGCCTTGCAGCCCTTGGTCGCGCATGCGTCGATCCAGGCGTTCACCTCCCGCGCGATCCGCTTGCGCTTGGGCGTCGGTGTGAACGTCCAGCATCGCCTCCCTCCAGTCCTTGTCCATCACGACCTTGCCCGCCTTGTCCCGGAGCAGCAGATCGCGTCCCACTCCTTCTCCGCGCCCGGCTGGGCCCGGAAGGTGTCGACGTCCGGTCTGCCCTGCGCCGCTTGTCCCGGTCGACGCGGTCGCGGGCGAGGAACGTGCCCGTTCCGTGTGCTCGCCGTGCGACCAAGCAATACAGCACCACGAGGCAGCTTCCGGCACCCCCGGCAAGGATTCGTTCCCACTCCAAGAGCGGGTGTCGCAGGTTCGAATCCTGCCGGAGGTACAAGCGTGACCAGGGAAGACGCCCCGGGCCGGCCGGAATGGACCGGGGCGTTTTGACGGCAACGCCCCTCGGGCGGCAAGCAGGCGCTACGCGATGCGGGTTGCCGGCATCCGGATCACGCCGGCGATCTGGCCGGGCGGGCCACTCACCCGGTCGACTCGTCACGGGATTCACCCTTTGACGGATGACCTGGGTGACGGGGTCGGTAGTAACTCGCCCAGTATCCGGCGGTTCCCGGGCCGTCGCTGTGCCCCATCGGCACGGGAACCGCGGCGACGCGTCGTCCGAGCGTCATCACCCCGTGGACCCCTGCGGGGCACCCGGCTTGGGCAGCAGTCGAGCGCTGAGACGGTCCGAGCTCGGCCAGCGTACGTCGTGAACCCAGCGAAGCTTCTCGAACACCCAGATAAGGCGGGCCGACGGGTCGAGCTGACCCGGCAGCACGCCGTGGCGCGCGCCCGTGGGGTCGGCGTGATGCGAGTTGTGCCAGCTCTCGCCGAAGGACAGCAGTGCGAGCGGCCAGAAGTTGGTGGCCCTGTCCCGGCTGGCGAAGGGGCGCCTGCCCGCGACGTGGCAGATCGAGTTCACCGACCAGGTGACATGGTGCAGCAGCGCCATCCGGATCACGCCGGCCCAAAAGAACCCGGTCAGCGCGCCGGTCCAGGTGCCGGTGACCAACCCGCCGACCAGCGCCGGGGCCAGGAGCGAGACGGCAGCCAGAGGCCCGAAGAGTTGACCGATGAGCCGCAGATCGGGATCGGCGGCGATGTCGGGCGCGAACCTGGCCCGGTTACTCAGTTCACGCTTCAGCATCCACCCGATGTGCGCGTGGAGAAGTCCCTTGAGCAGCGCGCGTGTGTCGGTCCCATAGCGCCAGGGCGAGTGCGGGTCACCCTCGCGGTCGGCGAAGGCGTGGTGACGCCGGTGGTTCGCCACCCACTGGACCGGCGAACCCTCGACCCCCAGCGAACCCGCGACGGCCAGGGCGATCCGCAGGCCCCGCCGTGCCTTGAACGAGCGGTGCGTGAAAAGGCGGTGATAACCCACCGTGAGGCCGAAGCCGGACACAAGGTAGGCGACCGCCGCCATGCCGACGTCCAGCGCGGACAGTCCCCATCCCCACACGAACGGCACCACGGCGATCAGGGAGATCGGCGGGCCGACGACGAAGATCCACATCGCCACTCCCGCCGCGGCCGTCTGGGGGGTGTCGAGCAGCGGCTTGACCCCGGCCTCGGCATCGGCGTCATGTTCGACGGTGGTCTGTTCGGTACGGTCGACATCGCTGGAGTTCATCGGTTCCTCGCCATCGCTCAAGCCTTTCCGGAGCCGGCGCCGGACCGACCTGGATCACGTGCCCGTGTGCTTTCGAACGCGCTCGGCGGTCCTGGGCCCAGGATCGCACTGGGCGGCATCCGCGCAGGTCATCGCGGATGTCCAGGGCGTGAACGTCGCGGGACTGAATCTCCGTCGGCTTCTGGCATGTGCTCTGGGCCTCGTAGGGTGTGGGACAGATGGGGCCAGCGGCGCCGGTGTGTCGCCCTCTCGTTCAATTCGCGACGCCGCTGCGGTCGGTCAGTGCGTCGACCAGCGGCGCCCGTCAGGCGGCGCAGGCACGCGCGCCGCTCGCCTGGATCGGCGTTCGCCGGTCGGGTCACCGGCGAGGACCGGGCGCAGCGGGAACGCCGGTCGACACAGTCGTACGACTGTCGAACGCGACCGGCAGCCCGTACGCCCCCGACCGCGCCTCCGGCAGTCGCGGCGCCGCCCTCGGTCTCGCGGTCCGCTTCGCGCTGCCGTCCGGATCACACACGGCCTGGGGCGCGCCCAACATCTCCGCGTTCCCGGCGGGCACGGCCGAGGAGTTCATCGGCATCACGACGGCCCAGCGCCGTGGCGGGTTCGGACTGCCCAATCCCGGCGGGCTGTTGAAGTACGTGGCGGGCCACCGCCACGCCGTTCCCGGACTGAAGGCCATCGCCGGGCTGCCCGCCACCGAGAGCTTCGCGACCAGCCCGCCACCGAGAGCTTCGCGACCACGACGTTCCTCGGGCTCCACGCGTACTACCTCATCGACGCGGAAGGACGGCGGCGGGCGTTCCGCTACCGCTGGGTCCCGGAAGCCGGTGAGGCGGCGATCCGCCCCGAGGCCGACCGGCTGCTGCCGCCGCAGTACCTCATCGGCGAGATCAAGCAGCGCGTCGAACAGGCGCCGGCCGTCTGGCGGCTGGTCTTCCGGATGGCGGCCCCCGAAGACCCGGCCGACGACGTCACCCGCCAGTGGCCCGACGACCGCGAAACGGTGACCGCGGGCCGCCTCGTCGTCGACCGGCTGCACGAGGACCAGGAACACGTCGAGGGGCTCGTCTTCGACCCCACCAAAGTCCCACCGGGCATCGAACCGTCCAACGACCCCGTCCTGCACTTCCCCTCTGATGGGTCATGGTGGACCAGACCCTATGCCGCAGCCGTGGCAGGGCGCTCGACCGGTTGGCCGCGCTCGAAGCGGGCTCCGGCACGGCCCAGAGCGACGAGGTGGGGTTGCGTTCACGGCCCGCCACCCCTGCTGGGCTGCCTCGACGATCCTGAAGCTCATTGCGAGGGACGGCGGTGCGGGAGCCGGCGCCACGTGTGACCGTGGTGCGGAGCCGGACGGTGGCGAACGTGGACTCGATCGGGTTGGGCGTCCGCACGTGGTCCGGTGTTCGGCGGAGAAGTCGTAGAACGCCAGCAACTCGGCCTCGTCATCGGTGATCTTCCGTGCCAGGCCCCCCACCCGGCGCCGCCGCGGACCTGCTCATGAACATTGCATCTACGGCGGCGGGGCGAGTGCCTCCCGAACAGCGGCCGAAATGCTGTTCGTTCTCATGGGTACCGGCTTCGCGTCATCCGGTTCCTGATGTGTCCAAGGGTGTCGTCGCCACTGCGCACAGGAGGCGGTGAAGCAAAAGTCCGGCATCGGCATGGGCTGGGCCTGGCAGGCGGACAGACAATGCGCTGGCGACTCTGCATGTTGCTACAGAACCATTATGGGATTGATCCGCCTTGACTGACTTCCGAGTTCAGGGGCTGAGCCTCCGGAAGAATGTCCACCATAAAAGGCATGGGAAGAAGAAACCGCGTCCTCGCCGCTCGTTCACGCTGGAGTTCAAGACCGAGATCGTCGAGCTGTGCCGACGCAGTGACCGCACGATCGGTCAGGTCGACACGGACTTCGATGTCACCGAGACCGCAGCGCGCGGCCGGATCAAACAGGCCGAGGTCGGGTCGAAACCACGTTCACGGAACGTGACACAGCCACCAGCAGGGTAGATGCGGGTGCAGTCGGTATGCACTTACGTCGCAGGCATCTCGGATGGCACCGCCGCGACCTGCGGCGCTCTGTGTCCGCCTCCAGTCACCTTGATGTGTCCTACAACCGGCTTTTTCTGGCACGGCCGCACCCGAGAGAGTGCAAGCGACCGCACAGAAGGCACCAAAGAGGGGGACGACATCGATGCTGGAGAAGGTGTTCGACAGTCAGCGCCTGCCAGTGCTGGACCGGGTGGAGGCCTGGCGGGACATCACGGCAAGCGCGCTGATATCCAATGAGTTCACCATCGACCGCGCGACTGAATTCCAGGCCTCACTGAAAGCCTCGGACCTGGGCGGGGCACAGGTGACTGCCCTGACCTACGCGTCCATGACCTCACGACGGACACCGCAACTGATCCGCCAGTCCGATCCCGAAATGTATGCGGTGGGCCTCATCCTCCGCGGACAGCAAGCCATCGTCCAGAACCGGTGCGAAGCGCCGCTCGGAGCAGGCGATCTCGTGGTGTACTCCACCTCTCGCCCCTACACAGCGGCCGTGGAGGCCGGGCGGGACACGGCGGCCTCCATAGTGGTACAGATACCCCGGGCCATGGTCCCGGTGCCGTCGAACCGCGTGGACCGGATACTGGCGGCCAGAATGTCAGGACGCGAAGGTGTCGGCGGCCTGCTCGCCGGCTTCCTCACCCACGTGGCCACCGACACCGTGCCCTACCGGCCCGCCGACCGCCAGCGGCTCGGAAGCATCCTCGTCGACCTGATCACCGCATGGCTGGCCCACCACCTCGATGCCGCAGACCAGACACCCGCCGAGACCCGCCAGCACATGCAGTTCCTGGAGATCCAGGACTTCATCCGCCGACACCTGGACACCGCCGACCTCTCCCCTGCCACCGTCGCCGCCGCTCACCACATCTCGCTGCGGACCCTGCACCGCCTCTTCCAGAACCACGCCCACGGAGCCACGGTCGCCTCCTACATCCGGCGACAGCGCCTCACACGTGCGCGACGCGACCTGGCCGACCCGTGCCTGTCCACGCGACCTGTTCACGCGATTGCCGCCCGCTGGGGATTCCCCTGCCCCGCCGACTTCACCCGGGCATTCCGCACCATCTACGGCTCCACCCCCACCGCATACCGCCGTGGAATCTTGCACGCAGATGCTGGCGCCTGTCGCTAAGCGCTTGGCACTCACTGCTATCCCCATGCCGGCAGCACACAGGAATGATCTGGGCAAGGAGAGATGCGCCCATGCATGAACCGACCGGGGCCTGCGCGTACTTGTGTGGTCCGGTGACGGTCGGCTGAGCGCAACGGAAGAATCCCTCGTTGAAGGAGCGACATGCTTCGCAAGCGTCACGTCGCAACTACGGTTGCCTCACTCTGCCTCGCGGCGGGTGGTTTCCTGACGACCGGCACCCCGCCTGCGGCTGCCGCAGAGCAGTCCCAGGCTGCCCCCGCCGCCAGTTGCAACACCTGGCACGACAGCCGCACTATGGGCGTTTCCTGCCCGGGTGGTCCGTACCGGGCCTGGGCCAAGTGCGCGAACGGTAGGTACGTGTACGGTGCCAGCGCGAGCAACTGGTCATGGTCGTACGCCTACTGCAGCACGGTCGGCTCCACTCTCGTGGCCGGCGGGGTCAGTTACCCGTGATCGCCCCTCACCTGTGACAAGGTGACTGGCATTTCTGCACAGGTCAGTTCAGTCGCATCTCTCGTCACCGATCGGCGACGAGAGATGCGACCGAGCGTATGCCGGTGCCGGCTTCCATCTCGACAGCGCCGCCGATGGAGTCCGTCGATCTTTCGCAGCCGTGTGGCGGCTTCGCGGAGCGCATCGATGGCGCCGATGGTGCGGGACTGGTCGAGATGGCAAGGAGTTTCAATGACCGAGTCAAGTCGTTTGCGGAACCGGAGGAGTTGGCGTGAACAGCCGGTTGTCCCGAAGCAGTGCCCACAGGACATCGATCCTCCGTCGGGCCACCGCGATGACAGCCTGGACGTGTTTGAGGCCCTCGCTGCGCTTCTTGAGGTAGAAGTCCCGGTTGGGGCCCTCACGCATGATGCTCACCTGCGCGGACAGGTAGAAGACCCTGCGCAGTCGGCGGTTGTAGCGTTTGGGGCGATGCAGGTTCCCGGTGCGTCGTCCAGAGTCGCGAGGAACGGGTACCAGTCCTGCTGCTGACGCCAGGTGGCCGGCGTCTGCGTAGGCCGACATGTCGCCCGCAGCCACGATGAACTCGGCACCCAGGATAGGTCCCATGCCCGGCAAGGACTCGATGATGTCGGCCTGTGGGTGGCTGCGGAAGGTCTCTCGAATCTGCTGGTCGATGCACTTGAGGCGATCTTCCATAGCGAGGATCTGCGCGGCCAGGTCGGCGATGATCTGGGCCGCGACGGTCTCGTTGGGCAGTGCGGTCTGTTGAGCCTGAGCGGCTTTGACGGCAGTGGCTGCGACCGAGTCGGCACCACGCACATTGCGGTTGGCAAGCCAAGCAGTGAGCCGGGCTCGGCCGCGCCGGCGAATCGCGACGGGGGTCTGGTAGCCGGTCAGCAGCACCAGGGCGCCCTTGTGCGCCGAGTAGTCGAGGGCCCGCTCCAGAGCTGGGAACATGCCGGTGAGCACGTCCTTGAGGCGGTTGAGCATCCGCACCCGATCGGCCATCAGATCGGAACGGTGAGAGGTCAGCAAAGCGAGGCCAGCGGCCAGCTGCGCGGGCACGTCGATGGGGGCGAAGTCCCGGCGGTGGCGGGCTGCTTCGGCAATGACGTACGCGTCGCGAGCATCGGTCTTGGCTTCACCGCGGTAGGCGCCGGACATGCGGTTGACCGTGCGGCCGGGCACGTAAACGGCCTGCTGGCCGTGGGCAGCCAACAGGGCCAGCAGCAGCGCGGAGGATGTGCCAGTGATGTCCACGGCCCAGCGGACCTCGGCGGCTAGGCCGAGGATCTCACCGAGCGCGGTGAGGATCGCCGACTCGTCGTTGTCGATCTTCTTCGACCATAAGGTCGAACCGGTCTCGTCTACTGCAGCTGCCCAGTGGTGGGCCTTGCCCACATCGATGCCCACCCAGATGCGGGCCCGTTGGTTGGTCACGTGCTTCTCCTCGAACCGTTCGCCTTGCCGGCGGCCCGAGGAACACCCCGTCGTCATCTCCGTAAACAGCGACCGATCCGCAGATTTCAATCAGCGACCAGGGCGCCCCGGAGAGCTGGGCGGCCACTCCTTGCGAGCCACTGCAGGCAGAGAACGTTCAGCCACACCCGGCCCTCCCGGGCCACCAAACAACTTACGGAGAACGTTGACCGTGGTCGCCATCGTCGAGATCTGCGCGCGCCGGTACGCGGGCAGGTTCACCGCTTCCCATAAAAGGGGCGATCGAGTCCCGGCAGGAGGGCAGCAGCCAACCTCAGGCGGTGGCGCGTTCGGCGAGTGGGCGGCTCCGCAAGACGGTGTGAGTCAGTGATCGTGGAGGGAGTGAGGCGGCGCTGGGGTTGTACCGGTTCACCCCGGGCGACACGATTTCGTCGATCCGGTCGAGGGTCGCATCATCCACGGTGAGCGCGGCGCCCTTGCGCAGATCCTCCAGCTGCGGCATGGTCCGCGGTCCGTTGATCGCCGATGTGACGGCGGGGTGTGCCACGGTGAAACCTGCGGCGAGCTGCGGGAGGGTGCAGCCGATGCTTGTCGCGAGCCTTGAGGATCCCACGCCGCGAGTCGCCACTGCGCGGCCCTCATCCATCTGAAGATGGACCTTGGTGGCGGTAGCTCCCTCCCCACGAGACCAGGGAGGCCCAAGAGAGGCGGCTCCCCACCTCCCCGGCCCGGAGAGTGCTCAGTCGATACAGAACTCGTTGCCCTCGATGTCCAGCATCGGGATGCACGACTCGTTTTCCTCATCGGCATACAGTGTTCGCACGTGGGTCGCACCGAGCGCCACCAGTCGTGCGCACTCGGCTTCGAGCCTGGCGAGGCGCTCGTCCCCCACGAGCCCGGTGCCGACCCGGACGTCGAGATGCACCCGATTCTTAACGATCTTGCCTTCAGGGACGCGCTGGAAGTACAGGCGCGGGCCCACGCCTGAGGGATCACTGCAGGCGAACCATGATCCCTGCTTCTCAGGAGGCAGGGTGCGGTTGAAATCGTCCCAGGTGGTGAACCCCTCCGGTGGCGGCGGTATGACGTACCCCAACACTTCACACCAGAAGCGAGCGAGGCGCTCAGGTTCTGCGCAGTCAAAGGTGACTTGGAACTTCTTGATCGCTGACATCGGCGCACCGTACCGCGTTCCAGGGGGACCCTGCCGCTCATTTCCCCAGGCGGATCCGCCCGCCACCCCGCCGCGTCCTGGGCCGCCTTGGACACCAAGTGGTCAAACTGCACAGTCCACGAGAACGACGCGACCGTGGCGGCGGAGCACCCCAGCGGTCCCCAGGATCCAGTCCTGACCAACCACCTTCACGCCAGGATCAGTTGCACGACAGCCCTTAAAGGGTGTTGCACGCGGCTCTGAGCTGGGCATCTCTCTTGGCCAGGGGTGTGCGGATCCACCAGCAGGCGCTCTCTGCCCCCGTCTCGGTGCGCGCGGCACATTGCCGTGGGCCCAGGCCCCGTTCAACACCTCGGTCGGCACAGATGACGCGCCTGTCTCTTCCGGCGTGGACGACCTGCGCAGGCTCTTGGAAACGTGGACGAAGAAGTCCGTACCTCGGGCAGCCCCGCGCTCGAGAGTGCCGGGGCGGGCAAGGCCAGGCAGTCTCCTCCCGGCCGGTACGCCCCCGCTTTCGAGGCCGCACTGGCCACCACCGCGGCCAACGCCGTCATCGACACCCGCCACCAGCACACCTCCTGCACCAGCACCGACCATCTCCCGCCAATCCAAGGGTGCGGCCCATCGTGTCCCCGAAGCAGACGGGTGCCGTCGGCGGTGGTGCCGGGCGCAGCGTGAGGGCGAACGGGACGGAAAATATGATCCTCAGTCTGGCCGCTGAGGAGGTCGTGTGGCATTTCAGGAACATGTGCAACGGATCGCAGGCGAGGTCGTCGGAGAGTTCCCGGCGCACAGTGGGATCTACGCGGTGACGTTCCGCGTCGACAGCGTCGATCAGGATCCGCGGTTTCCGTACGTGGCCATCGGCTACACGACCGAGGCCGACGCCGCGGCGTCGGCGGACAAGGCGTCGGACGCCTGGGAGGCGCGCTGGAGCTACGCATTCTTCCCGGAGACGGGGCTGGAGGGGGTGAGGAACGTCGGGCGTGATCCGGACGGTGCGCACTCGCACCGGCAGGAGGCGGTGTCTCGGGGGCTCTGGTACGAGGACGACGATGAGCCGGGCGATCGCCACGAGCAGCTGGTCGAGTGGTTCTACAGGGTGTGCGTCGCAGCCGCTCAGCACCTCCACGCCAGCGGCAGGATCGTGGAGGTACTCGGCCGGCAGGTACCGGTGATTCTGTACGACATGTTCGACCCGGACGCGATGTTTCGGCTGACCTCTGATGCCAATCCGCCGGAGATGGTCGCCGAGTTCATGGCCGAGGACCCGGGTGACTGACTTCAGCTCGTGAATCTTCGCGAAGTCCCTGATGGGCGTGGATGGGTGGCTGTATCCCGTGGTGTGTGAGGTATGCGGATGGGTGCGGCCTGACCCCTGCGGGGCGTCGGCGCCGGGAGACGGTACGGATACAGGCGGCTGAGCTGTTCGAGCAGAAGGTCGAGCCGCCGGAGGTGGCACGGCGGCTACGGGTGAGCCTGAAGTCGGCCTACCCGTGGCACCAGTTGTGGCGGGACGGCGGTACACAGGCTCTGGCCTCGCGTGGCCCGAGCGGGTCGCGGTACCGTCTGTCCCCACGCTGCCTGGAGAAACTGGCCGCGTATCTCGAGCAGGGTCCGGCCGCGCACGGCTGGGTGGAGGACCAGGTGTGGACGGCCGCGGTGGCCACGCTGATCGGCAGGAAGTTCCACGTCTCCAACGGCGTCTCGGGGGCCACGAGGCTGATGCACCGGCTGGGCTTCAGCCCGCAGATCCCCGCGCGGCGAGTGGCCGAACGCGACGAGGGGGCCGTAGCTGCGTGGAAGGAGGCGAACTGGGCGGAGCCAAAAGAGCCCGGGCGGCCTGCGGAGGCTACATCTGCTTCGAGGACGAGGCGGGCTTCCCCCGGCGGCCGCTCAAAGGACGCACCTGGGGCCGGCGCGGCCGCACCCCGGTCGTGACCGTCAGCGGGCGACGCTCGGGACGGCTGTCGGTGGCCGGACTGATCGCGATGATCGTGCTGGTGTGGGACCGGCTCAACACGCATGTCTCCCACGCCATACGTGAGTTGATCGCCGAACGTGAATGGCTGGCGGTGTTCCTGCTGCCCGCCTACTCACCCGACCTCAATCCCGTCGAGGGCGTGTGGATACACGTCAAACGCAGCCTGGCCAGGCTCGCCGTCGTCGCCCTCGACCGCCTGGAAACGCTCGTCCGCAACCGCCTCAACCGCCTCCAGTACCGGCCCGACACCCTCGACGGCTTCATGGCATGCACCGGCCTGACCCTCGACAATCCAGCGTCACCTTGATGAGCCGAAGTCAGAAACGAACAGCAGCCGGCCGTGGCACTGCGGCCGGGCGGGGCGAGGTCTCGACTCAGACGCTCACTCTGCCGCGTGAGCCGCTCTGTGGGCCGTCTGTAGCAATGTAACCCGCGCATGCTGGCGCCTTCGGCCGGGTCGCCCACACGTCGCGGAACAATTGCCCTGGTCAGGAGACAGGGACGCACCTGAGCGGCATCGAGGGGAACGAACGATGGACAGAGCAGGACGTCTGGGGCGCAGGGCGCTGCTTGCCTGCGGCACCCTGGCTCTCGCGGGGTGCTCATCGTTGAGGGCCGCTCCGGCGGCGCTCAGCGCTTCACCGACAACGCGGCCGACCACACCAGCCGCGGCATTCGCGAGACTGATGGAAGGCAACGAACGCTGGGTGAGCGGGACTCTTCAACACCCCGACCGGGATCCGAACCGGCGTCAGTTCGTGGCCCAGGAGCAGGAGCCTTTCGGGGCGATCCTCTCGTGCATCGACTCCCGAGTGCCGCCTGAACTCCTCTTCGATACCGGGCTCGGAGATCTTTACGTCATGCGGACGGGCGGGGAGGCGGTCGGCCCGGTGGTCACTGGTTCTGTCGAGTACGGGCCCATGACCAGTGGCACTCCGCTCGTCGTGGTCCTTGGACATCAGCGCTGCGGCGCCGTCAAGGCGGCATACGAGTCCCATCGTTACGGCAAACCGCTGCCCGGCAACCTGCAGGCGATCGCCAAGGCTCTTCAGCCGGCATACAAACTGGCAGTGAAGGAAGGCGGCGCCGACCCGGTCGAGACCATGGCCCGTGCCCAGGTCAAGTTGACCGCCACCGATCTGCGCTCCAACCAGGATCTCGCCCCACTGGTGGGAAAGGGCACCCTTGCCGTGGTGGGCGCCTACTACTCGCTCGACACCGGCAAGGTCGAAGTCCTGACAGGCGCTCCTTCCTGAACCGGTCGTACCCGCCGGATTCATCCCTGTCCCGGCCCACTGGGCGCGGTCGGTGACCTCGCAGATCGCCATGGTCGAGTGCGGGCTCGGCGTCACCGTCGTACCCGCCGCGACGTCCGCGTCACGCCTCGCCGTCCGCATCCTCACAGCCATCGATCGGCACGGTCGCCGCACGGCTGACTCCGGTTGATCTCGTGCCGATCGATGGCTGGCAGGCCGGCGAACAGACGCAGCTCCTTGACGTGAACCAGCGGCTTCAGCTGCCGGCGTCCTGTCAGAGGCGGGCAAGGAAAGCGTAGAGGCGGGCCGCTGGTTCAGGCATCTCGCCCGGACAACGGCCCGCGGCCCAGGGCCGGGGATCCCCCTCGTAGCCGCGGCCGCCCGCAACAGACAGATCTACGCCCTGGACGCGCAAGGCCGTCACCCCGGAGGCCCAGGCGCGCCCGCCAGGCGCGCTCGCCGCCCCTCCCCCGCAGAACCAGCTCACCCCGGCCCTGCGGCTCGGTCCGGCCCTCAGCATCAACGGCCGGGCCCGCCGAGCGGACGCCCTCGCCAAAGCGGAACACGCCGACGAACTGTGCCGCAGCGTGTCCGGGGAGCAGCGCCGCCCGGCGACCGGCGCCGTGGAACTGGCCGGGGGCCGCCGCGGCCATGGCCTCCGCGTACGGGCTGATGGCGTGCCGCTCACAGCGGCACGGGGCCGACGGCCGTCTCACCGTTCCTCGCGGAAGACGACGTGCTCCCCGGCCGGCTGGTCGTACTCATGAACCGAGATACGCCTCCGCGATCGCCAGGGCAGCGGCCATGATGCTCAGCTGCGGATTCACCTGCGGGCAGCTCGGGAGCACCGAGCCATCCGTGATCAGTACACCGTGTACGCCGCGGAGCCGGCCCAGCGGGTCGGCGGGAAAGCGCTGCGCGCTGCCGCCGGCGGCGACCGTGCCGGTGGGATGGTAGGCGGACAGATGGAGCTGCCGCGCGCGTGTGCCCGCGAGGACGGCGTCCAGTTCCGCGAGGTTGCGGACGCGAGGAGCGGCGGGGATGCCCGTGAGTACTTCCTCGGCACCCGCGGCGAACAGCAGCTCGCCCATGACGCCGACTGCCCGCAGCAGGCGGCCGGCGTCGCGGCGGTCCAGGTCGTAGCGGATCAGCGTCCGGTCACGGCCGAGGACACGGCCGGAGGGGCGGTCGGCGATCATTGCGCCGAGGGTGGCGAGCCGGTCGGCGCCCTCCAGTTCGCGGCGCAGCTCATTGCCCAGTCCGGGGAGGACGAAGGAGCCCATGCCGGGCGGGGTGGCGGTGGCCTCGATGAGGATGCCCGCGTCGTGGTGCTCCTCCACGCCGACGCTCTGCAGCACACCCTCCCAGGCGGTTACCGGTTCGGCGAAGCGTCCGGCGACGCTCGTGGCAGGGTGGACGCTGAGGTTGTGCCCGAGGCGGGGATGCCGGCCGAGGCCGGAGCGGCGCAGCAGCGGCGGGGACTGCAGCGCACCCGCCGCGACGACGACCAGGGGCGCGAGGATTTCGAGCCCGCTGTCGTCCCGGTGGACGCGCACCCCGGCCACGCGCGGACCTCCGGGCCGGTCCGCGTCGACGAGGATGCGCTCCACCCGTGCGCCGGTGACGATGCGGGTCCCGGCGGCGCAGGCGTCGGGCAGCACGGAGAGCTGGACGCTCTGTTTGGCGCCGGTGGGGCAGCCCACCACGCACTGGCAGGAGCCTTGGCAGCCGGGTGCGTTGCGGCGCAGGGGCGTGGCCTGCCAGCCGAGCTGACGGGCGCCGGCGAGCGCGATGCGGCCGTTGTTCCCGAGGACGTCGAGGGGTTGGGTGGCCACCCGCAGGGTGCGTTCGGCCTCGTCCAGGTGGCGGTCGAAGCCGTCGGCGAGCGTGAAACCCCACTTCTGGCCCCAGCCGGCGAGGACGTGTCCCGGAGTGCGGTAGCAGGTACCGGAGTTGACGACCGTGGTGCCACCGACGGCACGGCCCACCGGCAGCAGCAACGGGGGGTTGCCGACCGCGACGGTCGCCCCGCCGTCCCGGTACAGCTCGGTGAACCGGTCAAGGGGCGTGCGCCGGCCGAAGGAGGCGGTGGAGTGGTGTTCTCCCTCTTCGAGGACGACGACGTCGAGTCCGGCCCGGGCCAGGGTCCGCGCGGCCATCGCCCCGCCGGCGCCCGAGCCGATGACCACGGCGTCGGCGGTGGAGCGAGCGGGCCAGGCGGACGCGGGTGTCAGGTCCAGCGGCGGGTCCTGGCGTGTGAGGCCGAGTGGTGCGGGACCGTGCTGCAGCATCCGCTCCGTTCCGGCCGCCAGGAGGACGGGCGCCTTGAGCACGTCCAGCAGCGGGAGGAGGGCGGGATGCGCGGCGAGTGCGTCCAGTACGGACTCCCGCTCGGGCGTGGTCAGGGCGCCGAGGGTGCGTCCGGTACGCGCCACTGCATAGGCGTCGATCCCGCGCGCGGCTGTCCGTAGTCCGGCCCGGGCGGCAAGCGGCATGGTGGTGAGGACCGTCTGCAGTCGGGCGGGGACGCGCCGGGGCCAGTCGGCGGTGCCGTCGTCGGCGATGAGGGCGGAGACGAGGCCGGCGAGACTCATCGGGTGCCGACCTCCGCGTGGGCCGTGCCGTCGAGCATCCACTCGGCCTCGGTGCGCCAGCCGCCGAACCACCACCGCTCCAGCAGGACGCGGGCGTCGGCGCGTTCGCTGTTGCGGCAGGTAGCGTGCCGGCCGTCGGGGTCGGTGTAGTCCAGGGCGAGCGTGCGGTCCGCCGGCTGGGTGACCTCGACCCGTATTCGGCGCAGGCCGCTGCGTCCGGTGACCGTCCACGTGGGCAGTGCGATGTCGGCGCGGAAACGCCCTGCTCCGGCCCAGCCGACGGCCGTCCGCTCGGGGCGGCGGGGCCAGCTGCGGCCGTCCCGGCGCAGCCGGAGGAAGACCAGGGGTGGAAGTCTGCGCAGGCCCGGGCGCATCGACACGGCCGCGACGATTTCCAGGACGTCTCCGCCGCCGAGGTCGGCGTGCAGCCAGGCCCAGCGGCGGGCGTTGCCGTGGCCGTAGATCCGGGCCGACGCGCCCGGGGCTGCGGCGAGCGTCAGCGTCGTGCCGTCATGGGTGAAGGTGCCGTCGTAGGAGGCCCGCGCGGCGGGGAGCATCTGGGCGGCCGGCAGCAGGGGGCGGCGCCAGGACCAGCGGGGAAAGGTGAACAGCGGCTCGTCCGCGGGCCGTTCGACGAGGTCCCAGCGCAGGGCGCCGTCCTCGACCGACCCGGTCAGGCGTCCGGGCCGGACCGCGACCCCGTCGGCTTCGAAGCCGGACTGCTCGGGAGTCCAGGGGGAGGGGCCGAACCGGGCGTGTCGCACGGGTCCGTCCTTGGGGAACACCGCGGCCCAGCCGTGTGCGTGCGGCTCGGATCCGTCGGCCGGTGCGGTCAGCTCGTGGTGCAGCCACAGCCCGCTGCCGGTGTCCGGGTCGGTGACGGTGGTGTACCAGACCTCGGTACGGCCCGGCTCGCCGCGCCAGCGGGGTGCGAGGAACACGCCCGGTTCCTCCCGTCGAGGGAAGCGGAAACTGGCAAGGAAGGGGAGGAGTTGCGTACCGAGGGGGAAGCGCAGGGTGCCGGTGCCGATTCGCGCGCCGTCGTCGTAGAGGGTGTACGGCAGGACGGTCATCGAGGCGACGGGCCTGCGCGGGGTGACGGACTTCCAGCCGTCGAGGGTGAGCGGGCGGCCGTCGGCGGTGAAGGTGATGCGGTAACGGATACGGTGGCGCGCGAGCGGCGAGATCTCCAACTCCCCCTGGGCGTACGGGTCGTCGGCCCAGCCGGTGATGCGGATCCGGCCGGTGGCCCGGGCCGGGGTGGTACCGAGGGGCCGCAGGACGCGGTCCGCCGAGACGTTCAGATCGAGGCGGATCCGGCGGGTGCGGTCCTCGTCGTCGAGCGTCAGGGTGCCGAGCATCGTCTCGCTGAAGCGGGTGCCGCGAGCGGACGGGCCGTCGGCGCCCGTGGTTGTGTGTGCGGTCGTGTCCGCGCTCATGCGAGACCCTCCAGCATGATCCGCTCGGTCGTGGTCAGATACTGCTCGGCCGCCCGCCTGGCGCCGGCCTCGTCACCGGCCTCGACCGCGTCGACCACCGGCTCCAGGCGCCCGTGTGCCAGTTCGGGGTCCTCGAAGGGTCGCCTGAGCGCGGCGCGCACCGGCAGGTAGGCGTTGAAGAGGGTATTGGTCAGCAGGAGGTACACGCGGTTGCCGGTGGCGCGGGCCAGGGCCCGGTGGACCTCGATGTCCGCGAGCTGGACTGCATCGGAGTTCGCCGCCTCCCCCACAGCTGTCAGCAGCGTGCGCAGTTCGGCCCGCTGCCGGTCGGTCGCCCGGACCGCGGCGCGTTCGGCGATCAATGCTCCGATGTGACGGCGCACTTCGAAAACCTCGCCGATCCAGTCGGGGCTGTGCCGCACCAGCATGGGCAGCAAGTCGGCGCCGCCCAGGCGCAGATAGTCCCGCACGCGGGTGCCGACACCGTGCCGCGTCTCCAGCAGGCCGGCCTGCATCAGACGCCCGAACGCGTGCTTGAGGGTGGTGCGGGTGACGCCGTAGCCGTCGGCGAGCGTACGTTCCGGCGGCAGGTAACTTCCGGCCGGGTGGCGTCCGGTGAAGATGTCCTCACGCAGCCGGCTTTCCAGGACATCGACGATGGTTTCGCGGGGCAGTGCCTCCACGCCGTCCTCCCAGTGGTTCAGTGGATGAGCCACTCAACCAAGACATGCCTCTGGGGTCAATGGACATGACATGCCTTCGGCTCCTCAGGCTGATCCTTCTCGAGGTCCCTGATGGGCCCAGGCACTGTGGACACTGGCCCACCGAGCCGTCAGCGGATCGCGTAGCATGATCTGTGCGTCCGCCCGGCCGGCGAGGCCGACTTGGCGGTCCTCGTCCGCCTCCGCGACGACGCGGCACGCTGGATGCTGACGCGCGGAATCATCGGGCAGTGGCGGCATGGAGAGCTGGACGAGGACCACTTGCGCCGGGTCATGGTGCACGGCGAGGTTCGGCTCGCGGAGAGCTGCGGGCTCATCGCCGGCGCCTGGGAGCTTTGGTGGGAGGACGAGGCCGCCTGGGGTCCGCAGCCGCCCGTGGCCGGATCCGTGCACCGGCTCAGGGTGGACCGGGGCGTCGCTGCGCCCCTGGCCCCACTCGTGCCGGCGCTCGATGGCGGCCTCCGCCCACGACAGGGGGATGACGGATGGAGCCGGCCTTGAGGAGGCGATCGCCGCCGGTCGCCACGCGGAGGACCGGGCCGAGCAGCGCGCCAAGCAGTGGGGCCGGGACTTTGCCATGTACGCCAACCGGGTGCTGGGGGAGTTCCACGCCAGCGACGGAGACAGCGTTGTCTCCGGACTTTGATCACCGCAAGCTTGCTCCATCGGAGGTTGGTTGAGCGATACAGGTGCGGCGCTGCGCTGTCCACCCCTCAAGCCGAGGGGACCGGTTCCTGCCAGTCCGGATCATGCGCGCACGCGGGCCGGCCCGGCCGGTTTTCAATCTTGCCCAGGGTCTCCGCGGAAACCCCGCTGCGGCCGCCACCTCCGCCCCGCTGCAGCCGCCACCTCCGCCACGCTGCGGCTACCGAGCGCTCGACGTAGCAGCGCGCCGACCGCTCGCCGCGTGCCCGTTCCCACGATGGACCAGCGGTGGAGATCCCTGCGGATGCCGGCTACGAGAGCCTGGGCGCGCAGAGCGCTGGGTGGGTGGTGACACCACCGCGCCGTAGACGTGCTCGAGATACTCGCCGGCCAGGCTGCTCGATCCCGACGACGCCCCGTGTGCCCGTTGTCAGGCTCCGGCTGTGCCGGCCAAGGACCGAAAGCCCTGCCCACCCGCTGGCCTGGCAGCGGGCGCACGCCAGGAGGCAGCGACTGCGATCACCGACCCAAAAGAGTGACTTTACGCCAGTTTCACGATGGGCTACCGCAGGTCAGCGCTCTGGACGGGGAGCATCGGGCGTAGGTTCTTCACCAACCGGGTTTTTAGCCGAAACTAAAGGTGGCATGCTGATGGAGTGGCAACGAGCGTTGTCTCTCCATGAGTTGGGGGTGAATCATGGGCATTTTTGCCCGTGACGAAAGCCGGACGACGGCAGCGGCCTCCCGGATAGCACGGCAGGCGACGGCCTCTCTGGCCGGTCTGCTGGCAGGGCAGGGCAAGACCCGCTCCGATCTGGCCGCGGCCATGGGCGTCAGCCCGGGCCGCGTCAGCCAGATCATGTCCGGCGAGGCGAACCTGACAGTCCGCACCCTCGCCGCCGTAGCGGAGGCACTGGACGCCGACGTCCAGATCACATTCCGTCCCCGAGGACAGTCGACGGACGCCAAAACCCGCCGCAGCACGGACTCCTCACCCATCAGGAGCAGCGGGCTCCCCGCTCATCGCTGACCCGGAACCGGCACGTGTGCCCGCCAACGACCGACCCGCCTGCTTTCAGCGGGCAAGCCAGCGCTCGAACCAGCGACGCTGCGGCGGCAGAACGGGACTGTGGAACGCGTCGTCGGACATCGCCTTGGCACACAGGGTCCTCAGCTCTTCGTTCTCGCTGCGGCGGCCGTGAGCGTACGCGAAGCGCAGCAGGTGTCCGCATTGGGCGAGGGCGGTGCCGAACGCCTGGCGGCGGGCGATGAGTTCCTCATCGGTCGGTTCACGCCCAGCCTGGCGGCACGCCTCGTCGATGCTTGTCGCCATGTCCAGCGCCACGTCGATCGCCGTCTCCACCTCCGTGTAGATAGCGTTGATCATCTTGGTCTCGGCGGCGAGCGGATGCCGCTCCAGCAGGTACAGCTTGAGATCGTGGACGAACACCCTGAGCTGGGCAGACGTTTCAATACCGCCAAGAAAACGGTCCGCCCAGGTACAGGCGTCGAGGTGCACACGCTGCACCAGCCGCTCCCTGACCAGGGCGATGCCCAGGGTCATGAACTTGATGTACGGCTGCGCCGTCTCGTCCTGTCTCCGCCGGGGCAGCGCGGTCGCCCCCGTCGCGGCGCCCGCGATCACCGGGGGAATCGACGCCGCATGCGGCAGCAGCACCACCGCACCGGCCGCCACCGCACCCATCAGCGCCAGGACGAGCAGCATCAGAGAAGCCGACGCCCAGCTGCCCAGCAGCCGCCCCTTGCCGGAGAACTCACGCGCCAGCCCCACCCACGCGATGGCCGCACTCACAGCAGCAGGAAACGCGTAAACAGCCAGCCAGTTCTGGTGAAGCCAACTCATCGACGGCGCCCCCAAGACGTTCTACGAACAGGCCGGACCGCCTTCAACGTGCGGATTCCAGGAAGCCTCCCTCTCGGCACGTGTCACACCAGCACTCAGCCCCCTCGCCGCCCCACTTGTCCCCGAGTGCTGCCGCGAGTGGAATCGATAATGACAGCCAACGTGACACCAAACCGTCACTTTCAGCGACAACGGGCCAGCGTGTCCGACCCGTGCAGGAATCCGCTTGTCGCGTCAGTAGCTGTTGCCGCGGTGTACGCCACCGCACCCGGGCGGGCCGGACGTCGAGTCGGGCACGGGCCTGATCGACTCCCAGGCGGTCAATGCGGACGCCGTCGTCGGATCCGACGGACGCGGCTTCGACGGTGGCAAGCCGACCAACGGGCGCGGCACGTCGTGGTCGACACGCTCGGCCGACTGCTGGCGTTGACCGCCACGGCTGCGGACGTCGTCGACCGTCCCGCCGCGACGGCGTCACTGGTTGGCGTGAGCGACGCGCACCACCGGCATCCGGGCAGTCCCCATGCACGCCGAGTCTCGAATGGCAGTGCCGACTTGCCCCGTCGCGCTTGGGACGGCAAGAGGGCGAGCGTGCGAGTTCACGACGGAGTCCGCGGTGTTACCGGGCCCGGGGACAATCCACGCGGCATGGGGGCGCCGGACCGGGCGTTCTGGCAGCGGTGGCCGACCCCGTCGCAGCGGTGCAGGGCATGGACTCGCAGGTTCAAGGCCGAATGGCCATCGCTCGTAGCATCTGCCAGCCTCTTCTGTGTGATTCGCCTGTAGCTGCGGTTTCTGGCGGACTGTTACTGTCCGCGTCTGCGAGCCGCGTTGAGTGCCGGCTCGTACGGGTTCCGTCTCCCCCCGTCGAAGGCTCTCCAGCCGCCTTCGGACCCGTGGCGGCCGCTCCGCCCGAAGCGGTCGCTCCTTCTCCTGCACGGCATGTCTCCGCGCTGCCTCTCCCGTGCGCAGCGCTGCAAACAGAGAGGAAGAGTCCGATGAAGACCAAAGTCCTGCCGCGCCTGGTGGCCGGCAAGGCGCTGGTGATTGGCGCTCTGCTGGCACTGGCGGTGCCCGGGGTCGCGTACGCCAACACCGTGAGCGTGACCGTGAAGACCCCCGGCGCGACCGCCGGGCCCACCACCACCTTCTCTGAGATCTCGACCCACGCGGACTGCAGCAGCGGTCTCGTCTCCGGCGGCGGTCTCGAGCAGGCCATCGGCAGCGGTACGTCGTCCAACGGCAACCATGTGATGGGCACCGAGCCCAGCTCGGACGGCTCCACCGAGTACACCGGCACCACTGGTGTCGTCGGCACCGACAACACGCACTGGCTCGGCATCGGCGGCAGCGGAGGCGCGGTGAACAGTTCCTTCGCCACGACGCCGTACGCGGTGTGCTTCACCAGCAACCTGATCAACCACACCCAGATCGTCATGAACAAGGCCGCCGGGCCGACCGCCTCGGCGACACCGGTCGCAGTCACGGCCACCTGTCCGGCCAACACCGTGCTGCTCGGCGGCGGCGCCCGGACCACCCCGGCCAGCGTCGGCAGCCTCAAGCCGATCACGAGCTTCCCCACGTTCAACAACTCCGGGCACGACTACGGCCTGAAGGCCGCGGCCGACGGTGAGACCAATCCCGACTCCTGGACGGCGGTCGGCTGGAACGGCGGCGGGGGCGGCACCACGAACGAAACCTACGCGTACGCGGTCTGCAGCGGCAGCGGCATCAACGTCAGCGGCGTGACGGTGAAGGTCCACTACAGCGAGGTGACCACCTCCTCCTCGGCGGGCGCGAACACCGTCGTGACGGTCGGCTGCGGCGCCGACGGCGATCTGGTGAGCGGCGGCGCAGGCGCCAGCGGCGGCAATGTGACGACCACCGACTACACCGGCCCCGGCTCCGGCGGCGACCACCTCAACGGCAGCTTCCCCAGCGACTCCAGTGGCAACCCGGTCAGCGACGGCACCACCACCGCCTCGTACTGGTCCGCGGACGCCCACGCAGGCGGCGCCGGCTCCACCAACACCTACGCGGACGTCTGGGCGCTCTGCGCCAACGACGGCGTCTGACCGGCCGGTTGGCCCCGATCCGCAGGCAGGCCCTGCCCACCTGCGGACCACCCGTTCCCCACCCAGGCTGCCCACAGGGCCGGAGAAACAGTGTCAACATCCATGAGCGACAGCAGCCCGACCTCCCGTCGGACCATATTCAGATCGAAGATGATGTCGGTGGCCGGCACCAGCGGCCTCGTCGCCGCCGCGATCGTGCCCCTCACCGCGGCCGCCGGCGCGGCGAGCGCGACCGAGCCCTGCGGCACCGGCGGCGTCTTCACCACGGCTCCACAGCCCACGTGCACCTACAACTCCGTGGGCACGGACACCTTCACCGTCCCGGACGGCGTGAGCGCGGTCGACATCGAGCTGTACGGCGGCGAGGGCGGCAGCGCCGCCGGCTACATCGTCCCCCACCCGGTGATCCCCGGTGCGTCCGGCGGACTCGGCGGCGAGAGCCGCGCGACCCTGCCTGTGGCCCCCGGCCACACCCTCCAGCTCACCGTGGGCGCGGCCGGCGTCCCCGGCTCGTCCCGGCACGGTGAGTTCGCCCGGCCCGGCGGCACCGGCCACGGGACCGGCGGCGGTGGCGCGCACGGCGGCGGCGGCTCGGGCGGCGGCGGCTCGGACGTCCGGGTCGGCGCGTTCGGCGGCTCCGACCGCGTTTTGGTGGCCGGCGGCGGGGGTGGCGCCGGCAACGGCGGTCCCGAGCTGCAGGGCGGCGCCGGCGGCGGCCTGGCCGGCCAGGACGGCAGCCAGAGCAACGGCCCGCTGGGCTCGGGTCTCGCGGGCGGCGGCGGCAGCCAGACCGCGGCCGGTCACGGCAACCCCAACACCCTCAACGGGGGCCCCGGCACCCCGGGCATCGACCTCGACCCCGTAACCAGCAAGCCCAACCCCGGCAGCGGCGGAACCGGCGGCAACGGCGGTGCGGGCGGCCCCGGCGGCGGCGGTGGCGGTGGCGGCTGGCACGGCGGTGGCGGCGGCTCCGGCGGCGGCAACCCGGGCTACTTCCCGGGCGCGGGCGGTGGCGGCGGCAGCAGCTACGCGGATCCGTCGGCGATCAACGTCGCGCTCCTCCAGGGGGTCAACCACGGCAACGGCAAGGCTGTCATCACGTTCCAGTACGGGACTTCGGTCATGCTCGACGCGGACACCACCTCCCCGCTGTTCGGCCACGCCGTCGACGTCACCGCCACCGTGACCCCGGCCAACCTGGGCGCGGGCGCCCCGACGGGGTCGGTCACCTTCTCGGACGGGACGACCACGCTGGCGACCGTGCCGCTCAACGACGCCAAGGCCACATTCACCACCAGCAAGTTTCAGCCGGGTGACCACCCCATCACCGCCACCTACAGCGGCGACCCCACCTTCACGTCCGGCACCACGGCCGCACCCACCGACGTCACCGTGGGCTTCAGCCAGCCGTGCATCACGGACCACGCCGGACCGCTGACCGTGGCCGCCGACCAGTCGCTGTGCATCGCTCCCGGCGGTACACAGAACGGCCCGGTGCAGGTGCAGCCCGGCGGGGCGCTGGCAGTGGCGGGTGCGCAGATCAACGGCCCGTTGGCCTCAAACGGCGCCCTCGCCGTCACCATCTGCCACTCGACCCTCGACGCGCAGGTAACCCTCACGGACACCAGCGGGTTCGTGCTGCTGGGCGAGGATGGTGGGGGGATGGACTGCGCAGGCAACGCCTTCAAGGGCCCGCTGACCGTGGACGGCAATACCGGTGGCCTGGAGGTTTCGTCCAACACGATGTCGGCGCCCGTGAGAATCAACGACAACAGTGGCAGCGGCCTGCTGCCCGAGGACCTCGTCCCGGAGTTCGAGGGCAACCAGGTCGGGGCGCCCCTGCGCTGCGCGGGCAACTCACCCACCCTGCAGCAGTCGGACAACACCGTGAATGGGCCGCACATCGGTCAGTGCAAGTGACCTGAGCTGACGGGACCTGTCCGGCCGATCTAGCCGGGCAGGGCCCCGGCAGTGTCCTGGCGATCACGAGCGGAGCCGGATGACGAGCGCGCGGTGTGCAGCCCGGCGGTCAGCCTCGGCACGCGATTCCTGTCCATGACCGGCTCGAACCAGGTGCAGTCCGGTGGTGAAGCCGCCGCGCGAGCGGCCGAGCGCTTCACCTCCCGCACCTCCGCCGCCAGCCGGTCGACCCGTTCCGCCTGAATCCGAGGGGCTTTGACCGCCTGGCCGAAGCCCGTTTTGAGGACGGGCGTCGGGCGCCGTCGGGCGCCGCCGGCGTGGTGGTGCGCGCGCACGGACGTCGAGTCGACCGAGACATCCCAGTCAACATGACCGGCCGCGTCCGCCGCGTGGATCCGTTGGAGAAGCATCTCCCGCCTGCCGTCGGTCGACCAGCGGTGATGCCGCGCATGCAGCGTCTTCCACGGCCCGTACCGCTGCGGTGGATGAGGCCACTCACGCCCGTGCGGATCCGGTACAGCGCTCTTGTGTTCACCCCAGTTCGCCGCCGGACCGCTCCGCGCGGAGCATGGAGAAGATCACCTGATCGTGCCACTGGCCGCCGCGCCACTGAGCGGAGCGCAGCACGCCCTCCCTGACGAAGCCCGCCTTCTCCAACGCACGCTGCTCGGCGAGGTTGGCGCAATCCGTCCAGGCTTGCAGCCGTTCGGCCCTGGTGTGGTCGAAGAGGTACTCGGCCAGCAGTCGCTGGGCCCGCGTGCCTACGCCGCGGCCGTGCGCGGCGGGCACCAGGCCGATCGCCAGGGTCCAGCAGGTGGAGGTGGCGGGCCGCCCCCAGGTGCCGGCGAACCACTCGACCCGGCCGACCGTCCGGCCCGCCTCCGCGACGGAGAGCACGCCGCCGTCGGGGCTCAGCAGGCCGTTCTCCGCGAACTGCCGGCGCAGGCCGGCCGGTGAACCGAAGCCGAACCACTGGTACTGGCCGGTCCCCTCCGGCCCGTTGAACTCGCGCTCGAACAGGTCGAGATCGTCGGCGGTCACCGGGCGCAGAGTGATCTCATCGGACATGCAACGACTCCTGATCCTCTCGACCACAGGGTTCCACCTCGCGTGGTCGGCGTGGGCAATGGCGACTGACTCTTCCACACATCAAGCCGCGCCCCGGCAGGAAGCCCGCGGGAATCGTGAGCCACTCCGAAGCTGTTCCGGCTCACGAACTGAACGAAGCGCCGACCGGGATCCCGGGGTGAGGCCGTGTGCTTGGACACCGACCGCTCGGTGATGACCAGTTGCTGGGCGATGGCGGCGTTGGAGCACCCCTCCGCCATCAGCGCGAGCACCTCCCGCTGGCGCGGGGTCAGCGCAGCCGCAGCGCCGTCGGCGGATTTGTGGGCCAGCAGGCGGGCGATCATCTCGGGGTCCATCGCGGTTGCGCCCGCCGTCACCCGTCGTACCGCGTCGACGAACTGGGCGCCGTGCATCACCCGGTCCTTGAGCAGATGGCCGGTGCCGCCCTGGCCCGCGTCCGGTAGCTCGCGGGCGTAGAGCTGCTCGACGTACTGGGAGAGGACCAGCACCGTAAGCCCGCGGCCACCACCTGGAATCCGTGTGCCTCCGGCAGGCGCGTCAGGCCGTCCCTCAGGAGGAAGAGGTCTTCGTCGATGACATCGCGCACTGGATCTCCATGTTCACGATGGTCGGGCCGCCGGACGGGCTGCTGAGCGCGAGTACGCCGTCGAAGGCGGCGGGGCGGCGCTCGACACCGCGCAGACCAGTGCCGAGGGCCGGATCGGCGCCACCCCGGCCGTCGTCGGTAACGGTGATCCGCAGCGTACCCCCGCTTTGGTGGCCGCCGTGGCCGATCTCGATCCAGATCTGCCGGGCCTGGGCGTGCCTGGTCACGTTGGCCAGCTGCTCGCTCACCGCGAAGTAGGCCGCCGACTCCACCTGAGCGGGCGCCCGGCCCGGCAGCTCGGCGGTGAAGTGCCCCCGGTAGCGCAGGTCAAGGGCCAGCGCATGGACCGCGTCGGCCAGGCCCCGGTCGGCCAGGACCGGCGTATGGATACCGCGAATAAGATCGCGTAGTTCGGCCGGAGCGCGCGCCGAGGACTCCTTGACCTCGGCCAGCGGGCTCCGCGCGGCCTCGGGGTTGGTGGCCAGGAGGTGCTCCGCCGTGTCCAGGGCCATGCCCACGGCCACCAGCCGGCCTTGCGCGCCGTCGTGCACATCGCGCTCGATCCGGCGCATCTCGGCCGCACCCGAGTCGAGGGCGTCGGAACGGGTCTGTGCCAGGTGGTCGACGCGCTGCGCCAGTTGCTCCTGGCGGCTCGGGCCGAGCAGGTGGCGGGCCGAGCGGCCGTACCCGAGCATCAGTCGCGGAGCGGCCCACAGCACGACCGGCAGCGCCGCCGGCAGCAGGGCCGCCGCGAGCGTGACTGCCCCCGGCACCAGCAGGTGTCCGGTCGGCTTCATGCCGCCCGAACCCAGGAAGGCGCCGAGCACCCGGCCGCGACGAAGCCGGAACGGCGGTCAGCACGGCGGGGACACAGCCCATGCCTCCGGTGAATTAGGTCCACAGCACGTCGCGCCAGGTCGCCGGGGCGGTCAGCAGCCACCGCGTGGTCCGCCGCAGCCGTTCCGACCGCGCAGTCCACCGTCGTAGCCGGGTCGCGGTCGTCGGCACGTCGGCGACCGGATCGGGCACGGAACGATGGGGCACCGCGATGGGCACCCCACTCCACGAACCGACCATCCCCCAGTCACAACTACATCCGGTTCTCGGATGATCCTCCGCCCTGGGGCCCGGAGGTCACGACGACGTGAGATGTCTACCGGGACGTATCTCCTTCGCACACGTGGTGAAGGCGGGGGGAACGAGGCACAAGTGGTGTAGGCCGCCGAGCGACGGAAGGGCGCGGGTATCTGCCGGTCGAAGGGGCGATGAACCGCCGCCGCTTCTCCGAGCCGGCCCCACGCCTGCTCCCCTTCGTAGAGGACCAGGGCACGGAAGGAAGAGCCTGCGCCCCGGAACGCCGTCGCGTCACGGGCGAAGACGAGGCGGCCCCGGTTCCCTACGCGCCGATGCCCAGGCAGAACGGGAGCTGGACGGTCAGGACACAGTTCTCGCTGTCCCTGGGGATGCCGGTCGGGCTGGTCAGAGCATCCGTCGCCTTTGTGGTGACGTGTGGGGTGAGCGGGGCGGCCGCAGCGGACGCGGCCGTCGCCGCCCCTACCGCAAGAGCAAAGGCCAAGGCAGCACCAGCTGTCCATGTTTGCAGGATGACCTTCTTCGGTCGGTCCATCTGTGTGTGCATGGGGATACCGTGCACACCGCCGCGAGACATGTCATCTTGAGCGCAGCACATGGAGCAGCCGCCGACAAACGCATCACCTGACTGTGACCGGGACGGGCCCTCTCGGAGTCCCGCCGCGACTCATACGAAGGTCATCCGAACGGCTGACTTCCAGCCCCGAAGCGCCGGTTGCCCGATTCGCCGTGGCGGCTGACGGTCAGTGATCTGAGTACGCCTTGAGTTTGACGGTCTCCCGGTCGACGGTGTTCCCGGCCTTGTACCGGGTCCCGTCGAGGCCGGGACGTCGGTCGGCGCGCGAATCCTTGGGCAAACGGGCGGACTTGGTGCCGCTCTTCTCCGGGATCACCTGGCGGATGACCCGATGCCGCAGGTAGGAGCGGATCACGCCGTGCCCCTCCGCCCGCACGGCCGGGGTGGAGTCCACCCTCGGTCGTCGCTCGGCCGGCGCCACGGTCCGCTGCGCCGAGACGCGTGGCCGTCTGCGGCCGCCCGGACAGATCCGAGCAGTCCGCCCTCCGTGCTCTCTCAGCCGCCGTAGAGGATCCGGAAGCGATCGGGTTCCGCCGGGTCCCGGTCGACGACTCGGATGGGTGCCCAGGCCCATTGCCAAACGCTGATGCCCGGCGTGCGGGAGAACCGGATCGGCCCGCGGGTACCCTCGACCGCCACACGCTGCCATGACTCGGCGATGGCCGCCCGGTCCGTGCCGTGGGAACGCAGCGCCTCGGCGAGGACGGCGACGGTGTCCCAACCCTCGAAGGCGACGAAGGAGGGCGCTTCGCCCAGTTGCTCGCGAAGCTCCTTCCCGACGCGTTCGCCGAGCGGACCGAGGCGCTCGGGCAGGTAGCGCAGGAACGGGATCCCGGCGCCGTCCTCGCCCAGCGCCGCGGCCCATTGGGCGAACTCCGGTTGTCCGGCCGGTGCGCCGATCAGGATCTCCGCGAGCCGCCGGTCGCCCCGGACGGCTCTGACGATCGGTTCCGCCGGCTCCGGATGGCCGACCAGCAGGAGCAGCGCGGTCACGCCGTGGTCGACGAGCGCGTCGCACAGGGCCTCGGGAGTGAGCGCGTTCGTATCGAGTTCGACGACGGTACCGCCCCGGGCAGCGAGGTGGTCCCGCAGGACGCGGGTCCCGGACGCCCAGTAGACGCTCGGTTGGGTCGCCACGGCGATCCGACGACGGCCCGCGCCGAGGAGGAAGTCCGCGTAGATCCGCCACCCGCGGGACTGGACCGGAGCCAGGCGCGCGACCCATTCCGTCGGCTCCTCGGTGAGCGCGTCGAGCACAGCGGACGAGCAGAGGAACGGCACGCCGAGGGCGTCGGCCCGGACGGCGGCGGCGCGGGCAACCACGCTGTGGTACTCGCCCGCCACGGCGGCCACGCCCAGGCCGGCCAGTTCGTCCACGGCCGCCGCGGCCCGCTCCGGATCGGCCGCGGTGTCCCGGACCATCAGCTCCAGCGGTCTGCCGTCGACCCCGCCGGCGTCGTTGACCTCGCGAACGGCCAGGTCGAGTCCTGCGAGCAGGTGCCGGCCCGCCTCGACCCAGCCGGGCCGCGTCAGCGGGACGAGAGCGCCCAGGCGGACGGACGACCCGTCCGTGTGCTCCGTTCCGAACGGCGATGGTGGCGTGTTCATCGGGTGGCGTCTCCTCTGCGACGATGCGGTCCCGGTCCGCCCGGACCACGCGCCGGCCGGGGCAAGCTGTGCGCGTTCATCACCACTCTCGCCGCGACAGGCGCGCCCGGGTGATCACGACGCTCATTGCATCCAACATCATCGCCAACAGGCAACCGAGTCCTGGTCCGCAACCGCTACATCTGCGAGGCCGAAGACCGCGCAGTGTCCGTCCCGGAACTACCGTATGCGAGAACGCCGACTGGTTGCGTCAGCCGGCCGACGGCTCCTCAATACTCCGGCGAATCCCGCGCCGGCCGAGGTGATCGAGGAAGGTGCCGTGGGTGCAATCGATTCCCTGATTCTTCACCTGTCGGTGTGCGGGGCTGTAGCGGGTAGTTCCACAGTGATGCGGAGCCCGCCGGCAGGGCGCGGGGTGAGGGTGAGCGTTCCGCCATGTGCGCGGGTGATGGTTTTGACGATGGCCAGGCCGAGGCCGACGCCGGCGTGATGGGTGTGTACGCGTTCGGTGCCGCGCTGGAATGGTTCGGTGAGGGTCGAGGCCAGCTGGGGGGTAACCTGCTCGCCGGTGTTCTCGACAGTGAGCACCACGGTCTTGGGGCGGACGCTGGTATGGACCCACACGGTGCCCTGTTCGGGCAGGTTGTGGATGATCGCGTTGTGCACGAGGTTCGTGGTCAGCTGCAGCAGGAGCGCCGGCGATCCGATCGTGGGGGTGGTGTCGCCACGGGTCTCGATGGTGACACCATGCTTTTCCGCGAGCGGGAGGAGTGTTTCGGTGGCTTCTTCCGCCATGAGGGACAGGTCGACGCGTTCTCGGGTGAAGGACCACTGGTCGGCTCGGCTGAGCAGGAGCAGTGCCTCGGTGAGGTCGATCGCTCGGGTGTTGACGGCGTGGAGGCGGTCGATGACTTCGCCGGTGTCGCACGTCGGGTCGGTGCGGGCCACGTCGAGAAGCGTCTTCGAGATGGCCAGCGGGGTGCGCAGCTCGTGAGAGGCGTTGGCTGCGAATCTCCGCTGTTCGGCGACGTGTGCTTCGAGCCGCGCGAGCATCGTGTCGAAGGCGTCGGCGAGTTCGCGGAACTCGTCCTTGCGGCCCGGCAGCCGGATCCGGTGCGAAAGCGATCCGTTCGCGGCCGTGCGGGTGGCGCCCGTGATGCGAGTCAGGGGCGCGAGCATCCGGCCGGCGAGAAACCACCCTCCCACGAGACCGAACACCAGCAGGAACACCAGCACGACCGCCGCAGTCGGAGCGAAAGCGCGCAGCGTTGATGCTCAGCAGTTCCAGGGCCGTGTCACCGTCACCTGCGATGTCAGCCGCGATCGCCTCCAGGCGTAGGCCGTCGCGGATGGCTTCCGCCAGATAGGGCTCGTCCTCGACGATCAACACACGCATGCCATCAAGGCTACGAGTCGGCACATATCGTCGGTGTATCGAAAACCGCATACGTGCCCGCAACACGGCGCCGCCTTGACTGGCGGCATGAATCGAACACCACCGTCGGCACGAACAAGGAATCGCCGGATTCGGTGGCTCGTGGTGGTCGGCCTGGCAGTGGTCACAGCAGTGATCACCGCAGCCCTCGGCCACCAGGTGCCGAAGCCCTCTTCCACCTCGGCCTCCTTGCCCTCCTCAGCCGCATCGCCCTCGAAGTCCTCCCCGGCGGCATCACCGCATGCGTCTGGCGGTGAGCAACGTGGTGCGCCCGGCGACGCTGACGGTGTCGTCCCCGATGGCGCGACGGTCTTCGGTGACGCGATTCCGGCTGTGGCCAACCTCGATGCAGGTCTGTTCAAGGCCCTCCGCCGGGCTGCGACAGCTGCCACGGACGCCGGAGTCGAGTTCTACGCCGGCAGCGGCGGGCGTTCCCCGGAATACCAGAGTCAGCTGCTTCGCGAGACGGACGCCGAGTACGGGTCCGAAGACGAGGCCGCTCGATGGGTGGCCGCCGCGGCGGCGTCTCCCCACGTGTCGGCGGACGCGGACGGCATCGGACGCTCCCATGCGACAGCGTTGCTGTCCCGGCACGGTGCCGCATACGGGATGTGCCGGATCTGCAAGAACGAAGCCCGGCACTACGAACTGCGCCCCGATGCGACCGGTCGTCGCTGTCCGCGTATGCATGCCGCCCCCACCCAGGACCCGGGGACGCAGCAGTGACCGGCAGTGAACGAGGACGGACGATGGTGCGGCTGGACACGGCGGAGACCGGGCAGGAAGGCGAAGGCGGCCGCGACACCGGCTTTGGTACCCGGCGCGCGCGCATCCGCCGCGTGATCCGCCTCGCTACCCGGCCGGGGCCCTGGAAGCGCGGCCCGGTGCCGGCCGCGCTGGCGCTGCTGCTCGGGCTGCTCATGCTGCTGCACGCACGGATCACGGACCGAGGGGGCCTCGGCAGCCTGGTGGAGACCTTTCTGCCGTGGTTCGGCCTGTTCGTTCCGGTGCTGCTGGCCGGGGCGCTCTGGCGCCGCTCCGCCTCCGCGGTGCTCGCGCTGCTGTTGCCGGTGTCGGTGTGGTTGAACCTCTTCGGCGGGCTGCTCATCGACAAGTCCCACCCAGGCAGCGACCTCACCGTGGTCAGCCACAACGTCAGCGCCGACAACCCCGATCCGGCCGGCACCGGCCGCGACCTGGCCGCCTCCGGTGCGGACCTGCTGGCACTGGAGGAGATCACCCCGCAGGCCCAGGGCACGTACGAGAAGGAGCTGGCGAAGAGGTACCCGTACCACACGGTGCAGGGCACGGTCGGGCTGTGGAGCAAGCTGCCGCTGTCGGACACCCAGCCGGTCGACATCGAGATGGACTACGGGCCGCTGGCGGACACCAAGCCGGTCGACGTCAAGATGGCCTACAACCGGGCGCTGCGCACCACGGTGACCACGGACCAGGGGCCGCTGGCGGTGTATGTGGCCCACCTGGGGTCCGTACGCGTGCTTCCCAGGAATGGCTTTGGGACGGACAGCCGGGACCGCGGCGCGAAGGCGCTGGCCGAGGCCGTCGCCGCCGAGCCGAACGAGCGGGTCGTGCTGCTCGGCGACCTCAACGGCACCACAGACGACCGCGCGTTCGCCGGCATCACCTCGCAGCTGCATTCGGTCCAGGACGCGGCCGGGGACGGCTTCGGCTTCAGCTGGCCGGCGAAGTTCCCGGTCGCACGGATCGACCAGATCCTGGTCCGCGGCGTGACGCCGAAGAGCTCGTGGGTGCTGCCGGCCACCGGCAGCGACCACCTGCCGGTGGCGGCCGGAATCACCTGGTGAACACGCGTGGAACTGCCGGCCGGTTCGCCCAGTCGACAGCGCAGATCCAGTCCCAGCCGATCCAGTTCGCGCCGAACGCCGCCTCACCCCACGAGCTGTGCTCGGTCCGGGTCGTTTCCGACACCTCAGCTGGCAGACCTCGATCGGCTGCGACTGCCGTTGCGGTCCCAGGTTCGGTACTCCACGAATCCGCGAAGGTCTGTTCCCGCGTGCTCAAGGTGTCGTGATGCCGCCGATCCGTGTACCCCGGGTGGCTGACGGTGGCACTTGCGGGGCGATCCCCGGGACCGCGGCTCGAAGTGCGGCGGCGACTTCCTGAGTTCCCCGTGCGCGCGTGGGACGGTCTTCACCACCCCGACGTCGCGCCGCAGTGCTTCCCGGGAGCACCGGCCTCTCCAATCCGGACCGCCGGCCGTCTGTGCCGCCGTGACCGGCGCGCCGCCGTTCCCTCCGGTTCGTTCGTCCCGCGTGCCTCTTGGGCACGCGGGACGAACAGCGCAGAGGTACTACTTACTGATCGCGAAACGCATCAGGGCATGCTCGTCACCCTGCTTGATCTTCCCGGTCACATTGATCACTTCGAGCTTCCAGGTCTCGCCGACGCGCATGGCCTTGGCCACGGCGCAACCGTTGTCCTGGGTGAGAAGGCTGGGCCAGATGTCGGCGACCTGCTGGGAGGTTCCGCCGGTGGCGTCGTACACCTTGAAACTGATGTTGCGCGCCTTCTGAAAGGAGCTGCCCCTCTTGAAGGCAGCAGCGACGAACACGATCGAGGTGATGTTGCCGGGGATTCGCGCGAACTCGACCGTCACGGTCTCGTCGTCCCCATCCCCCCGGCCGGTCTGGTTGTCCCCGCTGTGCACCATGGAGCCGTTGCCCATCGGATCGAGAGAATCCAGGCCGGCCAGGCGAACCGGGTCCGACCCCTGCATGGCGATGGCTATCAGGTCCAGGTCGGTGCCAGCCTTGCGCCGGAGCACGCCCATGACTCCGCCGCTGGCGCCCCCCGTGGGATCCCAGGACACCCCGATCGACAGGTGGGTCACTCCGTCCAGATCGGCCGGGCCGTCTTCCTTGGTCAGCGTGATCATGCGTGATTCATCCTCTTGGTGAAGGGACTGCGACACGAAGAGTGTGCCGGGAGCTTGTGGTACTCCGCCCAACGGGTCAAGTGTCCGAGCATCCGGCGCCCCCTCCAGATACACAGGCTCAGTGACAGGTCCGGCCCCGAGCCACGTAGCCGCAGGTGTGACGGGAGACGGCGGCCGGCTTCCTCGAGGCGGGTGCGGTGGCTGAGGGTGATCGACATCGGGTCGATGGGGGCATCCAGCTCCAGGCAGTGCCGGCGACCGCGGGGGACGATCGCAGCGCGCCTGTCTCCAACTGCGCCATGTCCTCGGCTCCGTCGGGTCTGGCGGAACGGGAGTACAGGCGGACATCACCGGCCAGGCAGCACACCGCCTTCTTGTCCGGAACACCGTCTCGTTTCCGCCATTGCCGTCCTTCGACTCGCCGGTCAGGCCGCCGAACGGCTGCCCCGCCGGGCGGCACGTCCAACTGCCTCACGGAATTCGGACATCACGACGCTCCCTCATGCACGGTACCCGGCTGATCAGCGGGACCGGTTCGCTTCATGGCCGGCGCCGCGGCCGCGCCGCTGACTCCTCATCAGGCTGACCGGACGCGCCACCGCGCGCCGCCTTCGCCGCGAACCCGCACCGGTCATCAGGACAACCCGGGCCCGCACCGCGCCTCACCATGTTGTTCTCACCATGGACATGCCATATTGAAGGGTCCATCCCCCACGAAAGGTCACCTCCATGGCATACAAACGCCTGGCGGGCCTGACCGCCGGTGCCGTCGTCGTCGCCACGGCCCTGCTGCCGCAGGTGGCACAGGCCGGCACCGGCGCGCACGCCACAGCGGGCCGTGCCACCACCACCGGCCGCGCCCACGGCGCGCACCGTACGGTCGTCATCTACCGCGTGCCCACGCGCAATCCCCGCGCCGACGCCGAACGCCTCATCGACTCCGGATACGACCTGCTGGAGAAGCGGCAGGGTGACAGCCTGTTCGTCGCGGGCGACACGTCGACCGCAGCCGGACTGCGGCGGCTCGGCTTCGCCCCTGCGATCGCCTCCACGCTGACCGAGGCGACACCCTCCCCCACCGCGGTGACGCGCGCCGCCGCTGGCGACACCTTCGACGGCGGCTACCACACGGTCACCGCGCAGTACTCCCACCTGGACGCAACCGCCTCCCAACACCCCGACCTCGCCAAGGTGGTGACGTATGGTCAGTCATGGCTCAAGCAGAAGGGGCGGGGCGGGCGTGATCTCAAGGCGATATGCCTCACCAAGCTCCAGGCCGGCGACTGCGCCCTCAGCCCGAACTCGGCCAAGCCGCGGTTCTTCCTGATGAGCCAGATCCACGCCCGCGAACTGACCACCGGTGAGATGTCGTGGCGCTGGATCGATGCGTTGACCAGCGGCTACGGCAGAGACTCGGCGATCACCAAGCTGATGGACACCACCGAGATGTGGGTGGTGCCCGACGCCAACCCCGACGGCGTCGACATGGTCGCGGCGGGCGGCGACAACCCCGTCCTCCAGCGCAAGAACGCCGACGACTCGCACGGCTCCAACTGCGGGGTGAGCGCCTACAGCCAGATCGGCGTCGACCTCAACCGCAACGCCGACACCCACTGGGACACCTCCGGCACCTCCCACGCGCCCTGTGCCCAGACCTACGACGGTCCCGCAAGCGACTCCGAGGTGGAGAACTCCGCTCTGGAGAGCCTCTTCCGCAAGCTGTTCCCCGCGGTGCGCACCGGGACCGGCGACACCGACCCGGCCCGGTCGAACGCCAAGGGCATGATGATCACCCTGCACAGTGACGCCAGCATGGTGCTCTTCCCCTGGGAGTACGACTCCACCGTGCACACCGGCAACGACACCGCCCTGCGCACGCTGGCCGCACACATGGCCTCACTCACCGGCTACCAGTACGGCCAGGCGGGCGAGATCCTGTACAACGCCTCTGGCGGAACCGACGACTGGACCTACGACAAGCTCGGCCTGGCCAGCTTCACCATCGAGATCGGCGACAGCGACGGCGTCGGCTGCGACGGCTTCACCCCGTCGTACTCCTGCCAGGACAGCTACTTCTGGCCGAAGATCGAACCGGCCCTCCGCTACGCCGCCCAGCACGCCGCGGCCCCGTACACCACCACAGCCACCGACCACCGCTGACGGCCCGAATCCAAGCGGCAGGCAGAACGGGGGGTGTCCCCCTCCCGTCGCGGAGGGGGACACCGGCGTCCGGCCATGTCAGGAAGCCGGCAGGGTCCAGCGCCGACCGGCACTGCCCGTGCAGGTGGCAAGCGTCATCTGGGTCTCGTCGGCCGCTCCGTTGCTGGAACGTGCGTCACGCCGGTGACCATGCCCCACTTGGCGAGGGTGCCGCCCTTTGCGTAGTCCTCGGTGTACCGGGCGCCGTGGCGGCTGGTCACGGGGTGCACGGCGTCGTCTTAGCCCCGGTAGCAGCCGTCGGCGTGGCTGACCACGCTGGGGAAGAGCGAGGTGCTCCAGGGCGGTGTGGAAGATGCGCTGCTGGTCGCTGGTTGCCGCCGCTGACCGCGATCTTCGACAGCTCCTCGCGCCACGCCGTCGTCACCGCGGACCTCACGTCGGCGAAGCTCTTGCCGGTGACCTCCGCGTCCCCGTTGGCGGCCGCCTCGGCCACCGACGTGCAGGACACGCCGACCCGGGCCCCGACCGTGCCGTACCACCCGCTCGTGTTCCGGCTCACCGGGCCGGCTCAGGAAGAAGCCCCCGCGGCCGGGAGTTGCCGGCGGACGGCGCCCACCGCCCGGCCTCCAGCAGTTGACCCACCGCGTGATCGTCCACGGCGGCCGACGGGGCGAACGGGTGAGGCTGAACCGTCCGGCCAACCGAGGATGGATGCCGTCGGGCGCTTCCGGATCACGTCGCATGTCCCGGTGCAACCGATCACCGTACGGGCACCGCCCCGAGCGTCACCGGCAGCACGCCTCCGGCACCCGCCGCGTGAGCGGTGGTCCGTATCCAGCACTGCTTCATCGAGGCCTGCCCGACGGCCAGGAGCGTCCTGATGGCGGAAAGGGGTGTTCTGGTATGCATGGTGGGAAGGAACACCGTGGCGGAGTGGACGGGGGTGACGCCGTGGCGGAGTACCACGTGGACTGGCCGTGGCTGCTGACGGGACCGGACCCTCGCGGGGACGAGGCCCTGCGGGGGATCACGGAGGCCAAGTCCGCTCCGGACCGGGAGCGGTGGCTGGCCGTCCTGTCCGACGCGGCGACCAGCGCCGACCCGGCGGCAGTCGAGCGCTATGCGATCGGCCTGGCGCAGGCGGGCCGGTACGCCGAGTCGCTCAGGTTCTGGCGGCTGCTGGTGGACCATCTGCCGGGGACCGCCCGCGTGCTGCTGAACATGGCCTCCTGCCTGATGAGCGCCGGACGCCTGGACGAATGCTCCCATGTGATGGAGGAGTGCGCCCGGCTCTGCCGCGACGACGACCCGGCCCACCCGGTGGTACGCCGACGGCGAACCGAACTGGAGGACGTGCGTGGACGGTTGGACCGGGAGCAACGCCTGCTGGAGGCCCGCGCGGACGCCTACCGGAAGCTGGCCGCCCAGGGCCGCGCCTCGCTCTCCGACCTCAAGGAGCTGTGCCGGATCCTGGCCGGCCTCGCTCGGCAGCCCGGCAGCCGTGTCACCGCGTCCGAGGTGGCGGAGGTCGCGGAGCGGATCCACGCCCAAGCGCCGGACGACGCGGGAGGCCTTGAACTCCTCGCCATGGCGAGGGTACTGACGGATGATCGCAACGGGTTGGCCGAAGTCCTGCGCCGACTGGAGCGGGTCGCCCCGGACTCACCGGTACTCGCGGCCGTCCGCGCCCAGGTGACCGATCCCGGATTCCGCGAGCGCTCGGACGAGCTCAAGCGCCGCTGGGACGACATCTGCCGCCGGGCCTCCCACGGCGAAGCCGGCGCCGAGGACGAACTCCGCCGGGAGCTCCGCAGCCACCCGAACGTCGAGCAGCTACGGATCGGCCTGCTCTTCGCCGTGTACGGCCGGGCTGCGGACGGCCGGGGCGACTACGAGGAAGCGCGCCGGCTCGCCCTCGAACTCGCCGCTGATCCGCGCGCGGGGCACCACGCCCACTTCCACGTCGCGCAGTTCCTCTGGAACCTCGGTGAACGCGACGAGGCGCGGCGGCAGTTCACCTTCGCGCTGGCGACCTCGGAGACCGAGGAGGATCGGGAGAGCGTACGGCTGGCCGCGCGCACCGTCGGCGCGCAGATCGGCGATCTTGCGGGCGGCGCGGGTGGGTGACCGTGAGCGGCAGGTCGCCGCGCTGCTGATGCAGGCGGACAGTCTGCGGCGGGCCGAGTACGTGCTCTTCACTCATGCACCGGGCATCGATCTCACGGAACTGGTAAGGGAGTTGCGGGCCGGTCGGCGCACCTTCGAGAGGGACGGACAGGCGAAGGCCGCGGCTTTGGTGGACCTCTATGTGTCGCTGGTGGAGGGGATCACGCCCGCGCTGCGGGAGGCCGACCGCCGTCGCGGCGCGGAGCCCGCCGACAGCTGGGAGCCCACCGAGCGGGATGCCTCCAGACTGCTGGCGCAGGGGCACCTGGACGCCGCCCTGGCGCTGGTGCGCACCGCGGGCGCTGCGCTGCCGCCGGGCTCCTATGCCATCGGGCGGATGCTCGGGATGGAGTGGCGGGTTGCCGAGGCCATGGGGGCCGCAGGGCGCCACCGCGAGGCACTTCGAATCCTGGACGGCCTCGACCGGGAGGTCGGCACCTCCGACGATGTGATCCAGCCCGGTCTGCGGCTCCGGCTGCACCGGATGCGCGGCGGGCTGTACCGGGCTCAGGCAGAGTACGAGCGCGCCTGTTCCGAGTACCGGGCGGCGCTCAATGCGGCGTCGTCGATCGGGGAGATCGGCGACGAGCTGGAGATTCGGAGCGAGTTGGCGGACGCCCACTCGGCTGCCGGCCGGAGCCGGCAGGCGGTGCGGGAGTGCCGCCGGGTGCTGACCCGCGCCGAGGCCGCGGGCGCCGGACCGGGGCCGCGGGCGCTGGCGCTCAACCGGCTGGGTGAGACGTACCGACAGGCGGGGGATGCCGCAGCGGCCCGGCGCTGTTTCCGACGCGCCCTGCAGCTGGCCGATGACGCCGGCGTCGACGACCCGCGGGTGCTGCGGGCGGCGGAGGCCTGGGTCGGGCTCGGGGACCTTCTGGTGGACGAGGACGACCACGCGGGGGCCGCAGAGGCTTACTTCCAGGGGCTTTTGAAGTCGATGACGGTCAACCGGGAAGCCACCGCGCACGGTATGCGGCTGGTGGCGTGGCGGATGGAACGGCTCAGGGCCCCGGAGGCGAAGCTGCTGCTGAGCACCGCGGAGGTGTTTCGCGACTCGTTCCCCGAGGACGACCGCTACTGGGGGCATCATCTGCCGTTCCGACTGGCTGAGGCGGAGGCGCTGGCCGCGTCGGGAGACGCGGGCGGCGCGGCCGCGGCGCTGCGGGCGCTGCGGGAGGAGGCGCTCGGGCGCAGGGCCGGTCTGACGACACTGCTGCGGATCGAGGTGCGGCTGGCCAGAACGCTGAGGGCGGGCGGAGCAGGCAGGGTCTCACGATCGGGCACCGGCGCGGATCGGCAGGCGGCGTTCGACCTGTTGTGGGCGCGGCGCTGGGAGCTGCGGCGCACGGTCGCCGGGCGTGCCGGGGAGGCACGGGCGGACCTTGCCTCGCTGGTGACACGGCATCAGGAGTGCTACGGGCTGCTCATCGGCATGCTGCTCGACGACGGGGACGGGCTCGCCCTGCCGGAGGGGGACGGGCCGCTCGAGCTCGCCTTCGATCTCCACGAGGAGTACCGGGCATGGGTCGAGGGCGCCTCGTCGCCCGCGGGCGTGCCCCGGAAGCCGGCGACCTTGCGTGAGCTGCGGGCCTGCCTCGCAGCGGATCCGGACGCCCGTCACTGCGCCCTCGTCTCCTACTTCTGCTGCGGCGAGCGCGGCTGCGTCATCTTCGTCGTCCACGCCGACACCGGGCGGCTGACGGCCTTGCAGACGACACTGTCCGAACGCGAGGTGCAGCGGGCGGCGGGACGGCTGCGGCGGGCCTTCGACGGGGACGCAGACGCCTTCCCTCCGCTGCCTCCGTTGCCGGCAAAGCGGCCCTGGCGCCGGAAGCTGGACTTCTTCGAGGATCTGGCGCCGGGACTGCTGGCCTTCCTGCCCGCGGTGGAGGGGCGGGAGCTGCTCTGCGTCGCCGCCGACCCGGCGCTGCAGGCATTGCCCCTGGCGGCGCTACCGCTGCCGTCGGCGGACGACGGCGCGCGGGGAGACCGACCGTTGCTCGCCCACCGCCACGCCGTCGTGCAGGTGTCCAGCGCGACCGCTCTGCTGCGTACGGTCGCCCTGCCCCCCGCCCCGGCCGACGGAGGTGTTCTGGTCGCTGGCGTCGCGGCCGGCGAGGACCCGGACCCGGAGCGGCTGGAGCACGACATCGACTTCATCGCCCCTGAGCACGCCGGCCGGAACACGGTGACCGAAATCGGCTGTCTGTCCGCCACCCCGGACGCAGTACTGGCCGGTCTGCGCACCGCGCGAGTCGCCCACCTCACCGGGCACGGCTGGTTCGACCGCGTCGAGCCGCTCGACTCCGGGCTGCTGCTGGCTCAGGACGGTCGGCGACCGAGCAAATATCCACCAGAGGTGGAGATCCGGACCCGGCTCCGGCACTTGTTGACGGCACGTCAGGTTCTCGACGCCAAGTTACGGTTGGACCTCCTCACACTGCGCGCCTGCTCGACGGCCCGCCGCGACCTGCACAGCACCGGGGACCTCCAGGGACTGGCCCACCTTCTCCAGGCCTCCGGCGTGCGGTCGGTCGTCGGCACGTTGTGGGACGTGGACGACGCCAGTTCGCGACAGCTCTTCGCGGACTTCTACCGCCGGTTGACCGCCACCCCGGAGACGCCGTGGCGGGCATTGTGGGAGGCCCAGCGCGCGATGCTCCGGGGAGAGGGCGCGCAGTGCGACGCGCCCTGGAGGCGCCATCCGTACCATTGGGCCGCGCTCGCACTCTTCGGAGATTGGAGAATCCGGTGACATCGCCGACACCGTACGCTGCGGCCGAACTGACCGACCGTGAAGTCGTCCTCGTCCTCCAGGAGCTGACGGAGGAGCTGACGGCCGGCGCGGCCGCGGACGCGATGCCGATGGACCAGGAGGAGGCGGTCCTCCTGCTGGACGCCGTGCGCCGCGCCCGGCCGGAGGCGGAGGCCGACGCGGTCCCGGCCCTCCCCGAGGGCGCCGCGGCCTGTGCCGCCGCCCGCCGCCTGCTCGCTGTGCTCGCCGAGGAGCCAACCTGCGCCGACTTCGCCGCCGAGCTGCTCGCCGAGCCGCCGAACGACTCGCGGCTCGGCGGCGAGCTGGCCGTTCCGGGCGTCGTCGTCCTGGCCGGTACGGTGGCCTGGCTGCAGACAAAGGTCGACATCCGTTTCAAGCGAGGCGGCGGCAAGACCGAGTTCGAGTTCCGGCTGGGCAAGGAGGCCGCCGACGGGTCCACGCTGCGTGAGCTGGCTGCGGTCATCGCCCGCCTGCTCGGCTGGCCCCGGCAGTAGTCACCCGGTGCCTGCCCCGCCGGCCGGGGCGGGCACCGAGTCCACGCATCGCGGCGGTTGGGTAGTCCACCGCCCAGGGACGACACCCGACTGATCAGGCTGTCGTCCTGACCCACTCCCCCGCACCCGGAGGCCTCACGTGGCACCCACATGTCTCCCGGCGGTCGCGCCGGCGCTGTGATGCTCCTCGCGGCTGTCCCACGTCGCCCACGTCACCACTCAAAGGGCCAACCGCTCCGGTCTGCCGCACAACACTTCCCGGTCCCGAAGGTGGTCCCGGGACCGGCACGACGAAGCTCCTGGTGGTCAGCGAGTGGTCCTGGTCGTCACCCCGTCTGCCGGGAGCTTCGTCGCTGCGTACTGCTTGGGCCTCTCACCTTGGTGGCGGCCCCGTGCGTGAGCCGTCTCCCGTGGACCCCCGGATCAGCAGGGGAAGGTGCCGCTGTAGAAGGCGTGTCCGTAGGAGGAGCTTCCGGAGCCGAAGCCGTACATGCCGTCGTCGCTCCAGACCGCCTCGCGGAAGCCGTTGACGCAGGTCGACGTCGGCGCGATCGCGAAGCCCTCCAGGTTGTCGGTCGGCATGACGGCCGGGTTGGTGTAGGTCGCATCAGGAACGATCGCGCCGCCGGCGTTGACCTTCATGAAGGTGTGCGTCTCGCCGCAGGTGTTGTCGCAGGTCGCGACGATGCGCTGGGTTCCGGCGTCGAACGTCACATCCATCACGGAGACCTTGCCGGTCGCGATCGTGCCGAACGTGGTGAACGTGCCGTCGGAGTTCAGGCCGTAGACATGCAGCGTGCCGTCCCACTCCAGGCCGGCGAAGAACAGGCCCGACCCGTGCAGCGGGTAGTTCGCAGGGTTGTAGGCGGCGCCGGTGAGCGGGTCGACCCATCCGTTCGCGGTCAGCCAGCTGTCCGGTACGTAGCCGACGCCCTCGAAGCCCAGGTTGGCGTCGTCCTTGCTCCCGGTGTTGAGCTGCGGGAACTGGGAGGTCATGTCCCACTGGTGGATCGGCGTCAGAGTCGATCCGGTCGCGGCCGGGTCGAACTCCATGATCGTGTCCTTGGGGACCGTGTTGTTGGTGTTGTCACGCTCGGAGGTCACGTAGATGTGGCCGTTGGCGCCGACCGTCAGGCCCTCGGAGTCCGGCTGGCCGGTGCCGCCGGCGAAACGGATCTGCTTGCCGGTCGCGCTCCATGACGCGTCCGGGATCCACTTGCCGTTGCTCTTGACCAGCTTGTACAGCCAGTTCTTGTTCTTGGCGGCCCACAGCACCGACGGGTTCGCCGGGTCGAAGGCCAGCCCGCTCAGGTCCCGTCCTTCAGGGCCGGTGGACGTGGTGAACGCGCAGACGTCGTCGGCGATCGTGACGTCCAGCCCGCCCGGCCACGCCAGGGTGCCCGCCGGGGTGGAACCCGTACCGGAAGGGGCCTCGGGGGTGCAGCCGCTGGTGAGCGCGCCGCCGCCACCCAGCAGCTGACCGCCACCACCGCCGGTACCACCGCCACCGCCGCTGCCCGAGCAGGAGTTGGCGCTGCCGAGCGTCGCGGTCGTGGAGGTCTGGAACCAGCCGGTGCCGTTGGCGCAGCGCTCGTCCGACGGCTTGGCGCCATCGGTCGCCCAGGTCAGCGAGTCGACGGTGTTGCCGTTGCTGTCGAGGAGGAAGACCGAGTCGTTGTCGCCCAGACCGAGGGTGGAGTTGAACGTGACGTAACCTCCCGCGGGGATGCTGGTCGCGCTCGGCGAGGAGGACGAGACCGAGACCGGGGAGTGCGTGGTGTCATTGTCGACGTACTTCCACGACCCGATGCTGACCGCGCTCGTTCCGCCGTTGTACAGCTCCACGGTGTCCGCGCCGTCCGAGGTGACCTCGTTGATCCGCACCCGGCTCGCCGCCGGTATCGACGACGGACAGCCCGAGGCGTTCGAGGCGCCGAACGTCGACGCCGCGGTCATGGTCACCCACCCCCCGGTGCCGTCGCCGCCGCAACGCGCCATCGCCGGCTTCGCACCGTTGGTGGCCCACTCAACGCGGTCGACCACCGTGCCGCTGGCCGTGTAGACCACCAGCTTGTCCGAATCACCGAGCCCCTTGGGCGAGTTGAAGGTGACGAAGCCGCCTGCCGGGATCGTGCCGGCGGACGGGCTGAACGTCTGCGGCGAGAAGCTGTCGTCGGACATCTTCCAGCCACTGATGCTCACTGCAGTCGACCCGGTGTTGTACAGCTCCACCGTGTCGCTGTTCGACGAGGTGACCTCGTTGATCCGAACATTCTGGTAGCCGGCCGGGTCCGCGGCAGCCGCAGGCTGAGCGGCAACCAACCCTGTCACGAGCAGTCCTGAAAGCGTCAAAGCCGCGGCGCATACAGAGGCGACGCCGGCACGCGAGTGTGAGGTAGACACGAGGTGGAACTCTGGCGACGCGATCTTGAAACAGCGTGTACTCCAGCTGAATGCCACCTGCTGGCCACCAGAACGCCAGGCGCGCATCACCACCTTGCGATGCGAGGGCACCGCCGAGAACGGTCAAGAACACCGCTCCGGAGAGCACCGTCGGACACCACGGTGCACCGCCCTGCCCACGCGGCCCTGCCGCACACTACCGCGCCCCTGCTCTCTCCGGCCCGACAGCCCCTCAACAGCGGTCGGCCGCCGAAGCGTTGGCCCCAGCTGCCGCACTCGCGCGGCCGTCACGCACGCTCCGGATGTGAGGCACCGCGCTTCTGGAGCAGACAGACAGGCACGGTTCGTCGTCCCGGCCTGGCTCGGGCGCTCATCGGGTTCGCCCCGGCCGGACTGCTGTCTCCGGGTCGGCCGGCGGCGGCCACGGTGAGGTAAGGGGCGGCGCCGTCGGGACAGACGTGGGTGAGGCGGCAGTTGATGGTGGCCGGATGTCCGGTGGCCTTCGCGGCGGCGGTGCCGACCTCGGTGCGGACGGCGTCGATCAGGGCGGGAATCGTGTCCCAGGTGGCGGCGGTCTCGAAGGTCTCGATCACGGCGCCCATGCGGGCCAGGCCGTCGCGCAGGTAGGGCATGCGCAGGAACACCGAGCGCCAGGCGCTCACGGCCGCGTCGGCCGGGGCATCGCGGTCCGCCGTCAGCGCCCCGCTGCGGCCGCCGTGGGCCCGGGCCAGGTCCACGGCGCTCGCGAGGCGGTCTTCGACGGGGGTGGTGGCGGACTCGAAGCCCAGGACCAGGACGGCGGAGCCGTCGTTGGAGGCGCCGGACAGTGCGGCCTCGCCGGGGTCGAGCAGGCGGCAGTTGGCCGGGCCGAGGTCGGACTGGGCGATGGCACGCACCGCGTCCAGCGCCTGGTGGAAGTCGGCGAAGGCCACGGACGCAGAGGTCTTGCGGAGAGGGTCGACCACCCCGACCAGTCACCCGAGGCCATGACCCGGCGCTGCGCACGGCTCTTCGGAGCCACCCACGCCATCCTCGCCACCGGCGACGACAGCACGTTAGCCGGACCCAGACCCCACCTACCTGCCGTGAACGCCGGGGGTTCTGGCTCAACATCCGTGAAGTCACGCCGCGCGCGGCATTGATCCTTACAGGTTTCCACGCCCGTCGGCCGATGATCCCTCGCCGGTGCGGACCCGGCTCAAACCGCCGCGATCCACGAACTCGCGGCTCAGCGGCGGCAGTTCAGCGTCTTGACCTGCTTGCACGGCGGCAGGTTGCCCAGCGGCAGGTGCGAGGAACCGAAACAGCCCGGACCCGCATTTCTGAGGCGGGGTGCGCTCTGCGGCGTCGTCGTCGCTCACCTCTACGTCACGCCCCTCCGGTCACCCCGCGCACGCCTCGCACCGCCTGGCGCACGTGGCACGCGGCTGTCGGCCTACTTGATTCCGACCACCTTCTTGAGAAGGTCCTCACAGGTGAATCCGGGATGCCAGGAGTCGTCGTGGTTCAGGATGCGGTCTATGAAAGGCGTGTCGTCCCCGACGTCGTGGGTGGGCTCGTACTGGCAGAACTCCTGGTCCACAACGTGTTTGGAGTCAGCGGTCAGCAGAACTCCGTTGGAGGACAGGATGGTCTCCGAGGTGTCGCTGTCGTCGAGGACGTAGCCGACGAAGGTGTAGCGGCCGTCGTGCTCGACGTTCAGGTGCGGGAAATCCGAGTCGTGCTGAATGCCCTCCTGCTCGACCACAGCCGGGACTCCGTCGAGTGTGATCACCTGGGCGGGCAGCCACATGCGGTCGTCGGACTGCTTGAGCAATGACCAGGTCATCAGGATGGCGACAGGGAGAAGGGTGTACGTCGCCACTCCCCACATACGCCAGGGGCTGCGGGTGGGCGCAGCCGGCGTCCGAGCCTGGTCCGGGTCGCCGGTGTCGTCCCTGGTGCCGTCCGTGGTGGCCACCGTCGCGTCGGCCGTTGTGCCGTCCGTGCTCGGTCGCCGGAATGCGGAACGGCGTCGCCAGCCACGGACAGCGAGCGCGCGGCCGACATACAGCAACCCGAGCCAGGCGTAGATCCTGAAGAGGTCGACGGGCTGCCAGGTCCACTCGTTGTCGGCGTCGTAGAACTCTTCCAGGTAAGCAGTACTGATGAACGCCGCGAACGTGCCTGCCAGCAGCCAGAGGGCCGCGCGGCGGTGGTCCCAGATGACGCGGCGGAGCCAGGAGCGGGGAGGGGATTCCGGTCGTTCGAGCAAGAGGCGCGCCAGGAGGAACGCCGTCACCGCCCCGCCGATCACCCCGATGAAGCGGATGAAGGTGTCCAGCACCAGGGCGCTCACGTTCAGCGTGGCGAGCAATTCCAGCATGGTCGTACGGTCGCCGTGAGCGATCAGATAGATTCGTGTCCCGGCGATGAGTGTGGGCAACAGGCCGAGGAAGAAGAACAGGTACTCGGCGAGGCTGGCTTCGTCCTGCCCCGGATCGCCCCCCGCTAAGTGTTCCGGACAGTCACCGGGGTCCGGCTGCGCGTGCGGGCCCGTGCTGCCTGATCTGGTCTCCGTATCGGCTGTTGCGGTGGCAGACACACCGCCGCCGCCCTCCCCGCTCGTCACGCCTGGCCCCCTCTTCTGTCCAGTTGTGCGCAGACACCACCGTAGCGGGGGCGCGGCCGGTCCGGCCAGGCACTTGACCCGCCTTGCTCCTGCCGGCCCGCACCTTCGGTGGCCGCCCTGGCCACCGGTCTCAGGCAGGAGGCCTTCGCCTCCGTCACGTGGCGGCAGGGCCCGTCGTCGACCCCGGCACCGACACATCCCATCTGCTCATCGCCCTTGGCACCGAGACCGCGATGGCCGGTTTCCGTAGTACGCACGTCCCTTGCGAGCGAACTGGTCAGCGAGCTCGTCGAAGCCGCAGACGAGACGCAGCCGATCAAGGCCATCTCCCGCTACGGCCGGGGCGAACTTCTCTGCATCGTGAACGTGGCAACAGAAATCAGCACCCTGCCATGCCGCCTGCCTGAGACAGCAGGCCGTGACGCCCTGGGGCCGGCGCTCGCGCACTGTCCGGCGGAGCCTGTGTCGTGGGTCGCCACAGAAGCACGCCTGTCCTGACCGGGGGCCGCGCCGTCGCGGCGGCGCGGCCCCCAGTACGGATGCGGGCCGGCGGTGCCTCAGCGGGCTTCAGCGCCCTGCCGTCGCAGGTGCTGGCCGGCGGACGGCACAGTGAGCCGCTGCCCCGGGTAGATCACATCCGGATCGGGGCCGATGGCCTTGCGGTTGGCGTCGTACAGCCGCTGCCAGCCGCCGAAGACGGCAGCCTGCCGCGCGACACTGGACAGGGTGTCGCCGACCTGCACGGTGTACGACGTCCCGGGGCGTCGGTCGGTGCCGCCATGCGAGCGAGGCCCGGGCACGGCGTGCCGCGGACCGGCGGGACGGACCCCTGGCTCGCTCTGCCCGACGCCCCGCCTGAGGTGCGCCCGCACCGAGCAGACCGGCCATGCTCCCGGCCCCTGCCGGGCGAGCACCGCTTCGGCCACGGTGATCTGCTGCGCTCGGCTCGCCAGATCGGCTCGCGGGGCGTAGACGGTACCGCCGTACGCCACCCACGTCGGCTGAGCGAACTGCAGCCCGCCGTAGTTGCCGTTGCCGGTGTTGGTGCTCCAGTTGCCACCGCTCTCGCAGTCGGCGACCCGGTCCCAGATGGTGCCGGATGCCGCTTCGCCGACGCCCGGGGTGAGAAGCGGCAGGACGACGCCGAGGCTGCCGATGGTGAGAACGGTGCGGAGCGATGACAGGAGGCGTGGGGACGTGGTGCGGCGGTGCCGCGGTGGTGCGGTCATGGCCTTCCTCTCCACTGCGAATCCCGCCCAGCGGTGGGCCCGGTGGGCTGAAGGCAGTACGACAGTGCCGCCCGACCGCTCACAAGGCGTGAGGGGTTCACGGATGGTCATGCGCTGCTGCGCGCCACCGCGTGCATGGGTGACGACCCGTCAGTTATGCAGGGGTGCCGTCACGCAAGTGGGCATGGGCGCACGGAAGTTCAGCTGCTACAACTCGAGACGGTGCTGCACTTCGACGGCACTGCACTTGGACGGCAAGCCGCAGGCGCCGCACATCTGCAACCGGTACGGGAGCGCACCGCCCTCGTCGGGCGGTCACGACAGCGCCGTTGCAGTACCCGGCACCGCGCGAACGGGCCAGGAGGCGCACACGGCCACCCGCCGCGCGTTGATCCGCGTCTTGGGTAGGACAAGGGGATGGATTAGAGGGCTCCGACCCGCCGGACAGGCCTCCGCCCCGCGCACCGCCCGGATGCGCTTCCCGCCGACCGCGGCTACGGCCCGCCACAGGCAACGGCGCGCAGACCAGCGGTACGTGAGCACGTCTCGGAGGCAGTGGAGGCCTTCGTGGTGCACATGTCGTACGAGGGCCATTGCGTCCGGTGTTCTCTACCGGTACGACCTCCGGGGACCAGACGGCCCTCGGGGCTGTGCCTGAGGTATGGGCGCATGCACCGCGGGAAAATCCCTGCCCGGCCCTTGCGCATGACGTACGCTGGGGACACCGACGCGGGGTGGAGCAGCTCGGTAGCTCGCTGGGCTCATAACCCAGAGGTCGCGTGGTTCGAATCCCGCCCCCGCTACGAGCATCCGGCCCCCTCCCTTCGCAGTGGAGGGGGCCGGAGCAGTGTGCGGTGCTGCCGCCGGTGCCCCGCGAGCCGGGACCAACCCCAAAGAGCTTGGAAGCAATTGAGATCGGGGGTTGTCGGCCTGGCTGTTCGGCTGGTGGTTGATCAACAGGCGCGCTGCCGGACGAGGACGGGTTCGTCCGCACCGGGGACTGGCTACGGCGCTGCTCACGCCATGCGTGGTGTTCGCCCAGCGGCGCGTCCGCCTTCGGCGACTTCGGCGGGGCGCTCATCTGGTCGGAAAACTCGTCGGCCGGGCCCGGCAGCCCTGGGCGATCGCTACCCTCACCCCGGGGGTGCTGGCGGAGCTGCTCGGCGCTGCCCTGCGCGGGGACGGCGGACCTGCACCTCAGTGCGGGCCCGGCCGCAACTCGGCGCACCCGGCGTCGGCGTGGGCGCACAGGCCCTCCAGCGTGCGCAGCCGCAGTCCGGGGCGGTCGGGCACCGCGAAGCCGCGGTCGGTCCGGCAGCTGTCGGACTTCGCGGATCGCCCCGGAAAAAGTGGAGCGATCGCACTGTCTGGGCCGCCGCTCCGGCCGCCCGCTGCCTGCCGCCGCTCTCCGCCGCGCCGTACAACCGGGCACCGGTCACAACTCGCCCCACCCGTAAGGCGCTTGCTACGTCAAGGGGCGGCCGGCCCTGCCGCTCCTCGAACGGCAGGGCGTCTGCCATGATCGCTGCCATGCGCGCACAGATCACCTCGGCAGAGATGACCGACATCCATCAGGTTCTTGCCGATCACCACCGGTACTGGGGAGAACGGGACCTTCGGTCCCTGCACCTTCTGGCGCTGGTGCAAGAGTTCGGTGAGACCTGTCTGGTCGCACGGGCCGAGGACGGAATCCAGGGGTACGTCATCGGATTCGTCACCCCGACCGGCACCGGCTACGTACACCTGATCGCCACTCGGGACGATGCCCGCGGTACCGGTATCGGGCGCCGTCTGTATACGGCGTTCGCTGACGCCGCGCATCGCCGTGGCGCGCTTCGGTTGAAGGCGATCACGTCACTCGGAAACACCGGCTCGATCGCATTCCATCGCAGTCTCGGCTTCGACGCGAAGGTCGTCGACGACTACAACGGCCCCGGCCAGGCCATGGTCGTCTTCCGTCGCGCTCTGCCGTTCGACTCGGTGCAGCCCTGAGCGACCAGCCGTCCCGCCGGCGGCAATCGTCCACCGGATCGTCGGAGTCGAGGGCTGGGCGAGCGGGCCGCTGTGCTACGCGGTCGGTCGTTTTCCGTCGTAGGGACTTACGGTCCTGGCCGGCTTCCGCCGGATCTGCCGCAGCACCCTCCGATCGTCGCCTCGTCGCTGTATCCCGTCGCCGCCGCCCATGCGACGCCCGCTGCGGCGAGGTCGCTGACGAAGACGATCTCTGTGGCGAGAAGTGTCCGTGCCCATTCCCCCGCCACCGAGTGCGTGCGACGTCCTCAGCCAGCGCATTCCGGGCAGGGTCGGGGTTGCTGTCGTAGCCGAGGTGGGAGGCATCCACGGATCGTCACGCCGGCGGGCAGGCGGACCGGACGGCCTACTTCCGCATGCCTGCCACTCACGAAGACACCAGAGTGGGACACAACAGGCCTGTTGGAAGGGAGTATCCGTTCGTGGGGATACCGAGCCCGTTTCACTTCCCGAGGACAGGCGCAGGCACAGGACAGCGTCGGCCACGGCGCCCCCGATGGCTTACCACAGCGGTCACGGTCGCGCTCGCCGCGACAGCGGCCGGCTGCCCCGCCTCCCGCCCGTCGGACCGCACCGGGAGTCCCCCCGTGGCGCCGGACCGGCACCTTGCATCCGCTGTGACCTGGATCGACCACGCCTACCAAATACCCGATCCGCTGCCATCCGCGGAACCGGGCACACTGATTGCGGCGACAGACCATGGCCCTGATGCGCGGCTGGGGAGCGCGCGGCGCTGGACGGTGCTGTACCACTCCACCAACGCGCGCGGCGCGAACGTTGCCGTCAGCGGCACCGTACTGCTGCCGTCGGGCAGCGCTCCCCAGGGAGGCTGGCCGGTGGTGTCCTGGGCGCATGGAACGACCGGCGTGGCCGACGCCTGCGCACCCTCGCAGTCAGCGAACCTGGGCTCGGAGGCCTTCGCTCAGGAACTGCGCGCGCTCCTGCGGGCCGGGTACGCGGTCACTGCCTCGGACTACCCCGGACTGGGCACCCCGGGCCCGCACACCTATCTGGTCGGCGTGGACGAGGGCAACGCCGTGGCCGACATCGTCACCGCGGCTCGCCGGCTGGTGCCCAGCCTGGCGCCGGTGTGGTTCGCGGTCGGGCACTCACAAGGGGGCCAGGCCGCACTGTTCGCCACCCACACCGAGCGCCGGACGGGCGGCCAGCGCCTTGGCGCGGCGGTGGCCGTCGCCCCGGCCAGCCACCTGGAGGCAATGCTCGCGGGGGTGAGAGCCTCCCATGTGCCCAGCGAGCTGTCCTTCGCCTTCTACTCGCTCGTCGGTCTGTCCGCCACCGAGCCCGGCGGCCCTGCGGCGGATCTGCGTTCGCTGCTGGGGCCCTCGGCAGCCGCTACGGCCTCCCGGGTCATCGCCGACTGCGTGACGCACAGCGACCCCGTGCTCAAAGGGGTGAACACCGAGCGGATGCTGCCGCTGAATGGAGATCAACTGCGGCGCATGAGCGAGCGGATGGGCGCCTACGGCGATCCGGACCGCTCCGCCGTCACCGTCCCCACACTGGTCATCCAGGGTGGCGCCGACGAGGATGTGCCGCCGGCCTGGACCGACGAGGTCGTGGCCCGCCTACGTCGCCTGGGCTCCCCCTCACTGGTCTACCGCGCCTACCCCGGTGCGGGCCACGACCAGGTCCTCGGCCAGTCCGTCTGCGATCTGCTAGCCTTCCTCCACGCCCACGGCGGAACCCGCCCCGGGGCCTGCGCCCCGCCCCCGAGCCGTCACGGTTGAACCGGTCGGGCACGCCACCGAGCCCCGCTTCGGTATCGAACCAACCGCACGGTTCCGGCGCGCTCTCGCCACCGGCACCTGACGACTGCCCCGGCGCCCTCGCCCGTCCACGGACGGCGGCTGCAAGTACGCGCTCCGACCCCGCGCACGCCCTGCAGCGCGAAGGCGCTCTCATGGACTTTCAGCGGGTGTGGGCGGTGGCCGCCGCGATGTTGTTCACCGACGACGTCATCGCTGGTCAGGGGGCTGCCACGCCAGTTGATCGAGAGGTGGCTCGGGAACGGCGGCCGGCGCCCCGGTGCAGGCTGACCAGCCCGTATGCGCGGCGAGGTCGCAGAATGCGAGGGTGGTCCTCCGGCGAGGCCTCCGCTGCGCCACCGTGGTCGGCCTGGTTCCCGTCTGGCAACAGCGGAGACATGTGTCAGAGTGGAGACATCCGGACGGCGCGGTCAGCGCGGACGAGACAGGAGAGGGCGGCCTGTCATGTCCACATATTTCCGTCCCCGCAGTGCGGCGACGGCCCAGTCGGTCTCCGTCGACCGACGGAGCGAGGAGTACGCGGACCTGTTCGGGCAGGCCCCGGTGATCTTCGCTGCGCTCAGCGGCCCGAGACACCTGCTGGAAGCGGCGAACTCGGCATTCTTCGAAACCCTCGGGTGCGACCGCGGGCGCCTCGGCGAGCCGGTCGGAAAGGTGATTCCGGAACTGGTTCCGCAGGGCGTCCTCGACCGGCTCGATGCGGTCTACCGCACCGGTGTGGCATTCAGGGCCCGGGGCGGGCGACTTCTGCTGGGCTGCCCGGGCAAGCAGCGGGAAGGGTTCTTCGACTTCACCTACGAGCCCCGCCGGGACGCCGCCGGCCGGATCGACGGGGTCGTGGTGATCGCGGTCGAGACCACCGCGTACCACCACGCGCATCTCCTGGCCGCCGAGCAGCGCGCGCTGCTGGAGCAGATCGCGCGTGACGCCCCGCTGGACGAGATCCTCCGTGGCATGGCCACCGCGATCGAGGAGCTCTCCCCGGACATGCTCGTCTCGGTACTGCTCGTCGATCCCGACGGACAGCGCCTGCGGCACGGCACCGGCCCGCGCCTGCCCGACTTCTACAACGACGCGGTCGACGGGGCACCCATCGCGGAGGGCATCGGCTCATGCGGCACGACCGCCTTCCGGCGCGAACCGGTGATCGTCACGGACATCGCCACCGATCCCCTGTGGAAGGACTACCGCGAACTTGCACTGAGGGCCGGGGTCGCGGCGTGCTGGTCCACACCCATCCAGGACGCGGACCGCCGACTCCTGGGCACCTTCGCGATGTACCACCGCGCGCCCAAGGCTCCCACGGACAAGGACGTGGCCCTCAGCGCCTCCTTCGCCCGCATAGCCGCGCTGGCCATCGAACGCCACGCCGCGGTGGAGGCCAGCCGCGCCGCCCAGGAACGCGAGAAGGCCGCCCGGGAGGATCTGGCCTTCCTGCTGGAGGCCAGCACCGCCATCACCGGCGAGACGCACTATGCGGACAGCCTCCAGCGCATGGCCCGGCTGACGGTCCCGACCCTGGCGCCGCTGTGTGCTGTCCACGTATCCGAGCGCGGCGAGACCCAGCGCATCGCCATCGCAGCGTCGACCCGGGAGGGGGAGAAGCTCCTCTCTTCCCCCGCGCTGTGCGACGAGGTGGACGCCGCTGTCGCCCGAGTCCTTGCCTCCGGCGCCACCGAATCCGGCCACGCGAGCGGCCTGCGCGCGCGGCTCGGCGTCATGGATTACGTGTGCGTGCCGCTTTCCACCAGGGGCCGCACCTTCGGAGCGCTGACCCTCCTGGCCACCGACCTGCCTCTGGACGAACGCAAAATGGCCCTGGCCCAGGAACTCGCCCGCCGGGCCGCTTCGAGTGCCGACAACGCCCATCAGTTCACCGACCGCGTCCGGCTTTCCCACGATCTCCAGGCAGGCCTGTTGCCTCCCGAGTTGCCCAGGATTCCCGGCGCCACCCTGGCGGCCTCGTACCACCCGGCCGGCGAGGGCCTCGAGGTCGGCGGCGACTTCTACGACGTCTTCCCGCTGCCCGCCGACCGCTGGGCGCTCATGATCGGCGACGTCTCCGGACGTGGCGCGCTGGCAGCCACCACCACCGGAATGGTCCGCCACACCGCACGCGCCGCCGCCCGCCTCCTCGACGAGCCGGCTGCCGTGGTCACCGCCATCAACGACGCGTTGACGGGGAACACCACCGATGACGACCAGTTCGTTTCGCTCGTCTACGGCGAACTGCGGCACATCGCGTCCCACCTCACGCTCGACCTGATCCGAGCAGGGCACGTACCGCCACTCGTGCGCCGCGCCGACGGCACGGTCGTAGAACACACGCAACCGGGCCTGCTGTTGGGCATCGGTCCTGATCCCGACTTCTCCCCGTGCCGCATCGAACTCCACGTCGGCGACAGCCTCGTCCTGGTCACCGACGGCATCACCGAGGCCCGTTCCGCCGACGGCGAGTTCTTCGGCGAGGATCGCTTGTCCGACGCGCTCGTCGCCGTCCGGACCATGACGCCGACAGCCGCTGCCGTCGTCGAGTCCATCACCACGGCGGTCACCGCGTTCGCGGGCAATGCCACCCTCGACGACCAGGCCGTACTGGTGATCACCGCCATCTGACGGCCCCGGCGCGGCATCCGTTCGACACATCAGTGCAGCGATCCTGGCGGCGACAGGGCGGGTCACCCGTAGGGCCCAACAAGAGTCACAACACTCGTACGGCGGACCTGGCGTGCCGCCGGTTGACGCTTCCGGAAGCCTAGGATCCGGCACCGGACGAAGGGGTGTCGTCCGCCCTGCCGGGCACGGGCGGATTCACCTCACAACCGGAGGAGATGGGATCTTGCACCACGCCGGCAGAACCTGCTGGAGGCGCTTCGCCGCCGTCCTGATCCCCGGCATCGTGGCCTCCGCAGCCCTCGCCGTCGCCATGGCACAGGGAGCCCTGGCCGCGTCCTTCTTCGTCTCCGGCCAGCGATTCCAGGTGACCGCGGACACGCTGACCATGCGCGGCTTCAGCCTCTACGGCATGGTGGACGTGCCCAAGAAGGGCAGCCCCGTGCCGGTCATGGTCATTGGAGCGCGACACGCCACGGTCAGCGGATTGTGCCAGTCCGTGGTGGTCGACATCCCGGTACTGGGCCCACAGACGTTGAGACTCACCGGCGGCAACGAGCATCCGGCCGAGGCGACGAACCTGTTCATCAACGCGACATCCGAGTTGATCGGACAGGCGGATTTCAGAGGGATCGACACCGGTGTCGCACAGGGTGCGATCACCAAGGGACCGGTCGATCCGGGCGACAGGGACTCCCGGTTCTTCGACCCCAACGGTGTCGGGCAGCAGGCCGTGTCGGCCACGCTGACCAACGTGCGCGTGACGGCGATCGCGGTCTCGGCCGGCACGTTCAGCATCCCCGGCCTCTACGAGCAGCTCAAGCAGGGCCGCCACGAATGCTTCTGACCGGGCGGCGCGTCGTACGCGCCCCAGGCCCGTCGTCATCCGAGCCGGAATGTTCTCGCCCCACCCTGATCAGGACAGGACACGTGTTCATCGACTCCCTCCGCCGCCCCGCGAGACCGCGCTTCACGGCCGCCGATGCCCGGCGCAGGTTCAGAACCTGGCGCGGTGAGCGCCCCTTCTGGGCCGGGGTGTTCACCTTCCAGGCGAGCCTCCCCATCCTGTATCTGCCATACGCGCACCTTGATCTCGGCGCAGTGCCGCTGGCCTTGTCGACCACCTCGGGCGCCGGATCCCTGGTCATCGGCATTCTGCTCATGGCCCTGGGCCTCAGCCTCTGGTACCAGCAGCGCCTTCGCGTATTCGCCGGCATCGCCACCCTGCTGCTCGCCCTCGTCTCCTTCCCCGTCGCAAACTTCGGGGGCTTCCTGCTCGGACTGATCTCCGCCCTGATCGGCGGCTCCTTGGCCTGTGCCTGGATCCCGCCCACCGCCGCCGAGCCGCCGACGGCCACTGGAGCGACTGCGACCACGACTGCGACGCACAGCGCCTCCACAGCCGTTCCGGCGGCGGGAGAGCCAACGTGACAAGTGACAAGCGCAGCCGCATGATCGGCCGAGTGCAGCGCCCCATTGTCTGCACACTGGCCGCGGCAGCCGTCCCCCTGGCCCTGCACCTCACCACGCCCATGGCGACGAAGACGCTCCTGGCCCCCGCAGACACCACCACCGGATCCGAGACCCCCTCGACCTTCACACCGACGCCCACGGACGTCGGACCGACACAGGCGAGCGGCACACCGACGCCCACGGACACCGGGCCGACACAGGCGAGTAGCACACCGACGCCGTCGAGCTCCGCGCGGGCATCCGTGAGCACCGCACGAGCAGCCACGAGCGCGCCGCCGGCTCCCTCCGAGGCACCGCTCGATCGGCCACCCGTCCGTCCCGCGAACCCCTCCTGGGAACTGCGAAGCGACAGGCTCGTAGTTCGCGGGGCCCGCTTCGAGGGTGTGGTCACCGTGCGCACCGAGGCTGGGGCCGTGCGGGTGCTGAAGTTCACGGCCGGATCGGTGACCGCCGTCGACCTCGACGTGACCGCAGGCCGTGGCCGCGCCGCGATGCGGCTGCGAGCCGGAGCCAGGAGCACGGCCACCCTCAGAGGCAAAGGCAGCGGCGGTGTGGTGACCTTCTATGTGCGCAAGCTGTCCGGCACGGTCACAGGCCTCGGCGGCGCCCCGCTCCCGGCCGACCGAACCGTCACCATCACCCCCGATGCCGTACCGAGCTGGTTGTCCCACCCTGCCGTTCCCGCCCGCACGCTCTCGTTCAGCAACGCGACCGTTGCGCAGATCGCCCAGTTCGGGGGCGATCTGTCCGTCAGTGGGGCGGTGTACCGAGCCCCGGTCGAGTGACCGCCGCGATCAGCACGCCGGCGGGCCATGAACGCCAGGCTCTTCGCCGCCCGGCGGGCAGCAGCGGCACGACCCTCCCGAACTCCTCACCCCGGCGCGCAGCCGGATCGCGCGTCGTGGAGCTCGACGCGTTCTGTGGCTCAGCGGCCCGGGTGCCGCTGGGCGAGGAGGGCAGCGATGTCGTCGTCGAGTGCACCGCCGCTGTAGGCGATCAGGTCGCGGTGGAGGTGGTGGAGGAGCTGGTGGGGTGACTCGCTGCTCCACGAGCGGATGCGTTCGGCAAGCGGGTAGAAGGCGCCGGAGCGGTCGCGGGTCTCGGTGACCCCGTCGGTGTACAGCAGGAGCTTGTCCCCAGGGTGGAACGGGGCGAGGTCGACGTGGTAGCCGTCGCTCATCAGCATGCCCAGGTTGAGCGGCGGCGAGGGAGCGGCGGGCTGAAGCTCCCGGACCCCGCCGTGGTGCAGCAGCAGCGGGGGCGGGTGGCCGCAGGTGACGGTCCGGACCACCGGCTCATCGTCCGGGATCTCGGCAAGGAGAGCGGTGATGAAGCGTTCAGCGATCTCCGAGCCCGGGACGCCCGGGTACTGGGAGGCATGGCGGCTCATGCTCGTCTCCAGGCGGCGCGCGAGGTGGGGCAGGTCCGGCGCGTCGTGGGCGGCCTCACGGAAGGCGCTGAGCAGCGTCGCGGCGGTCTGGATCGCGAGCAGGCCCTTGCCGCGTACGTCGCCGATGAGCAGCCGTACGCCGTGCGGGGTGTGTATCGCCTCGTACAGGTCGCCGCCGATACGGGCTTCCGCCGCGGCTGCCAGGTACAGGCTCTCGAGCGTGACGTGCCCGAGGTGTCGCGGTACCGGATGCAGCACCGCCAGCTGGGCGGTCTCGGCCACTGAGCGGACCTGAACCAGCTGATGGGCGTGCCGGTCGAGCAGGCGGTTGAAGAAGACGGCGAATGCCGCGATCGCGGTGAGCGTGGCCAGCTCGGAGTAGGCGGTCGCATCCCGCAGCCCATTGAAGTCCACCATCAAGCCGACGAAGATCGTGCACGCGCCCACCCCGATGAGCACGGTCCCCCACAGGGGCAGCAGCGCCGCGGCAGAAACCATGGCTGTGGCGAGGAAGGCGTCCGGCCTGACATCGCGGGGCGTAGCGAGGCCGACGACCAGGCCGATGAGCAGCAGCAGAGCAGGCAGCACGGGCAGCAACCTGCCCCGCACACCAGCATTGCGTGTGACGCTGCGTTCCTCAGAAGACCTCGCCACTGTGCCGCTCCCCAGGGTCGTACAGGTCGAGCGGCAGCCCGGGTCCGGAAGCCAGGGCACCGATTTGGGTAATTTTAACGCTGCTCGCCCCGCGGCCGGGTAACAACCCGCTGAACGGGCGTGACGCTCAGGCGTCACCACGTCATCGTGCCGCCAGTTGCCACCGCGCGCCGTGTCCCTGTGGCCTGCGGAAAGAGGATGGGACACAGTCCTCGGATCCGCCCGGCACAGCCGGTGATCAGGAGCCGACGGCGCAGCTGCGCGAGTGGTGCGGCGCGCTCCTCGACCGCGCCCAGCAGGCCGGGGCGGTGCGCGACGACGTGGACACCGCGGACGTGCAAGCCATTGTCGTGGCCGCGGTGACGGCCCGGCCGCCGGCGTGGCAGGAGTGACCGCCGAGGAGGCCGACGGGCGTCGTCCACGACCGCCTGCACCCGAGGCGCACCGACGCCGGTGGCGCCACGGAACGAGGGGGCGCTCCGGAGAGCCCAGGCCGTCGAGCCACCGCCCGGTTCACCTGGCCCGGTTCACCTGCCGTCGTCTACTCCTGGGTCTCCGCCCGGTGTTCCTCCCCCACGGGAAGGCCCTCCGGACGCCGGCCCGGCGGCTGCTGCGGCTCGGGGCGGGTGGGCGTGGGAGGCAACGGGCAGTCCACCGGCGCATCGACGGTCACGGTCATCGGCTCTCCGTGATGCAGGAAGGCCATCGGTTCACCTTCCAGCAAGTGGTAGCGCGCCTGGGACGGGCCGATGTCCACCTTCAGTCTGCGGCCGGACACCAGCACCGTGAAGGCCACCCGGGACAGCGCTTCGGGCAGGCGCGGTGCGAACGACAGCGGGTCCGGCCTGCCCTCGTCGCTGAGGTACCGCCGCATGCCCCCGAAACCATTGACCAGGGCGATCCAGGTTCCCGCGAGGGAGGCGATGTGCAGCCCGTCGCGGGTGTTGTGCTCCAGGTCGTCCAGGTCCATCAGCGCGGCCTCGCTCAGGTAGGCGTAGGCCAGCCGCAGATGTCCGGTCTCGGCGGCGAGCACCGCCTGACAGCACGCCGAGAGGGAGGAGTCCCGGACGGTCAGCGGTTCGTAGTAGGCGAAATTGCGCGCCTTCTGCTCGTCGGAGAAGAGGTGCGGGCACTCCATCATCGCCATGACGAGGTCGGCCTGCTTCAGCACCTGCCTGCGATACAGGTCGAAGTAGGGGTAGTGCAGCAGCAGAGGGTAGTTCTCGGGCGGGGTCGCCTCGAAGTCCCAGCGCTGGAAGGTCGTGAAACCGGCCGACTGCTCGTGCACACCCAGGGACTCGTTGTACGGCATGGCCATGCGGGCCGCGGCGTCCCGCCACCCCGCGGCCTCCTCCTCGTCGACACCGAGCTCCTCGGCGCGTTCCGTATGGCGCGTGGTCACGTTCGCGGCGGCGAGCAGGTTCTGACGGGCCATCAGATTGGTGTACAGGTTGTCGCGGGCGACGGCGCTGTACTCGTCGGGGCCGGTGACCCCGTCGATGTGGAAGACACCTTCCGCGTCATGGTGTCCCAGGGACCGCCACAGACGGGCGGTGTCCACGAGGAGGTCGAGTCCCTCGCCACGCTCGAAGTCCTCGTCCCCGGTCACCATGACGTACCGTACGGCGGCCAGGGCGATGTCGGCGTTGACATGGAAGGCGGCGGTCCCGGCCGGCCAGTAGGCGGAGCACTCGGCGCCGTCGATCGTCCGCCAGGGAAACGCCGCTCCGGCGAGCCCCAGCTGACGGGCGCGTTCGCGCGCCGCCGGCAGCATCCGGTGGCGCGCCCTCAGCGCCGATGCCACGGCCCCCGGCGCGGTGTACGACAGTACGGGCAGTACATAGGACTCGGTGTCCCAGAAGGAGTGCCCGTCGTAACCCGTTCCGGTCAGGCCCTTCGCGGGAATCGCCCGGTTCTCGCCGCGGGCCGCCGCCTGGAGCACATGGAAGAGAGCGAACCGCACCGCCTGCTGGATCTGCGCATCGCCCTCCACCTCGACGTCCGCGCAGTCCCAGAAGCGATCCAGGTACGCCCGCTGCGCGGCGACGAGCCCTTCCCAGCCGGTGCTGACCGCGGCCGCCACTGCTCCGTCCACCTGATCGTGCACGGCCGGCAGCGAACGCTCCCCCGACCATCCGTACGCCACGAACTTCACCAGTCGCAACGGCTGTCCGGGCACGAGGTCCGCCGTCACCGTCAGCCGGCTGACATCGGACTCGCTCTGTGCTGTCCAGCTCGTGCTCTCGGGTCCGTCGACGAGATGGTCGGCAGCAGCCGCGACCCGCAGTCGGCTGCGCCCGGTGCAGTGCACGAGCCGCAGCCTGGTCTCCTGCGCGAAGTGTTCCTCGGGCACCAGCGGTGACTCGGTCGCGGCGGCGACACGCGGGTCGCCCTCGAAGCGGGGCAGCTGTTCGTTGGCGACGAGCTCGGACTGTACGGCCACCGTGGTGGGCCCGTCGATCGGCTCCACCTCGTACACGATCGCGGCCACCGCTCGCTGGGTGAAGGACACCAGCCGGCGTGAGGTGATCCGGACCGTACGGCCGCCGGGCGAGGTCCACTGCGCGTTGCGGCTGAGCACACCGGTCCGGAAGTCCAGAACCCGTTCGTGCGTGCGCAGCCTGCCGTAGCGCAGATCGCACGGGTGGTCGTCGACCAGCAGCCGGATGACCTTGCCGTCGGTGACGTTGATCATCGTCTGGCCGGACTCGGGGTATCCGTAGCCGGCTTCCGCGTACGGCAGTGGATGCTGCTCGTAGACGCCGTTGAGGTACGCGCCGGGCAGTCCGTGCGGTTCTCCCTCGTCGAGGTTGCCGCGCCATCCGACGTGCCCGTTGGACAGTGCGAACACCGACTCGCTCTGGGCGAGCACGTCCAGGTTCAGCTCGGTCTCGCGCAGGCACCACGGCTCGACGGTGAAGCTCGGATGGGTGATCACGGCGCCTCCAGAAGTTCGCCCAGGTCGCGGACCACCACATCGGCGCCGTGCGCCCGCAGCTGCTCCGCCTGGCCCACCCTGTCGACCCCCACGACGGCACCGAACCGGCCCGCTCGGCCCGCCTCGACGCCGGCCAGGGCGTCCTCGAACACCGCCGCTTCGTACGGATCCGTCGCCAGGCCTCGGGCCGCCTCCAGGTAGGTGTCCGGAGCCGGCTTGCCCCGGAGCCGGCGCTCACGCGCCACCACTCCGTCGATCCGCTCGTCGAACAGGTCCTCGATGCCGGCCGCCACCAGGACGTCCCGGCAGTTCGCGCTGGACGACACCACCGCGCAGCGCAGACCGGCCTCCCGGACGGCGTGCACGAACCGGACCGATCCCTCGTACGGCTCGACGCCGTCCTCGCGGATCCGCCGCAGCACCAGCTCGTTCTTCCGGTTGCCCAGCCCGTTCACGGTCTCGGCCCCCGGCGGGTCCTCCGGCGATCCCTCGGGCAGCTCGATCCCGCGTGCGGCGAGAAACGTGCGCACGCCGTCCGCACGGGGGCGCCCGTCCACGTACTCGTCGTAGTCACCGACCGCGTCGAACGGCACGAACGCGGTCCCCTCACGCGTCGCACGCTCGTGGAGGTAGCCGTCGAACATCTCCTTCCACGCTGCCGCGTGCACCTTCGCGGTCTGCGTGAGCACCCCGTCGAGGTCGAAAAGGCAGGCACGGACATGAGCAGGAAGCCCCAGCATGTCGCCGAGGCTAAGAGCCGCCCGCGAACACCCGGGACACGTCAGCGTCCGGCACGCCGGAAGACACCCACTCGGTCCAGGGTCCCGAGCGGCACCGGAAGTGCTGTGTGCGAGGCGTCCCCGGCACCTCCCGGAAGGTCGGCGCCCTTCAGGTCACGGCGTGTGCGGAGGCGCCAGGGCGCGTGTACGCCTGTCGTGGGCCGAGCGGCCCGTGATCGCCCGTGCAGATGACGACGGCTTCCACCTGCTCGCCGCAGTCACGGTGACGCACCTCCAGCGGCGGCCCCTCCGGGTCAGCGGTGTAGCGATCGCCCCACTGCTTCAGGGCGATCATCACGGGCCACAGGTCCCAGCCCTTCCGGGTGAGCCGGTACTCGTGGCGAGTGCGGTGTCCGGGCTCGCGGTACGGGACGGTCTCCAGGATCCCCGCGGCCACCAGTTTGCGCAGCCGGTCCGCCAGCACCGCCTCCGAAAGTCCCACGTGCCGACGGAAGTCATCGAAACGGTGCACGCCGTTCATGGCGTCACGCAACACCAGCAGCGACCACTTCTCGCCGATCAGGTCGAGGGTGCGCTGCACCGTGCAGTTCTCCGTACTGGTCTCCAGCCAGGTCATGCGGTCATCGTAGGCTGACTTCGACGTTGACAGCCAGATACGAGGCTGGCTAACTTCTATTTCCACAGACAGCAGGAGGAAGAGGTCGATGAGCAGGTCACGCACGTTCGAGTGGCAGGATCCGAGCGTCTCCGCGGCCGCCGTCGGCCAGGAGAGCGGCCTCGACTTCCTGCGCAGGGTACTGTGCGGACGCCTGCCCGCCCCGCCCATCGCCGCGACCCTCGGATTCACGCTGGAACAGGTTGAGTTCGGCAGCGCCGTCTTCGCCCTGGAACCGGGCGAGGAGCACTACAACCCCATCGGCAGTGTCCATGGCGGGGTCTACGCCACTCTCCTCGACTCGGCTGCGGGCTGTGCCGTGCAGTCCGTTCTTCCGGCGGGCATGGGATACACCTCGCTCGACCTGAGTGTGAAGTTCCTGCGGCCGATCACGGTCGACACCGGCAAGGTCCGCGCCATCGGCACCGTCCTCAACCACGGCCGCCGCACCGCCCTCGCACAAGCCGACCTGTTGGATTCCGAGGACCGCCTGCTCGCCCATGCCACCAGCAGCTGCCTGCTCTTCCCCGTTTCTCCGAGCTAGCCGACGGGACGAGAACCCGGTCATCCGCCAGACCCAGGCCCCGTCACCGAGGCGGGAACGCCACCTGGGGCCCGAGCCGCATCCCCGTACCACAGTGGCCCGCCCCGGCGCGACACCCGTGGAGACCCTCGACCGGCACGGCCACCACCACTGACGCGCCTTGGCCGACCGGGTCGACAAAAAGGTGCCGGCTTCCGGAGCGGCCGCGCGGGTGAGCGCCGGATTACCGATGAGGCGCTTGGCTTCGGCAGTATGGGTGCATGACCGAGATCCGCACACCCCGTCTCCTCCTCCGTAGCTGGCACGACGACGACCTCGCGCCGATGGCGGACATCAACGCGGACCCACGGGTCATGCGCTGGATCGACGACGGCTCGGTGCGCGACCTGGACCACACGGCCGAGGCCATCGAGCGATGGGAGGAGGAGTGGGATGAGGAGGGCTTCGGACTCTTCGCCGTCGAGCTGCTGGCCTCGGGCGAACTGATCGGCTTCACGGGACTGTCCGTGCCCGAGTTCCTGCCGGAGGTGATGCCCGCCGTGGCGATCAGCTGGCGGCTCGGCTCACAGTTCTGGGGCCAGGGATACGCGTCCGAAGCCGCGCACGCCACGCTGGAGTTCGCGCTCCAGGACCGCGGCCTGGACCGCGTCATCAGCATCAACCGGGTGGAGGACATCGCCTCCGAGAACGTCATCCGCAAGCTCGGCATGGTGCCCGAGCGGGAGACGGTACACCCGGTGTACGGCCACCCACTGCGCGTTCACGCCATCGATCTCACCGAGTTCCAGGCGTGATCCGGCCGAGCCGTCGATCACCACGCGGCAGCCGACCACTGTCCCTACGTCCCGGAGCGCATTGATCGCGGCGGTACGGACACCGAGGGACGGATGGTGTCTTCCCGTCACTGACCTGCGCTTTCACGGAACTACGGCCAGAGCCGCCGGCAAAGAGCGCCATCACAGCCGGCGCATGCGAGACCTTGGCATCGTCCGACACGGTGCCCATGCCGACATACTCACCGAACCAGCTCGGGCGTTCCCCTGCCTGCCGACCCCGATGAGGCCGAAGGCATCGTGGACGAACTCCTCACCGCCATCGAGCACATCGGCCAGATGTTCTCCGTGCTGTCAGCTGAAGTGGATGTCGCTGAGGTCGATCGAGACCATGACCTGGTCGAGGGTGGGGTGGCCATCGGCGTCGCGGCGGTACGCCCGGCGCTTGGTGGGCAGCACGATGCCGTCCGCTTCCACGCAGTCGTAGACGTACTGCGCGGCGGCGAATCCGCCTGCCACATCGACGTGATAGTCGTGTCGGCGCAACAGCCGGTCGGGGCCGAAGTAGAAGTCCTGGTGGGTGCTGTGGCTGGCGATCTCGGGTGGAAACGTGGCGCGCAGTCCTCGCCAGAACTCGTCTCCTTCCCGCCACGGCTCGATCTCGGTGACCGTGAAACCGGGCATGGCCAGCAGGAACGGGGTGGTGAGGTAGGTCCACAGGGCGTAACCGTTGAAGTAGGCGCGGTCCAGCGGGTCCCAAGGGGTCTCCAGGGTGTGGCCGCTGAAGGACGACCGTGGGTCCTCGCGTTCGGCCACCACCCGCCCGTCGAGCTTGTCGATGCTCACACGTCCGGGCATGAAGTCGGTCTTCTGGTCAGGAGCTCCGAAGGGCCTGACCGACGCGTGCTCCTCGTGGAGGAGAACGGTCATCTCGCGCGGCGCGGGATCCTGCGGCAGACCTTTCACGGCGAACAGATGACCGCCGCTGACAAGGGTGGCTCGCGCCTGGGTCAGCCGGCGCCAGCGGGCCTTCCCGCCGTGGGCTTCGATCGCCTCGGTGAGCAGTTCGTTCATTTGGTCTCCTGAGTGCGGCGCCGGGGGAATCCGCGGACCCGTGATGCGCCGGACGAGAGCCTGAATTCCGACAATCGCCCGTGACCAGCACCGACCGCCCCCTCACAGCGGGCCGTGACCAGACAGCTTCAAGTGGTGGATCTTCATCGTACCGAGACTGATCACGGGACCTCAGCGCAGTGCGACCGCTCCCGTGTGGACGGCGCGCACGGCGCGTTCGATGGTCTCCTGGTTTTCGCCGACCGGAGCAACGTAGCCGATGACCTCGCGCGCAGCGTCCTCCCCGAGCATGCGGGTGATCACCCAGGTGGCGAGGTACTGGGACGCCAGGCAGCCTCCTGCCGTGGCGATGTTCCCCTCGGTGTGGAACGGCGCGTCCAGCACGGTCACGCCACAGGCTTCGACAAGAGGCCGGCTCTTCATGTCGGTGCAAGCCGGCATGCCGTCGAGCAACCCCAGCCGGGCGAGCACCAGCGCGCCGGAGCATTGCGCACCGACGAGCTGTCGCGAAGGATCGAGCGGCAGCCGGGAGATCAGCCGGTCGTCGGCGACCACATCTCGTGTCTTCACGCCACTACCGATCAGCACGACTTCGGCTTCGGTCACGAACTCCATCGGGCGCTGCCCGGTCACCTTCACTCCGTTCATCGACGTGACCACCGGTGTCGGTGTCGTGATGAAGGCTTCCAGGCCGTCCTTGGAGCATCGATTGATCAGCGCGGAAGCGATGAAGCTGTCGAGTTCGTTGAACCCGTCGAAGGTGACCACGGCTACCTGCATCACATCTCCTTCAAGCACGGCGTCAGATCTGCAGTCTTCCCTGGCACGCCGTTCCGGGACGAGAGCCACTCAGCGACTGGTGGCACGCCTGTCGCCTGTTCAAACGGCAGATCCGGCCTGAGGAGGTTGCGATGGCCTCGGCCGGAGTCGACACGAGCGCAGTCGTGCCAAGGCCGCGCCCGGTGTCCGGTGGCGTTCTTGCGCTCACCAGTGTGGCACCACGGGCAAGTGCGGGCCGCTTGCTGGAATCGCTGCCGTCCGGTCGCTCGGGCGCGGCAACCTCGTCCTGCGGCCACGGTTCACCGGCGTGGGGTGACTTCGGCGAGCCGGAGTTCGCCCCGACCGAAGGTGGGCCGGGGGAGAACGAGGTGCCTTGGCCGGCTACTGCGCCGACCACCAGCGCGGTACGGGCGCCGGAGAGGGAGAAGATGTCGAACCCGCCGCCTCCGCCCTCTTCGGAGGGCACGCGCATGTGCGCGGTTTCAACGGTCGTCCGCGGCACGGCCCGGCAAAGCAGCAGGTGGCGCTGGATCGTCAAGGCGATGGTGACATCGCCCTTGTCGTAGGTGTCACCCTGGTCGGTGCGGTACAGGCTCATCGGTCCCAGCACGCTTCCCCGCAGAGTCAGGGGTGTGGTGACCAGGCTGTGGGCACCGGAGACCCGGATCGCCTCGGCGCGCGGTGGGACGGCCGCCAGTCAGGGCGGTTCGGGGCTCAGGGAAACGAGGCGGGGCTTGAGGTCGGTCAGCGTCAGCACGTAAGGCGTCGGGAACGGCACACACGGCGATGTCGGCAAGATCCGGCACCACCGCCTGCACCAGTTCCTCGCAGGTGGCCACCACATCGAGGGTCGATCCCACGCGCTCGCGCACCGAACCGAGGACGCGCAAGGGAATGCTCCGCAGGCGGGGGTCGAGACGCTGCGCCCCGATGTCGCCGACGAGGACCAGGTCGCTGCGGCGACCCCGTCCGACGCCACCATCGTGATCAACGACGCCCGACTCCCGGACCAGCGAGTGGGCCGAGGCCCAACGGCAGCCGGCGGCGGCCGAGATCTTCCGGGTGTCCACGGCGCGGCCCGGCGGCCGGCTGCCCGTGACCTCCGTGAACGTCGGCTGCCGTTCCCGATGTGCCGCCGACGCCGAGCCGCATGTGGCCGATGCGGCCACGGCCATGACGACGTGGTGGCCCGCGTTGGTCAGTCCATCGGCCACGCTGCGGCAGCCAGCCTCAACCGGACTCGCAGCAGGGCCGGTTGAGGCGTTCCGAGCTGGCCGGAGACGTACGGTCGCCGGGCTACGGAAGCGTCGCGCCCTCCGCGCTCAGCGCCGCCGGCACCGGCTGGAAGAAGGTCTCGCCCCCAGAACTGCAGTCACCGCTGCCACCCGAGGTCAGCCCGATGGCCGCGTCGCCGTCGAAGAGCGCGCCGCCGCTGTCGCCGGGCTCGGCGCACACATCGGTGTCGATGAGTCCGGAGACCGTGCCCTCCTCATAGTTCACCGTCGCGTCCAGTCCGTTGACCGTCCCACCGTGGACACCCGAGGTGCTGCCGCTGCGCTCGACCGGTTCGCCCACGTAGGCGTCGGCGGCGTGGGTGATCTGCTGGCTGCTGCCGTCGTAGAGGTCGACGGCGCTCGAGTGGTCGCTGTTCGCGTCGTCGTACTGGACCAGGGCGTAGTCGGTGCCGGGGAACTGGGAGTCGACGGTCTGGCCGACCTCGTCGCCGCCCTGCGAGTCGGACCAGGTCGAGGAAGCGTTGCCGCAGTGCCCGGCGGTGAGGAAGTACGGCGCGTCGTTCACCGTCACATTGAAGCCGAGGGAGCAGCGGACACCGCTGCCCCAGATGGCGTCGCCGCCCGCGACGAACGGCTTGAACGCGGAGGCGGCCCGACGTACGACCACCTTGTCGCCGAGCGAGTCGACCACGGTGCGCAGCCGGTTGCGCTTCGCCCCGGTGACCGTCGGGTCGACGGTCACGACCACCTTGTCCTGACGGGGGTCGATCGCCCAGGCGGTGCCCGCGATTCGGGCCCGCTGGTTCAAGGTGCCGAGCGTGCCTTGGAGTTGGGCCGTGGAGTAGCGCACGGTTCTGGGCACGGCACCGGCGTTGCGGACCTGGCCGGCCGCGGCCGGATCGGTGATGTCGACGACGAACCGGCGGGCCGCCGCGTCGTAGTAGGAGCCGGCGGCACGGTCGCCCAGGCGGGCGACGAGGTTCGCGGTGGCCGCGGCACGGGCCGCGGCCGGAGCGGTGGCGGCGGCCGTGGCCGAGCCGGGGAGCAGCGCGGCGCCGGCGGTGAGGACCACGGCAGTCGCTCCGGTGAGCCCGCGGGTGGTGAGAGCTGTGCGACGTTGCGTCATGTGAGGCCTCCAGTGGGGGTTGCCCCGTTCACTCAGTGAGCCGGGGCCGGAGGGATGGAAGGCACGGGGACGCCGGCCCACAGATCCGACGTGGCCATGCCAAACGCCGTCGAGTATGGCGACGCACGCCCGCCGCAGCAAGGAGGCATTCCGGCCGGGCCTGCGCCGGGACTGGCGATCCCCGGTCGCAGCCGTCTCGCACGCCGGACCTGGCTGCCGACGCGGGGCGTTCACGCACGGTGCGCGTCATCGGGCCTGCCGTCCACGCTCGGTTCCTCCGGGGATGGCCGGTACCCGGCGATTCCGTCCGGAAGTCGGAATGCATGTCCCTCATTTGGATCACTCTTGGCCCGCCGATGACCTGCCGCGGCGGCACCGGCTTGTCCCGTTTGGCGGTTCGTTCACCCGGATCTCACCGTGCCGTTCACCGGCGCCCCGTAAGAATCGACGCCCATGAACTCTCCTGACTCTGTTGTCCGTTCAGGCCCCAGCAGACGCGCGCTGCTGGCGGGTGCGTCCGGGGCAGGGCTGGCCGGTGCGATCGGGCCGGTCGGTGCCACGCCCGCCGCGGCGAGCCCGGTGCTGTGGGAGAAGCCGGGCGCCCTCGGAGCACCGCGGGTCGCCGGGCTGCATCTGCAGTTCGGTGCCGACGCCTCCCGTGAGGTCGTGGTCTCCTGGCACACCACCGCTTCCGTGTCCCGGCCCCGCGTGCTGCTCGGCACCCCGGCCGGCGGCCTCGGCCGTACCGTCGCCGCGCAGACCACGACGTACCGCGACGCCAAGTCGGGCACCGAGGTACAGGTGCACCACGCCCGGCTGCGCGGCCTCAGGCCGGACAGCGACTACGTCTACGCCGCCGTGCACGAGGGTGCGCAGGCCGAGTTCGGCACCGTACGCACCGCCCCGCGCGGCCGATCGGCGTTCACCTTCACCAGCTTCGGTGACCAGGGCACACCGAGTCTCGGCCGGAAGAACGCCGACGGCATCTACGTCAGCGACAACCTCGGCTCCCCGGCCGCCGGCGACACCACCGCCGGCGTCGAGCGGATCGCTCCCCTGTTCCACCTGGTCAACGGGGACCTCTGCTACGCCAACCTGTCCACCGACCGGGTGCGCACCTGGTCCGACTGGTTCGAGAACAACTCCCGCTCGGCCCGCCACCGGCCCTGGATGCCGGCCGCCGGCAACCACGAGAACGAACTCGGCAACGGCCCCATCGGCTACGGCGCCTACCAGACCTACTTCAGCCTGCCCGACGCCGGAGCCGACGCGGAACTGCACGGCCTGTGGTACGCGTTCACCGCGGGATCGGTAAGGGTGATCAGCCTCAACAACGACGACGTCGCTCTGCAGGACGGGGGAAACTCCTACGTCCACGGCTACTCCGGCGGCGCGCAGAAGCGCTGGCTGGAGACCGAACTCGCCGCCGCCCGCGCGAACCCCGACATCGACTGGGTCGTCGTGTGCATGCACCAGGTGGTGATCTCGACCGCCGACAAGTTCAACGGCGCCGACCTCGGCATCCGTGAGGAGTGGGTACCGCTGTTCGACCGCTACGGCGTCGACCTGGTCGTCTGCGGCCACGAGCACCACTACGAGCGCTCGCACCCCATCCGTGGCCAGCAGCCCAACGACACCCGCACCCCGGTCCCGGCCGCCACCGACACGCACACCGTCGACACCACCAAGGGCACCGTGCACATGGTGATCGGCGGGGGTGGCACCTCGGCACCCTCCAACCAGCTCCTCTTCCCCACCCCGCAGTGCCGGGTGATCACCGAGGTGGGCCCGGCCGACCCGGCGACCGGCAAACGCCCGCCCGTCTACGTCATCGAGGACGCCCCCTGGTCGGCGGTGCGCGACGCCGAACACTCCTACGGCTTCGCCGCGTTCGAGGTCGACCCCGGCCGTCCCGGCGGCACGACCTCGATCCACGTCACCTACTACACCGTCAGCGGACCTTACGGCGACCTCGTCCCCGTCGACCGCTTCACCCTCACCCGGCCGCGCGCCGACCGCTGACGCCGGCCCGCCCAGTGCGGGGAACACGGCGCCGGGACCCATCGCTCTGCCCCGGCCG